>CAZKFS010000053.1:0-1732 GCA_964552275.1 uncultured Candidatus Saccharibacteria bacterium | reverse complement strand
ACAAATGATAGGCTCTTATTTTTCTAAGATTAGTTTCTGGATTATCTTCTAGTTTTATCTCGGCATCAGACTTTTTAATCTTTTCACAAAAAGTTGCTTCTGAATGGTCTTGTTCTTTTTCTTCCATTTCTTTTTTCATAAGAGAAGGTAAGATTTCTAAAATCATAGAAGATCCGAGTATTGCAGACTCTTCTTCTAGTTTTTCTGCATATGGGGGCCACTCTATGTTGAGCTCTTTTTGCATGAGTATTGGCCCATGATCCATCTCGGGGTCTAGTTTGATTATGGTCACTCCGGTTTTATCTTCGTTCAATATCGCACTCTGTATTGGAGAAGCCCCCCTGAGTTTTGGTAGGAGAGAAGGGTGAATATTTAGAGTTTTGTTTTTTGGTATTTCCAATATGTTTTCAGGGATTATTTTCCCATAAGAAGCAACCAAGAAAAAATCAAATTCACCAAAAGATTTTATTTTTTCAAAGCTCTCGGTATTTTTCAAATTCTTTAACTGCAAAAAATCTACTTTCTCTTTTTCTGCCCAAATTTTAGCTTCTGGCGGAGTAAGCACTAGTTTTCTTCCTTTGGGTTTGTCTTCTGTGGTTACTATGAGTTTTGGGGTTAGGCCTTTGGATTTTAGCTCATCTAGTACTATCACAGAAAATCTTGATGTCCCAAAGAATACCCAAGATAATTTTTTATCGTCTATCATTTTTTTTGGATTGATTTTCTTCTTTCGGATATATTTCTTCCACATTCTTTGCTTTGTCTATGAACAAGATGCCGTTTAGGTGATCGACTTCGTGTTGGAAGATCTGTGCCATAAGTCCAGTTCCGCCTTGGGTAAATTTCTTACCATCTTCATCGTATGCCTCAACTGTAGCTTTTACACCACGACTTACTTGTCCATACAGGTACCTCACAGACAAACAACCCTCTTCCAAAACCTTTCTTTCTTTTGAAACTTTTTTTATTGTGGGGTTTATAAAAACTATATCATTTGATGAGTCTTTTATTTCATCTTTGTTGCCCTTGGTGATATTTTTTACCCTGCCAGATACAATAAATATTCTAAGAGAATATCCTATTTGGGGAGCAGCGATAGCGACTCCATCATCTTGGGACAGGAGAGCGGATTTCATCTCTTTCAGGACTTTTTGAATTTTTGAAGATTTTATTTCTTCAAGGGGAACATTTTGTGCTGTTTCCCTAAGTACAGGAGACTCTTTTTGAAGTATTTTCTTTGTCATTTTCAATACCTTACCACAAATCTGTCGCTTATAGAAGAGTAATAGGGTTCACTTTTACAATGCAGTTTTGGGGTAGTAGTCTCAGTTTTTCTAGTAGTATTTTATCAATCCACTTGTCTTCTGGTAATGAAATCAGTCCGTGTACAGTGTATTTGTGAGCACCTCCAGGGTTCCAAGCGTCAAAAACGGACAGATCATATGGTTTCATAAGCTCGGCTATTTCAGACATTTGTTTTTTTATGGAAGCCTTTTCACCTTCTAGAGTTATTTTTATATAAGTAGTAAAAGGCGGATAACCTATTTCTTTTCTGTCATTTATTTCGTCACGATAGAAATCTATCAAGTTTCCTTTGGTCGCATAGTCAAATATTTTTACTGACTCTTGTCTAGTCTGAATAATAAAATTTTTCTCTGTCAGAGATCGTATTATGAGGAGTATATAAAATATTTTTTCATTAATTTGAAAATCTGGAATAGAAAAATAAGAG
>CAZKFS010000052.1:0-2196 GCA_964552275.1 uncultured Candidatus Saccharibacteria bacterium | reverse complement strand
TGATAGTTATATTAAAATAGTATTTCTTGATAATGATGTTTATGATGACGTTACTGATTTGTTCAACTCAATCGAAGAAATTTCAGCAAAGATAATTTTTTCAAAAAATTATAAACATAACGCTTTGAATGTTATAAGAAAAGCGTACATTGAAATTATAGAGAATCATTCAGTATTTCTGTACCTACTAACTAGTGTTTATGGTTATAGTTTTTATCACACTATAGAATTATACAAAAAATGGAAACCTATCGTTGGTGAAGATGTTTTTAAAAACATCGATATATCAAATTGGAGGTCTACGCTGAAAGTAAATAATTAAATTAGTTTATTCAGATTTTGGTTCTTCCTCTTTGTGATTGTGCTCGTGTTTCTCAGTGTGGTGCATGTGGTGTACGTGTGGTTTCTTTGGAACAATAAGACAAGCTACAAAGTAGGCTATGATGGCTGGGAAAACCGCAGTTGCAACGGCTATCAAAAGATAACCGAGTCTCAGAATGGTTGGGTCTATATCAAAGTATTCACCCAAACCACCAATAACTCCAGCTAAAACTTTGTCTGTGTCACTTCTATATAATTTTTTTTGTGTCATATATTTTGAAAATTATAGTTTGTTTTTAATTTCTATTTGTAATTTTTCTAGTAATTCTTTTTCTGTGATTTGTATTTTCTCACCACTTCTAGATTCCAAAGTAACTAGGTTTGCTTCGACTTCCTTGTCTCCTAAAACAATCCAATAAGGAATTTTGTTTGTCTTTGCATCACGGACTTTTGTACCAAGGTTTGAATCCTCTGAATCCAACTCTGATCTTATACCATTTTCTATTAACATATCATGAATTTTTTGGGCGTATTCGTTGTGGTTTTCACGAACAGGGATTACTTTTACTTGAGTAGGTGAAAGCCAAAGAGGGAAGTTGCCCTCATATTTTTCTATTATAAAAGCCATTATTCTTTCAATAGCACCAATAGAAGATCGGTGAACAACAGTTGCTTGCTTTTCTATTCCATCACTTGCTGTGTAAACAAGGTTAAATCTTTTTGGCATAACAAAGTCATACTGTACTGTGAAAGCAGTATTTTCTATCCCACGAACATCTTTCATCTGGATGTCTATTTTGGGACCATAGAAAGCAGCTTCATTTTCTGCCTCGTCAAATTTTACACCTTGGTTTTGTAAAACTTCTCTCAGGACTTGTTCAGATTCATCCCATGCCTTGTCGTCCTTGTAGTATTTTTTATCATCACTTCTGTCTCCAAGAGAAAGTCTATACCAAAAGTCCTCACCTTTTTTGAGACCAAAAACTCCAGCAACTTCTTCTATAAGGTCCAAAACTGATTTAACTTCTTCTTGGGCCTGCTTCGTGTCGGCACATATGATGTGTGAGTCTGCCAAACAGAAAGATCTCACTCTAACAAGTCCTGACAAGTTACCAGAAGCCTCATATCTGTATAGTTTTGCAATTTCAGCAATACGAATAGGGAGTTCTCTGTATGAATGTGGTTTGGAAAGGTATAGTTCAAAATGGTGAGGGCATGTCATTGGTCGAAGCATAAACTCTTCATCGTCAACAACTATAGGGGAATACATCGTGTCTTTATAGTAAGGGTAGTGTCCAGATTTTTTATACAAATCTATTTTTGCAATATCAGGAGTTACAACGTGTTTATATCCACGTTTTATTTCTAGATCTACTATAAATCTTTCTAGTTCCCTACGAATAGTTGCACCTTTGTCGGTGTACATAGGAAGACCTTTTCCAACTGTGTCAGAAAAAACATACAGTCCCAATTCTTTACCTATTACACGATGATCATTTTTATCCATTTCTTCAGCCATAATTAATAAGCATACCAGTTTTTACGTATTCAACAAGGAGTATTTACTTTAAAATCAATTTATGATATAATTGAGATAGTGGAGGGTTGCATGGCACTTCAGAGCACTTTGGAGGAACTCTTTCCGGAGTTTCTTCCCGTCGTTCGGGTCATTCGAGTCGTCTTCTGGCCGTTGCGCTTGCTGGGGGCGATCTCCGCATAGCGCCCCCTCGTTGTTCTCTCACGAGCCACTTCCGATTTACTCGGCGGTGGCTCTCGTTTTTTATATAAAACAGTACACTCATCAAACTATTAATTTTTTAAAACATTGCACAGGAAATTAGAAAACAACGACGAACGAGAAGAAGACTGGAGCAC
>CAZKFS010000051.1:0-2219 GCA_964552275.1 uncultured Candidatus Saccharibacteria bacterium | reverse complement strand
CGAGGAATTTTTCAGCAGAAAAATATCCGTGCTCCAGAAAAGTTATGAGGAGAAAAAAGTTCTAATAAAAATATGATAATCTCATTTATCTTTGGATTTATTGGGGGGATAGTATTGGGTTCACTGGTTTCGGTCACACCATGGCTTTTTGCTTTTTTGGTTGTTGTTTCTGGGATAGTTTTTATTTACAAATATTTTATAGAAGAACAACATAGAAAAATAATTTTCCTAGCTTTCTTTTTTCTGTTTGGAGTTTTGGGTGGGGTAGGGAGGATGTATGTTTCTGATTTGTATTCAGAATCAAAGTTAGTAGAGTTTTCTAATCAGAAAATTTCTGCAACAGGAATTGTTGTTGCTGAACCAGATATCCGCGAGAAAAACATGAAACTCACAGTGAGACTCTCGACTATTTTGGTTGGGACTACGACTGTGAGTGTGCGAGAAAAAATTTTAGTTACCACACCACTTTATCCAGAGTTTAGTTATGGTGACAAGGTCGAGTTAAGCGTTGTTATTCAAGAACCGAAAAATATAGAAAATGATGATGGTAGGGTTTTTGATTACCAGGGTTATCTGAGGGTCAGAGGGATTTGGTATACTGGCAGTTTTGCGCAAGTAAAACTCATCACCTCTGGTCATGGAAGCATTGTAAAAAACCTGTTATTCAAAACCAAACACGCTTTTACGGATTCGATAGATAGTGTTTTACCGCAACCACAATCCAGTCTTCTAGCTGGACTTTTGCTTGGCACTAAACAAAGTTTAGGAGAAAAATTATTAGAAGAATTTAGGAGAACAGGCACCTCTCATATAGTTGTACTTTCTGGATACAACATAGCTATTGTCGCAGAAAGCATAATGAATGCTTTTAAATTTTTACCACCAAACTATAGTTTTGGTTTAGGTGTGGTGAGTATCATTTTGTTTACTATTTTATCGGGTGGGGGAGCTTCAGCTTCTCGAGCGGCCATCATGGTTCTTGTGGCACTTTTTGCAAAAAGAACAAACCGAGATTATAAGGCGGGTCGAGTGTTGGGTTTCACTGTGATTGCTATGCTCACTCCGAACCCACTTCTCCTTGTATTCGATCCGTCTTTTCAACTTTCAGTTCTGGCTACTATAGGGATTGTTTTTGTTTCACCTATTGTTTCACCATATTTTACAAAAGTTACAGAGAGGTTTGGTTTGAGAGAAATTGTTTCCAGTACTGTCGCTACACAAATAACAGTTCTGCCTTTCCTTATTTATAACACTGGTTTGTTGTCACTTATTTCCTTGCCAGTTAATGTTTTAATTCTCAGTACTATACCACTCACTATGTTTCTCGGTTTCATAACTGGCATCGCTGGACTCTTCTCACTTTATCTTTCTTTCATTCCAGCATTTTTTACTTATATTCTTTTGTGGTATCAACTGACAATAGTTCATATCGGTTCCAGCCTATCTTTTGGAGCAATATCTCTTCCATCATTTTCTCCAATTGTTTTAATTTCTGTTTATCTGTTTATTTTTGGAGGATTATATTTTGTTAATAATAAACCTAAATAGCCTTATTGAAATTCTCTTCTATTTTTTTCCAATTTAAATTTGCAAAGAAATCTTCAATGTATTGTTTCTTGCCACTTGGTTGATAATCATAAACGAAAGAGTGCTCCCACATATCGAGTGCTAAAACTAGGGTACAGTCTTGGAGTTGTCCCAAATGTTGTTCGTCTACCCAGTTCATTAAAAGTCTGTGTTCTTTTTTATCCAAATAGAGCATTGCCCATCCAACACCACGAGTCATCGCAAGTGCTTTGAATTGAGTCAGCCATTTGTCATATGAACCCCACAAATATTCTAAACTTTTAAAAAGTTCACTGTCTTTGTTTAGTTCACTTGATCCACCAGAAAGGGAGTCAAAATAAACTTCATGGTTTCTCATGCCGTTGTATTCAAAACTAAATCTTCTGTTTAGTTCACTCACAACGTATGGAGCAAAAGCATCTTGCTCTGCATAACCTTGATATTCTGGAATTTTTTCCAAAATTGAGTTGGTATTTTTTACATAGCCAGAATAAAGTTTCAGATGTTCCTCGATATTTTTTTGAGATATTCCTTTTAGTTCTCCTATGTTAAATTTTTTTTCTTCAAATTTCATAATAAAAATTGATTAAAAAATCTCGTTGACTCATGACTTTTCTGGAGACTAGCGACGCTCGACGGAGGGAGCTCGAGGA
>CAZKFS010000050.1:0-2488 GCA_964552275.1 uncultured Candidatus Saccharibacteria bacterium | reverse complement strand
GTGCTGACCAGTTGCGAAAGCGCGGCACTCGATGACGTCGAGCCGCTGCTCACGCTATTGCGCCGCTACGATGCCGAGGCGGCGCGCGAAGAGGCGCGGATGTTCTGCGAGGATCTGGTGGCGGACGCGGCGGTGTCGCCGTTCGGCGAGGACGACCGCGCGCCGGTTCACTACTACGAAGAAGAAGAGCAGGCCGCAGCCTGATCAGAACTGCTCGCCGGGCGAGAACGCGGGGCTGAGGATCGCCTTCAGATAATCCGGCCGGTGGTGGTTTTCCGCGGCCAGGAATTCGTCGGTAACCACCCGCAACTTCGACGTCAGGCTGTGGGCGATCATGGTGATGTCGGGGCGCGCGTACTCGCGCACGATGGCGCGCACAGCATCGACGTGCTGGTCGATGATCGCCACCGGAATTCGCGTCATGTCGGGAGTGTGTTCGAGCAGCCGGCACAGGCTGTCGGCGGCGGGCGCCACCGCCGGAAAGCCGAACGTGCTGCAATCGCCCTTCACATCGTGGGCGGACAGAAACAGTTCCTGTTTGGTCTGCTTGTTGAGGCCTGAGGCCTTCACGCTGCGGCGCGCGGCGTCGAGCCGCTCGCATTCGTCGCTCATCCAGGTCGTGAACTCGCCGGAGATCTGCTCCAGCGCCTTCTCGGCGCGCGCCACCGGGTCGTCGTCGGTGGGCGTGGCCGGACGCACCAGCCGGCGCATCTTGCTGGTGTCTGGGGAGATAACCTCATGGTCGCCGTATGTGATGATGTCCGGCTTGACGCGTTTGGGGCTGTTCATGTCCACGGTGCTCCTCAGGCCAGCGCCTTGGCTTTATCCATGAGCGATTGCTGGCGGATCACGTCCGCCTTGCCGCCCTTGCGGCGCTCGGGGCCGATGTAGTTGGTGTTGACGTTGCGCCGCCGGTCCGGCCCGAAATAGGTCTTGGTCTTGATGAACGGGCGCGGGTTGGCGACCACATTGACGACGCGCTGATACAACGCCTTGGCGGAGATTGGCTTGGCCAGGAATTCGGTGATGCCGGCGTCCCGTGCCGCGGTGACGCGCGCCTTTTCGGTGTGGCCGGTGACCATGATGATGGGGGCGAACGGGTTGGCGTTGGCGCCGGGCTGCCGGATCATCTGCGCGAGCTCGAGCCCGTCGAAGATCGGCATGGCCCAGTCGGTCAGCACGATGTCCGGCAGGAAATGCGTGAAGGCGTCGAGCCCGGCCGCGCCGTCCTCCGCCTCATAGACCTCGCGCGCGCCAAAGCCGTGCAGCAGCGTGCGGATGATCCGACGCATGTGGGCGTTGTCGTCTATGACGAGAAAACGCAGGCGATTGAAATCGATGCGAACCATGCAGCCCCGAGTGCCGGTCGTTCTGTCCGGCCCACCCCAGGGCAGACGTTAGGATTTTCCCGTTAAGGAACGGTTTAGGATCACGCCGCGGCTCCGTGGAATTGCCCACCCGGATGGGCCGCCAATGGGCTGAAAGCGCAGGCAGTGCCTGCGTTTGCAATGTGATCCCGACCTGATAACGGTTGCCGGACACCCGCCGGAATCAGGACACCATGAAGCGCAGCACCGACCGCATCCTCACCACTCACGTCGGCAGCCTGATCCGGCCGCCGGAGTTGCAGGCGTTCTACCGCGCCAAACAGGCCGGGCAGGCCTACGACCATGACGCCTATGAGCGGACGCTCAAGTCCACGGTGGCTGAGATCGTCAGGCAGCAAGCCGATTGCGGCATCGACGTCATCAGCGACGGAGAATATGGCAAGTCGTTCTCATGGTCGCAGTACGTGCTGGAGCGCCTCGGCGGCTTCGAGCGCAGGCCGTTTCAGCCCGGCCAGAACACGTTTGCGCGCGGCGCTGACCGCTCACGGTTCTCGGAGTTCTATGCCGAACTTGACGCCCAAGAGAAGGCCGCGACCACAATGGATTCGGTCGTGGTCGGCCCGATCGCCTACACCGGGCAGAAGCTGCTGCAGAAGGACATCGACAATTTCAAGTCGGCGCTGGCCGGCGTGAAGGTGACCGAGGCCTTTCTGCCGGTCGCGGCACCCGCGAGCGTGATCCCGGATCGCAAGAACGAGTTCTACAAGAACGACGATGACGTGCTGGCGGCGATCGGCGCTGCGATGCGCGACGAGTACAAGCAGATCATCGACAACGGGCTCCTGGTGCAGATCGATGACGCGCGCACGGCGGTGACGTTCGATCGCATGGTGCCGCCGGCGTCATTGCAGGACTATCTGAAATGGGTGGCGCGCCACGTCGAGATCCTCAACGAGGCGATCAAGGGCCTGCCGCGCGAGAAGATTCGCTATCACGTCTGCTGGGGCAGTTGGCCGGGACCGCACGTCAGCGATATCCCGCTGAAGACCATCGTCAACCTGATCCTCAAGCTCAAGGTCGGCGCATTCGTGATCGAGGGCGCCAACCCGCGCCATGAGCACGAGTGGAAGGTGTGGGCGGACGTAAAGCTGCCCAAGGAC
>CAZKFS010000049.1:0-2862 GCA_964552275.1 uncultured Candidatus Saccharibacteria bacterium | reverse complement strand
CTGTGACCTACCCGGTGTAAACGGGTTGCTCTACCAACTGAGCTAACCGCGCATAGAGAAACATTAACCTATTTTAAAATAATTATCAATAATCATCTAAGGAAGAAAATCATGTGCCTTCGGATTAATGATGTGCCTATTGTGCCTTCGGATAATTAATGTGCCTTGGATAACTTTTTTGCCGTCGCAAACAAGTTTCCTCCGGCTCAGACCTCGACGGTTTTGCTTGCTAGCAAAACATGTCTCCGGTCAGCACAAGTACGAAAAAATCTGGAGCAGTCCAGATTTGTTTCGTCTTGTGCTCTCGGCAGGAATCGAACCTACATCAAAGCCTTAGAAGAGCTCTGTTCTATCCATTGAACTACGAGAGCAATAACAGACACATTAACACAATAAACCAAACTTGTGAAATCTTATATGGAAGGGTCTGGTGGAATGATTTTATTGGTATCCAAGGCCTTTAAAGACTCGGCTCTTTGGTTTATATCTAGAATTACTTTTTTTAGAATCTTTTCCTCCAACTTCAACTCTCGCAGTTGCTTATCATATTCCACAAGAAACAACTCTCCTCTATCTATTTTTACATACACATAAGAAGCAAAAGATATAAATATTACAATCAGTATAGACATAGTAGCCAGAATGATAGCCCAGTCTCTTTTTGGTCTTATACCAGAAGTTTTGTAAGAAACTTTTTTTGTTTCTGGCTTACCAAATCCTCCTTTTATTTTATTCAATAAATTATGCATATTATTTATACTTTAATACATAGAATTCGAAAGCACTTTGCCATTCAACCTTTTTAATCCGGTTGCCACCGTCTGTTTCTTGTCCCAAGAAAGCAAATTGAAAAATCCTAGTCTTGAAAGGTAGTGACTCGAGTCTATCCAAAAACTTATACGTGGCTGTCCAGCTCCCTAACGCTTTAGCTTTGATTTTGAACAAAGTTAATCCACCGACCGTAAGTCTGTTGTTGTCCTCAAGTGACAAAGACTCTATCTGCAAGATCAGACCATCTTTGCGAGCCATTTCTTCCAAATCTTCGATAAATTTTATATCTCCAGAGGATGGAACTATAGAACTGTTGATGAGCTCGATATCTGAACTAAAACTCTGGACTGCCTTTTCCGTAGACAATGCATACTTTTCTTCTTCTTGTTGAGCGAGCAGACTGTTGGTCAAAAAAGAGATGTGTTCGTTTCTTTTCTTTATGTCAAGATACAGAAAATAATATGATACAAAAATCAAAATCACAATTATAGACAGAAAGATCGATATTTTTTTGAAGTTACTATTTGAAAACATATTGGTTATGGTGAAACAAGAGTTATACCTATAGAAAATTCAATATTTCTATCTTTTGCAAAATTTGATATCGGAGAGTCTATCTTCTTGAACGAACCTGAATCTTGTAAGCTTTTTATAAAAGCTGATAATGACTCTCTGGTTGCTGACACCCCCTGGATGATTACAGATGAAGTTGTCGCGCTGTTTGATTTGTAAGCAAACTGTTCTATAACAATACTGTTTGTTTTTTTGGACAAAATAACATCTACTACAGGTAAAAATTTCTGATAATCCAGTGCACCATCAATCAATACTAGTTTCTGATTTATATCTCTGACGTTCGCCCTGGTAGAACTGGCATTTAAAGCTGAGATAGATCTATTAACTTTTTCTGTTTGGCTCACAGTGTCTTTTTCTTTATAAAAAGTGTTAAGCCATGATGGCAAAATAAATACCAAAAAAGATAATTGGGCGAAAATAATGAAAATCAATATCAAAATAATTCTTCTCATCTTGTACTGAGATCTTATTTTCTCCTTTAGATTTTTTGGTAAAAGATTTGCCATTTTATATCAAAATATTTACAGGTAGAGCCAAACCTACCGCCGCAGCATATTTCAAAGAATCAGCGTAGGACAACTCGGGAATAGAAACGTTTACATCGAAAGCATTGGTCCACACGTTACCTAAAACAACCTTGGTTTGATTGTGAGAAGATAAAAATGGAATTATTTCTTCTGAAAAATTTTCTCCACAGATTATAACCTGACTTATCTTTCTTTCTTCTTTGTCCTCATTATCTTTCAAAGAGTGCCAATAAGCATACAACCTCTTAATCTCTTGAGATAAGAAATCAACATTGTTAGAAAAATCTCCTCTAGTATTTACGGTGGAGGTAAATCTAGCAACCCTATCACTGGCTATATACAAACCAACTTTCTCCAAACTAAAATGCACAATAAGCACAGTTTCTTCATTTTCTGAACGCAAAAGTGCTCTAACAACAGCCTGTGACTCTATTTCCATTGATAACGGATGAAGCCCAGCGTCCCCCACTATACCTAAATAGCTTTCCACGACAGATATAGGTAGAGCTGACACGGCAACATCTAGATGCCCCGCCTGAGCATGATCTATTAGTTTGTAATCAAATATTAGTTCTGCAGGTGAAACAGGAACATTTTCTTCTATTTTGGATTCAACAGCTTCATTTATCTCACTCTGTTTAACCATTGGTATTTTGGTTGTAAAAAGATAGGCCTTTTCTTCGGGTAAAGAAACTTTCACATAATTCAACCCGAGTTCTTCTTTTAAATCCACCAGAATTTTACCCAGTGCTTCTTTATTATTTACCTGACCAGAAGTTATAACACCCGGAGGTATCGGTCTCTCGCCATATTTTTCAATATGCAACTTGCTACCACTCCTTGCAAACTGAATGCAACGAATCGCTGTGTCAGATATGGATAGCCCAGCATACGGTATTTCTAAAAATTTTGGTGGAGGAAAAGCTTCAAATATTTTGTTAATAATCATCCATACAATTATATAACAAAATTATAATAAATACAGAAT
>CAZKFS010000048.1:0-3043 GCA_964552275.1 uncultured Candidatus Saccharibacteria bacterium | reverse complement strand
GGTAGTTCCAATCTCACAATATCTGTCACACATCCATTTCCAGCTGTAACTCTGTACCTCTCCGCCCTCGAACTACCCAAAACCACAGGTGTAGACGTCACAGGAACAAACACAGAGACAACCAACCTAGGTACCCACTCATGTTCCACTCCAGGACTCAACACTACAACCAACGTCTTCCTGTTCTGTGTTGGAACATTAACAGCTAGTGGTTCTAGTCTCACTCAAGCCAGTGGATATGACAGAATAGGTACATACACAGCTACTATGTTCCAACACAGAACATCTACTACAGCTCTATCTGCTGAAACAGGATCTTGGTCATCTGTTACTCCTAGACAAGGACCACAAGTCTTTGCTTCCTTCAAACTACTTACTTCTACACCAAGTCCTACTCCTACACCTACTCCGACACCCACCCCAACTCCTACACCACTTGCAGGAGATCTAAACCTAGATCGTATAGTTAACTCTCTAGACTACTCCGTCATGAACTCTCACTGGTTTACCTCTAACACCATATCTGACCTAAACCGTGACTCTCTGGTTAACTCTCTGGACTTTGCTACCTTGTCGTCACAGTGGGGGAGAACGTGGTAGTTTTTAGTAAACCATTAGTGTGCTCACTATTTTTCCTTCGTTATCGTAAAGAATAATATTTCCTCTTCTGCTACCCCAAATACTCTCACTTCTTTTTAGGTAGACCATCCATTGGTTTTGATAAAAATCAAGATCATTTTTGTGAGTGTTAACACAAGAAGGGTAGTTAAGTTTGTTGTATATAAAATCTTTGCATTCATAGCTCCAGTTTATTGGCAGTGTGTTGGTTTGGATTCTACAACTTGGCATTCCATCTATGTAGTCAAGACAGGCATCATTTATTGCAGTTCTAGGAATAGAAGAAGTGTCTTCGTTTCTAGGTAGCGGGCAGTTATTTCCTATGTATGGATTAAAGTTTTGAAATTGAGTCAAATATCCTGAACACTTGTTTACCTTAAAACTCGCCCCATTTGGAGATATGCCTGTTATCAGATACAGGACATCATCTGACCTCAGGTAGATGTTCTCTTCACTGTTTTGTGTGTCGGCAAAAAATAAGTATGAACTTTTAGGTATTGTAATAGAAGATCCAGTCGATGTGCTAACTAGCTTCCATCCAGTGACCATTATATTTTCTGTGGTTTTGTTGACTCTTATTGCTATGTATTCTTGTTTTGGATCAGTTGATCTGGCTAGAAAGGATAGGGTGACTATTCCTTTGTATTTTGATTCGTTATTTTTTATTCTCTCGGCCTCTAGTTTCTTCTGAGCTTCCGCTAATTTTTGTTGGTTTTCGGCGATTTCTTTTTGAAGGTTTTGGCTTCTGGATTGCTCAAGCTGACCCTGAGGGGTAATAGAAAATATGCCTTCACCATTTGGATGACCTTTGCTACTTATTCCGATGAGTATTATTCCTACTATTATTAGAATCCCTAGAGTACTGTCTTTCATGGTGTTATTTTAACATATTTTCTATCTACTTTTGACAGTTTGGACAGAAAACTGTAGTCCGTCCTTGCATCTTGATTGTTTTTAAAGGCTTTGTGCAACGAGGACATTTTTCACCAGACTTGCCATATACTTTGTGTTCTCTGGCATAGTTACCTCGGGTTTCATCTAGGAGCATATAGGTTGCCACAGAAGATCCACCAACTTCTACAGCTCTTTTCATTATCCTCAAAATAGCTTTGTGTAGGTTTGTCACTTCTTCTGATTTTAAAGAACTGGCAATTCTCTCGGGTTTTATTTTTGATTCGAACAAGCTCTCATCCGCATAAATGTTACCTAAGCCAGTAACAATTTTCTGGTCCATTAGAACAGCTTTTATCTTGCCTTTGTTTTTTTGTAGAGCTTTTTTCAGATATTCCACTGTAAATTTTTTATCAAAAGGTTCTAGACCGAGTAGGGTAAAGTGAGCAGATTTTTCAAACACCTCTTTTGAAGAATGGTATATGAGATAACCAAACATTCTCGTATCGTTATAATAAAGCGTTCCATCTGCAAGCTCAAAGATTACATGGGTGTGTTTGTTGGGCAACTCTTTTTCCGAGAGTTCTATGGGGTGACCACCTGTAATTTTTTTATTTTTTTCTTTTGATTTATAAACAAACTGGCCAGACATCTTCAAGTGAACCAAAAGCACTTTTCCGCTTTTAAAGTTAAAAATTAGATTTTTTGCTCTGCGTAAAACTTCTAAAAATATTTCATTTTCTAAACCCAACTCAAATTCTTTAACTTTTTTGGTTGACCCTATGCGCAGGGTACCCTTCCCAGAAACTAGTTTTGGTTTGCTAACTTTAACCGACAGTATCTGCTGTCCGGCAATATTTTTCTGCAGACCTAGTCTCAAGTTTTCTACTTCTGGTAATTCCGGCATTATATTACTTATTGAGATTCTTTAATGCAGATCTTACTTTCTGCTCAGTTGTTTCTCCTGATGTTTTTTTGAGTGCTTCACGAGCCTCTCTTTCTCCATAACCAAGTGATTTCAATGCCTCCAATGCGTCCATATCTCCTGATATTGTTCCCGACATATCACCACCTAGTCCCTCTAGTTTGTCTTTCAATTCTAAGACAATTTTCTCGGCATTTTTTTTGCCGATACCAGATACTTTGGTTAGATGACTTGTATCTCCTGTAGATATGGCATGGCGAAGGTTTGGTAGGGTAGCAATAGTTAGTATTCCCATGGCACTTTTTGGCCCAATACCAGAGACAGTGATGAGTAGTTCAAAAAACCCCAATTCTTCCTTTGTTTTGAAACCATACAGATCCAAGGCGTTTTCTCTAACAGCTAGGTATGTCCAAAACTCCAGTGTATTTGGACTTGTCCCGTCTAACACCGCTGTGTTTGTGTATATTTTATAACCAACACCAGATACATCTAGTATTATGGATTTCAGGTCTTGCCCAATAACAGTGCCTTTTAGGTATCCGATCATTGTCATAATAATACTCTATTTGTATTTTTGGGGCTATTGATTTATTTCTTTATATGTTATAG
>CAZKFS010000047.1:0-3906 GCA_964552275.1 uncultured Candidatus Saccharibacteria bacterium | reverse complement strand
TGCTCCGGCGGTAGGGATCGAACCTACGACCAATCGCTTAACAGGCGATTGCTCTACCACTGAGCTACACCGGAATGTGTTCACGTTTGGACCACTGGTCACAAGTCAAAATCTGTTGATTTTGCTCGCGACCCCTCCTCGCGCCGTCGCGCTCCGGACTTGCGAAGTGAAAACATCACTTCTCACTACACCGGAATGTTGTAAAACTTATTCCAATTAAATGGAATATAAAGATAATACCAAAAATATTGAGGAATGCAATTTGGGAGCAGGCGGTCTTTTGTCGAGCATAATTTTAATGTATAGTGTACTTTACCTAATATGTCAGAGTATATTTTGAATAATGTTTATAAGTTTAGGCTGAAAAGTGGCCTAACACAGGAGGATCTTGCAGATAAAGTCTGTGTTAGTAGACAAACTATTATCGCCATAGAAAAAGGGAACTATACACCCTCTGTTCTTTTGGCGATAAAAATAGCAGGAGTTTTTAAATTAAAAGTTGAGGATTTATTTCGTATATCACATGAAAAATAATATATTTCAAATTTGTATTTCTATAGTTCTAGTTTTTCTCTTGTTCATGCTCACAGATCCATTTATGTTTTGGATGCCTGACATGATGACTCTTCTTGTGCTTTTACTCGTCACTGTTTTGGTTGCGGTTTTTTCTGGTTTTATAATGTATGAGAAGGTAGTGGACGAGAGGGAAGTTTTGCATCGAATGTATGCGGACAGAACAGCCTATTTGTCTGGCATTTTTATTCTGACTCTAGCCGTTTTTGTGCAGGGATTAAATCATAGTATAGATTTGTGGGTCACTGTTGCTCTAGGTCTCATGATTTTGGTTAAAGTCTTTACTAGATTTTACCTAGATCTCTACAAATAGTATTTTAAATGTAAAATCAACTTTACATTATTTTTTGTTCCTATATAATTATTGTTATTAATATAAATTTTAAAATATATGAATAAAACAATTTCAATTATAATATCTTTGCTTATTTTGGCTGGTGGTTTTTATCTTTATTCAACAACAGGTTCTACGGATAAAATGATGGATGACAAAGGTGCGATGATGGAAGAGGTTGATACAAGCAGTGATTCCATGATGAAAGATACAGAAGGTGCGATGATGGAGGATGGCAGTGACATGACCATGTCGAAAGCTGGATCATACGTCGCATATTCTGCTGACAAAATAAAACTAGCAGAAACTGGAAAGGTTGTTTTGTTTTTCCGGGCTTCTTGGTGTCCAACTTGTAGAGGTCTTGATGCAGATATAAAAGCAAACATGAACAAGATTCCTGCTGATGTAACAATACTTGATGTAAACTATGACAATTCAGCAGAATTGAAAAAGAAATACGGAGTAACATACCAACACACACTAGTTCAAGTTGATTCTAACGGTGGCCAAATAGCAAAATGGAGTAGTTCACCAACATTATCCGACATAGTAAAAAACATTAAATAGATGACATTATTCATAGTATCTTTTATCGCTGGGGTTTTAACTGTTTTGGCGCCATGTATCCTACCTTTGCTTCCAGTAGTTATTGGATCATCTTCTTCTGGCAGGAGTAAATACACACCATATATAGTTATCGGATCCTTGGCTGTTTCGATAATACTGTTTACCTTTGTTCTAAAGGTTTCAACAGCATTTATTATGATTCCACAGCAGTTTTGGTTGTACCTCTCGGGCGGTATTATACTACTGTTTGGTTTAACACTTTTATTTCCCGCAGTTTGGGAGAGTCTACCTGGTCTCGCAAAAATATCTGGTAACTCGAACCAGCTTTTGGGTAGTGGGTATCAGCGTAAAAGTTTTTTGGGTGATGTTATTATAGGTGCTTCGTTGGGACCCATATTCTCCACCTGTTCACCAACTTATTTCGTGATTTTGGCTTCTGTTTTACCAGCAAGCCTTTTTCTAGGGACAATCTATCTTCTTTCTTATACGGCTGGTCTATCTATGATATTGCTTCTTATATCATTGTTCGGAGAGAGACTGGTTAAGAAACTTTCTAATGTTTCTGATTCTAAAGGAATATTGAAAAGAGTAGTTGGTGGCATTTTCATTATTCTAGGAATAATGATTATTACAGGATACGAGAAGAAACTAGAGACAAAAATTCTTGATTTTGGATTTTTTGATATTACAAAAGTCGAACAAAAACTTCTAGAAAAAGCAAAATAATATGAAACCAGAATACATCATAAGTTCCATAATAATAGTTTTCATTGCGGTAGGTTCTTTTTTGGTTTTTACCAAACCAGACAAATCAATGTCAGACTCTGGTTTTTCTGCAACACAGAACTCCAAAAAACGGTATAAAGAAATAGTTAATCCATCTGGTTTTGTTAACACAGATAAAATCACTATAGGTGAACTTGTTGGGAAAAAAGTTATATTAGTCGATTTTATGACTTATAGCTGTATAAATTGCCAAAGAACTTTCCCTTATTTGAATGCTTGGTATGAAAAGTATAAAGATCAAGGTCTAGAGATAATAGGTATACACACACCGGAGTTTGCTTTTGAAAAAAATAAAGAAAACGTCGAGAACGCAATGAAAGAATTTGGAATAAAAAATCCTATTGTTTTGGATAATGATTATTCAACGTGGTCGGCCTATGACAACCACTATTGGCCTAGAAAATATTTGATAGACATAAACGGAAATATCGTATATGACCACATAGGCGAAGGAAACTATGAAGAGACAGAAATGAAAATAGTAGAACTTTTAGAAGAGAGAGCAAAGAAAATGGGGGAACTAAAAACAGGCGACTCGACTTTAGTATCATCGAGTATTGAAAAAGTAGACGTACTAACTCAGAGTCCTGAAACATATTTTGGTTTCAAAAGAAACGAATATTTGGCAAATGGATTAAAAGGTAGACCTGGTATTCAGGATTTTGTTTTACCAACAAAATATTCACCGAACTATCTTTATCTTGGTGGTAGATGGAATATATCTGGAGAGTACGCAGAGTCTTTGGCTGGGGCTAGTATCGTATACAGGTATTCATCCAAAGGTGTATATATAGTTGCGGAGGCAGATGGTCCAGTATATGTAGATATTTGGCAAGACGGAAAGAGACTAAATAGTAATTTTGGGGCTGATGTCGACAAGAGTGGTATGTTAAAAATAGACGGAAGTAGATTGTATAGGATTATCAACAATTCAGAACAAAAAGAGCATATCCTAGAGATTAGGGTGGGGGATAAAAAAGTCAGATTTTACGCATTTACGTTCGGATAAAAACTATTTTGTAATAATCCTGCGGTGGTGGTAAAATGTATGTATGAATATCAAAATAACATCAAAAGATTTTGAATTAACACCAGCCATAGAAGAGTATATAAACAAGAAAGTTTCTTCCCTAGAGAAATTTTTGGGTGTACAAGACAATATTTTATGTGAAGTGGAAGTGGGTAAGGTGACAGGACATCACAAGTCAGGTGATATATTTCGAACTGAGGTAAACATAGTTGAACCTGGTAACACTCAGGTGTATGTTGTTGCTGAAGAAGCAGATATATACACAGCTATAGATGTTGTGAGGGATGAGGCTGAGAGAGTTATAGTTTCAAAGAAGAAAAAGAAGGACACTTTGTTTAGAAGAGGTGGAGCTAGTATAAAAAATATACTAAAGAGAATTAACTTTGGAAAAAAATAATGATAGTCGGAAGTTTACAGGAAAAAGCTAACTGGTTTTTGGTGGGTTTTGTTTTTGGATGTGTTTTTATTATAATCCTACTTTTGTATTTGTCAGTCAAAGCTGAACAAAAGGCCGACACCTTGAATTCAATCTATATGTACGAGAGTTTATAATTTCCTGTTTCTTATAAAATCTTCGTAGTTCATCTCTTTTTTTCCTTCTGGTACTATTCTTTCT
>CAZKFS010000046.1:0-3918 GCA_964552275.1 uncultured Candidatus Saccharibacteria bacterium | reverse complement strand
AGTGCAAAGCTTAGAATAATAGAGAAAATAACTGACCAATAATAAAATGATAACAAAAGCATTACAAATCAATAAAGAAAAAACAATATTTTGGTCACTTTTGGGTGCTTTGCTTATTTGTGTTGGGTTTTACCTATATTTTATAAACACAACAATACACAACGTCGTTGCTAGACAAAATTTGGAAAACGAAGCTGGAAGTATCACTTTGTCTATCGGTGCCAAAGAATTTGAATACATAACAAAACGCAATACTGTAACTTTGGAACTCGCTTATTCTATGGGTTTTAAAGATGTTAAAGTTAAATCTTTTGTTTCCAAAAAAGATGGAGGCTCAGTTGCTTATCTTCCTCGCTAATATTTTTTAGAATCTCAAAATATTGGTGTATAATAACTGTAATGAAATTCAGTTATTTACTTCGTATTAGAATTATTTCGGTCTGCATCTTCTTATTTGCGCTACTCCTCATAGGAAGGTTGTATGTTTTGCAGATTGTTGATAAAGATATATACACAGACAAAGCAGATAGACAGTATTCATCTACTTCAAAGAATATATTTACTCGAGGGACTATATTTTTCACAAACAAAGACAACACTTTGGTTTCTGCTGCTACATTGAAATCTGGCTACACAGTAACTATCAACCCTCAGATTTTGAAAGATCCAGATATGGTTTTTGAAAGATTAAGTGAAATATTGGAACTGGATCGTGAAGTTTTTATGACCAAAGCCAACAAGAAAAACGATCCATATGAAGAGTTGGCTATCAAGCAAAACGAAGACATTGGCAAGAAAATAGAAGAGTTTAAAATACCCGGTCTCAAGATAATCAAAGATAGATGGAGGTTCTACCCTGGGGGCAAGACAGCTTCTAGTGTTGTTGGCCTCATGGGTTTCAAGGGTGATGAATACGCTGGTAGATATGGTCTAGAAAGACAGTTCGAGGGTAATCTAGAAAGAAAAGAAGGTGCTTACGTTAACTTTTTTGCGGAAATATTTTCGGATATAAAAAAGGCTACGAGTAACGCATCGTCCTCTGAGGCAGACATAGTTACAACTATTGAACCGACAGTACAGACTCAGTTGGAAGACACTTTGGATAAAATAAAGGCTAAATGGAATTCAGAATCTTCCGGTGGAATAATAATGGACCCAAAAACAGGTGAGATATACGCCATGGCAGTTAACCCAGGGTTTGATCCAAACCATCCAGAGTTAGAGAAAAATGTTTCAGTTTTTTCTAACCAGCTAGTTGAAAACCGTTACGAAATGGGATCCATCATAAAATCTCTGACTGTAGCCGCTGGTATAGATGCTGGAGTTATTACAGCGCAGTCTACATACTATGACAAAGGGTTTGTGATGATAAGTGGCAAGAAAATTTCTAACTTTGATAGTAAAGATAGAGGAGTTGTGGGTATGCAGGATCTTTTGTCTCAGTCTTTGAACGTCGGTGCTGCCCATGTTCAGAACTTGCTGGGAAATAAACGTTTTGCTGACTACATGTACAAGTTTGGTGTTGGTGAAAAAACAGGAATAGAGTTACCAAACGAAGGAAGAAACCTAACAGACAACCTGAAAAGCAATATCGATGTTGATCTAGCCACTGCTTCTTTCGGGCAGGGTATAGCTTTGACTCCTATATCGACTATTAGAGCACTGGCTGTCGTCGCAAACGGGGGGATGCTCGTTAAACCTCATGTTGTAAAAAGCATTAACTACAAAATCGGCCTGTCGAAAGAAACACCTATAGATGCAGGGGTTAGGGTAATAAGCGCTGAGGCTTCTAACGAGGTTGCTAGGATGATGACCTACAGTGTTGATAATGTTTTATCCAACGGAAAATTACGTTTACCCAACCACAGCGTAGCTGCTAAAACCGGTACAGCTCAAATAGCCAAAGATGGTGGAGGGGGATATGAGGAAGGTGAGCTCCTGCACTCTTTTATAGGCTATTTCCCATCGTACGATCCAAAGTTTATTATTTTCCTATACACAGTTAAACCAAAAGGGGCTATATATGGTTCAGAGACTCTGACGGTTCCTTTTATGGATACCGTAAAATTCCTAGTTAACTACTACGAAGTCCCTCCGGATAGATAGTGTTAAATTTGACGAAATCCTCGTTCCCAAATCAAAAATTTTCGTCAACGTACTATTTGTACGTCTCCTTAAATTTTTGATTTCTCACATCGGATTTCATTCAAATTTAACACTATCTACTATCGACTAATTTTGATTTTTATTTAAAAATATTGTATTCTATTTTTTACTGGCCTTATCGTCTAACGGTTAGGACGAAGCCTTCTCAAGGCTTAAATCCGGGTTCGATTCCCGGTAAGGTCACATTTTAGAACTCGGTCGGAAAACGAGTCGGCGCGCGTGCGCGCAAGGGTGGGTGTGGGCTCTGCGGAATCCGAATCCGTGTTGTGGGCTAATGCGAATTCTGTGGGCGGGCAAAATGAGACGGAGACGGATTTGTCCCGCAATTGCGGGTTCGTTCCAATTTTTTTGAAATAATCCCGAATTTCAAAAAAATCTACACTGTTTTGCAATTGCGTGGCTTTTTTCATATCTAAAATCCATTCCCGCAAGGGTTCGACCCAATTCTTTTTCTTCTCTCGGGCAGATTCTATTTTCTCTGCGAGAGACACTTTTTGTTTCAATAAATCATTTTTCTTTTTCAAATATTGCTCTTTCGGAATATCACCATCGAGATATAAATTGACTAAAGTGTCTAATTTGGATTGCGTCTCTCGCTCATTGTCTTTAATCTGCCCGAGAGAACTTCCTAATGATTGGACAGGTTCTTTTCTCCACACTTCCACTTTTTCCAGCATGTAGTCTGTCCAATCATTGGGAAGTGAGATTTTTTGAAGCCTGTTCTGTAATTGCAAAGCAAGCGCATCTTCTCGCAAATATCCTTGTTCACATTTTCCTTTCTTTTTCGTACAACGATAATAGCGATATTTTGTTCCGAACCGATTGGTTGACCACTGTGCGGTGATCATACTTCCACACTCTCCACAACGAAAAAGTCCCGTGAAAGGAAAATTATGACTGGTTTTTGATTTGCGAGGATGTGCGCGCTTTTCCAAAACTTTCTGAACAGCTTCAAATAAATCGAGAGAAAGAATTGGCGCAAAGCTTCCAGGAAAATACTCATTGAAATGTTTGGTTAAACCGAGGTACGCTTTGTTTTTCAAAATACAGGCAACGGAAGCTTTGCCAAGTGGCGTTCCGGACTTTGTGGTCACACCATGTAGAGCCAAAAACTCCGCTAAAGATTCAAGACCATATGTACCTGTGGAATATTCCTCATACGCGCGCACGATAATTTTAGATTTAACCACATCAGGTTCGATATTCCTCGTTTTCGGATTGTTCACATAGCCGAAAGGAGCGCGCGTTAACCACTCACCACGACGGAGTTTTTGGCGGATACCCCGCTCAACATTCTGCTTTAAGTTGTCAGAGTAATACTTACTTTGTCCGAACGCCACTTGAAGCATAAACAGCCCTTGCGGGGTCGGTTCAAACCAAAACGTCGGAAAGCGTAAAGAAACTATCTTGGTCGTGTCCACGGCGTAGATGATGCGTCCACCGTCAATACTATTTCGAGCTAAACGATCAGGATGCCACGTTAATATGCCCACACCATCCATATTTTCTATGCGGGACATCATCTCGTCAAATTTCTCACGACCAGGTTTCTTTGCGCTTTTCGACTCTTGAAATTCTTCAAGAATTTCAAGATTTTCTCTGCTCGCAAATTCTCGTAACTCAAAAAGTTGAGCTTCAATACTCATTACCTGTTTATCATCATCCTCAGTAGATTTGCGAGCGTATAGAAAATATTTTGGCTTTGAAATTAAATTGGACATAAATAGTTTTAGATTTGAAAAAAGAAAAGTC
>CAZKFS010000045.1:0-4107 GCA_964552275.1 uncultured Candidatus Saccharibacteria bacterium | reverse complement strand
CGTGTCAGAGTGGTCTAACGTGCCTCTTTGCTAAAGAGGTGTACCCTTTAAACGGTACCGATGGTTCGAATCCATCCGGCTCCGCAGAAAAAACTTCGTATCGGTATGACTAGAATGGTTAAGTTTTGTAGCTTTTCTATCTATCACGATTTAATAAAAGTAGTCATGGTACAATTACAGACATGAAAGAAATTACACTTCACAAACAATGGCTTGTTAGGGCTCCAGTCGAAGCTGTTTTCGATATGATGACAAACTTTGAGAAATTACCCAAATATTTTCCAAAGGTTGCTGAGTCAGTACAGATCAATAAAAGAGATGGAAATTATTTGGAGATGGAGGCAACTGTAAAATCATTTGGTAGAAAATTTCAGGTAAAAATGAAAACTCAAATTCTACCAGGAAAAGGATTTATTTCAGATAATGATAGTTATCAATTTGGGACCTCTGGACATGAAGAGTTGTTGCTTTCTGAAAATCCAAAGGGGACCTTGATTGATTACACCTATCAGGTCACTATTCATAAAAGGTGGTTGCGCATAGTTGCAACACCACTTATCAAATGGTATTCAATGAAATACTGGGAAAAAGCAGTTATAGACGAACTAAGGAAGACTCTTGAAAAGTAGATATTAGAAGTGTGTTAAAATGTATTTCAACGCCTTAGTTTGGGGATCTTTGGCTCAATTAGTATTAATAAACACAAATGAATAAAAATATTCTCATGGTTATAGGTATAGTATTGGTTTTGGGTCTAGGGGTTTTGTTTTTATCAAAAAAGAACGAGGTTCAAGTGTTTTCCAGTGGTGGTTTGAAAAATATTTCTGTAAAGATAGGAGGTGAGGACTTTAATTTAATAAATGGCAAAGCAGAAAAAGAGTCTGCTCCAGGTTCAGCTTTAAAAAATACCGTTTCCATCTTTGGTGAGCCAACAATGGGGGATTTGGATAAAGATGGAGATGTTGATGTGGCCATGTTGCTCGTCAACCAACCTGGTGGAACCGGAACTTTTTACTATGCTGTTCTGGCTATTAACAATGACGGTGTTTATAAGGCTACAGGCACAATGTTTTTGGGAGATAGAATCGCTCCTCAGACTCTAGAGATTCAAGAGGGTCGTGCTGTATATAACTACGCTGAAAGAAAAGCAGGAGAATCTTTTGATGTTTCGCCATCTGTCGGAAAAAGTGTATGGGTTCACTACGATGTAAAAAATAATGAAATAGGTGAATGGGTCAAGAACTTTGAAGGAGAAGCTGATCCTAAAAAAATGAGTCTGGGAATGAAAAAATGGACTTGGATAAAGACAGAGATGAATGATGGTAAAGTAACAACACCGAAAAAGCCAGAAGCATTTTCTCTTACTTTCGGTAAAGATGGGAAAGTTTCTATATCAACAGACTGTAACAGCATGGGCGGTTCTTACAAAGATAACGGTGGAGAGCTAACTTTTTCAAATATGTATTCAACCAAGATGTATTGCGAGGGTTCACAAGAGCAAGATTTTGCTAAATCTTTAGGAGAGGTAGGAAGTTATATGTTTACTAGTAAAGGTGAGTTAGTACTCATGATCAAGTTTGACTCTGGATCAATGATATTCAGATAGATCACATCTGATTTATGGTATAATCCTCTTATGAGGAAAAGCTATGTCATTTTTGGTTTGGTATTAATGGCTATTCTAATAGCAGCTATTTTTTGGGTGTATCCTTCTAAACCGCAAGTTGAGGTGGAAGATGTTCCAGGGGTCTCAACTACAACTGATACTGTAAAAGACGAACCAAAAACTGTAGTTTATAAAAACAATGTTTATGGTATTTCAGTTTCTCTTCCATTGACCTGGGAGAACTATACTGTAGTAATGGATCCTTGGGAGGGCTACAGTCTACAAACTGGCGAACAAAAAATAACAGAAGAAGGTTTTACTTTGCTCATTCGTCATCCAGACTGGGACTACAAAGCACCTCGACAAGACATCCCTGTCATGATTTTTACTTTAAAACAATGGGATGATATGCAGTCTGACAAATTTCATATTGGAGCTGCACCTATAAACCCAAGCGAGCTCGGAAGAAACTCAAAGTATGTGTTTGCACTTCCAGCTCGTTACAACTTTTCTTATCTAACTGGTTTTGAGGAAGTAGAAGAAATATTAAAAAGTAAACCATTCTTGTTTTTTAGTGCGCAATAGTAAAAGCGTAGACCTCTTTCGCTCCAGCTTCCAAGAGTGTTTTTCTTGCCTCAGATAGTGTGCTTCCTGTCGTTACAACGTCGTCTATTAGGATTATATATTTATTCCAAACACGAGAATCAGCTTCAAATGATCCAATAAGGTTTCTCACTCGATCTTCTCGGGATTCACTATGACTTTGTCTCGGGGTATCTTTGGTTTTTTGAAACCATTGTGGTGTGTACAATAAATAGTGATCTAAATCATTTTCTAAAATAGCTTTTGCGATATATTCGCTTTGGTTGTATCCACGGGAGATTCTTCTTTCTTGTGTGATAGGTATTGGGATAATTAAAAAATCCGCTTTATCATCAAAAAGGTTCAGATTGAATATTAGATCCAATATTTCATCAAACATTATTTTACCGATGTGTTCTAGGGGTAGAGTGTTAGATTTGTATTTCAACTCCCAAATAATAGCTTTCGTAACTTTGTCTTTGTAGTGAAAAATAGGATGAATCCAGTCCATTTTTTCTACAGGTGGAGCTTTGGGGAGGTTATTTATGTCTTCTTCGCTAAGGTTTTTTATCAAAGAAAAATTTGTTCTTTCAGGAAGAATATAGTCAACAATCGAGTATAAAATATCTTTTATACTTTTCAACATACTTGTATTATATAGATATTGTCTGTGTTATACTAATAAGCAAATAAGTTAAGCTGGTTTTCTATTGTTTATGCAAAATTTTCTATCAACCATTTCTGATTTATTTAATTTTAAGAAAGAGCAGAGTGTTTTAGGTGTGGATATAGGATCGTCTGCTATAAAAATAGTTCAGTTGAGTCGCAAAGGTGGTCATCCAGTTTTGGATACATACGGTGAGCTATCTTTAGGTCAGTATGCAAATAAAGGTGTTGGTGAGGCAACCAATCTTCCATTAGAAAAAATCATTGAAGCTGTTAACGATATGTTGAGAGAAAAAGAAGTCAACATAAGCACAAGAAGTTGTGGAGTGGCCATACCTTTTTCCTCAAGTTTGATGACTGTTATAGAGATGCCCGATTTACCACAAAAACAACTAAACGAAATGGTTCCTCTTGAAGCCAGAAAGTATATTCCAGTTCCAATATCAGAAGTTACTTTGGATTGGTACAGCATACCCAAAGATGAGAATTTGGATCAGAATTCAAACCCGACTCCATCACAAGTAAATAAAAGTTCCGAAACACTAGGTCTCAAGAAAGCAGAGGTTCTGATTGTTGCCTTACACAACGATACGATTACAAAATACAAAGACATTGTAAGTAGGAGCTCTCTGGATGCCAGTTTCTTTGAGATAGAGATTTTTAGCACAATGCGTTCTATTTTGGACCAAGAAACAACACCTGTCATGATAGCTGATATGGGTGCCACAAGTACAAAGCTATATATAGTAGAAAAAGGGGTTCTGAGATCTTCTCATATGGTAAACAGAGGTTCTCACAAAATAACAGATGAACTTTCCAAATCTCTAGGTATTTCCATGGTAGATGCTGAATATCTGAAGAGAGAAAAGGGTCTACTGGGTGAAATAAAAGGCATAAGCGTTAAAAGTGTTATGGCCCTTACTTTAAACTATATATTTTCTGAAGCCAACCAGTTTCTCTTGGCTTACCAAAAGAAATACAACAAAAATGTGGCAAAGGTGGTGTTGGTTGGAGGAGGAAGTGCTTTAAAAGGTATCGCTGCTGTGGCAAAAGAAGGTTTTCAAACAGAAGTTGTAGCAGGGGATCCATTTTCTAAGGTTGTAGCCCCAGCTTTTCTAGAAAATGTTTTGCGTGATACTGGCCCAGAGTTTGCGGTCGCCGTTGGAATTGCTCTTAGAAAATTACAAGAAATAAAGTAGATTTTTTTTGTACACAGTTTTTATAGTTTTTTATATTCATATGTAATATAATTA
>CAZKFS010000044.1:0-4456 GCA_964552275.1 uncultured Candidatus Saccharibacteria bacterium | reverse complement strand
GTATATCTCCAAAACTACACAGATAGAGTGGGGAAATCAGATACGCTCATATGTCCTACATCCCTACAAAATGGTCAAAGACCACCGTACTAATGTGGAAACTTCAAATGTTGAAGCGGTTTTAGATGGAGATTTGGACGAGTTCATCTTGGCCGAGCAGGAGCTTTAGGTTATACTAAATAACATGATTCACTTTGATAAAGTATCAAAAATATATGCAGATAGTTCTATTGCCCTAGAGGACATATCTTTTTCCATAGAACCAAAAGAATTTGTATCTATTGTTGGTCACAGTGGTGCTGGTAAGACCACTTTGATAAAAATGATTTTGGGAGAAGAGAGGCCAAGTCATGGGAAAATATTTTTTGAAGCTACAGACATTTCGACTCTAAGAAAAGATCAAATAAATGATTTCCGTCGTAAAGTCGGTGTCGTTTTTCAAGACTTCAGACTTCTTCCAGATAAAAATGTTTATGAAAACATTGCTTTTGCTATGGAGGCTGCCGGTAGAACCGATGAGGAGATAGAGGCTGATGTTCCGCATGTTTTGGATTTGGTGGATTTGAGCAAGAAGATATGGAATTTTCCAGGGGAGTTATCTGGTGGAGAGAAGCAAAGAGTGTCTATAGCTAGAGCTATAGTGAACCAGCCAGATGTTATTATTGCCGACGAACCTACTGGAAACCTGGACCCCCTAAACACATACGACATAGTTCAGATTTTGAAAAAAATAAACGATTTGGGCACTACAGTTATTTTGACTACTCACAACAAGGGAGTGATAGATTCACTAAAGAAGAGAGTTTTGACGATGGAAAGTGGTAGAATAATCCGAGATGATAAAGAGGGTAAGTACGTGATATAATAATCAACAATGTGGATTAAAATAAAAAGAGTAATACGTTCTGGATTCTTTAGCTTTTGGCGAAACGGCTTTGTTTCTTTGTCGTCTATACTAGTAATGACAGTAACTCTTTTTGTTATTGGAGCTACTATATTTTCTGGTGTTATATTGAGTTCCACACTGGATCAAATAAAAGATAAAGTTGATATAAACGTGTATTTCGTTAGCACAGCCAGAGAAAGTGATATTTTAAATATGAAGAATAGCTTGGAGAAACTTCCAGAAGTTTTACCTCCAGTTGTCTATGTTTCCAAAGAAGACGCACTAGCTGATTTTAAGAAGAGACATGAAAATGATGAGTACACCTTACAAGCCCTAGATGAGTTGGGAGAAAACCCGCTTGGCGCAACTTTGAATATAAAAGCAAAAGATCCATCTCAATACGAAAGTATCGCCAAATTTTTAAATGAAAGAAGTCTGATATCTCCTGGTGATCTGATAGACAAAGTTAACTATTATCAAAACAAAGAAGCTATCGATCGTCTAACAAGTATTATTAATTCTGCAAATAAACTTGGTTTCATACTCACGTCTTTGCTCATTATTATTTCTGTTCTTATTACTTTTAACACACTCAGACTTGTTATATACATGTCTCGTGATGAGATTCACGTTATGCGCCTTGTGGGAGCATCTACTAGTTACATAAGAGGACCTTTCTTCATCGCTGGTGCTATTTATGGTTTTGTATCTGCGATAATCACCCTAACCCTATTTTACCCAATCACTATTTGGCTCGGAAACACAACTCAGAGTTTCTTTGTTGGATTAAATCTATTCCACTACTACACAGAAAATTTCGGAGAGATATTCTTTATTATTGTTGGTTCTGGCGTGGCTATAGGCTCGATATCAAGCTTTTTGGCAGTCAAAAAGTACCTTAAGGTTTGATCATGAAAAAAAACAAAGACAAAAAACAGAAATACATTTTTATAGTTGGAGGGGTAATGTCTGGAGTTGGCAAAGGTATAGCATCGTCGTCAATAGGTAAGATTCTTCAAAGCAAAGGTTTCAAGGTCAATCCGATAAAGGTTGACCCTTATTTAAATGTGGATGCTGGAACCATGAATCCAACTGAACACGGAGAGGTTTTTGTTTTGGATTCTGGACTTGAGACTGATCAGGATATGGGTAACTACGAGAGATTTCTAGAGATGGATCTGATCTCTGAGAACTACATGACTTCAGGCATGATATATAAACATGTCATAGAGAAAGAGAGAAACCTGGGCTATCGCGGTAAATGCGTAGAGGCGATACCTCATATCACAGACGAAATCGCTAGACGATGGAGAAAGTCAGCAGAGCATCATGACTCAGATATATCCCTGATTGAAATAGGGGGAACTATTGGGGATTATCAGAACATCCTTTTCATAGAAGCTGCACGTATTTTGAAAATAAAATTCCCAGAAGACGTTATGTTTATTATGGTTTCTTATCTACCTGTTCCTGGATCACTCGGAGAAATGAAAACTCGTCCTACACAAAATGCTGTTAGGCAGTTAAATTCATACGGGGTTCAACCAGATATTATTATTGCTCGTGGTCCTGAATCTTTGGATCACAAGAGAAAAGAAAAAATTGCTGTATCTTGTGCGATAAGACCAGAAAATGTTATCTCTGCTCCAGATATTAAAAGCGTTTATGATGTTCCACTAAACTTTGAGCGAGATAAAATAAGCTCAGTTATTTTGAAGTCACTTCATATGAGAAAGAAGTCAGAGAGTAGTGAACTAGAAGACTGGAAAAAATTTGTTGAGAAGAGAATAAAAGCAAAAAAAGTTTTGAATATTGCAGTTGTCGGTAAATATTTTGATACTGGAGAGTACACTCTCTCCGACGCGTATGTTTCAGTTATTGAAGCAGTAAAGTTTTCTTCGTATTGGAAAGATGCAACCACAAACCTAACTTGGATAAATTCTAAAGAATATGAATCAAACCCAAAAAAGATAGAAGAACTATCCGCTTTTGACGGAGTTATTGTTCCTGGAGGTTTTGGGGAGAGTGGTATAGAGGGAGTCATCATGACTATAGAGTATGTTCGGAAAAACAAAATCCCTTACTTGGGTTTGTGTTACGGTATGCAACTTGCTGTTATTGAGTACTGTAGAAATGTAATAGGTTGGAAGGATGCCCACACAGCGGAAATAAATCCAAAGTCTAGTCACGTTGTTATAGATATAATGCCAGAACAAAAAAAGAATCTAGAAAACGGCAACTATGGGGCGACAATGAGACTAGGAGCCTATCCTGCAAAATTAAAAAACGGTACTATAGCCCAAGCTAGTTATGGGATGTCAGAAATATCCGAGAGACACCGTCATAGATACGAGGTAAACCCAAAATATGTAGGTGAGATAGAAAAGGCGGGGCTAATTTTTTCTGGAACGTCTCCAGACGGTAGTCTCATGGAAATAGTAGAGTTACCAAAGTCGGTTCATCCGTTTTTCTTGGGTAGCCAATTTCATCCTGAGCTGAAGGCCAGACCTCTTCATCCTCATCCATTATTCACGAGCTTTGTTGAATCATGCTTAAAACAACCGCTGAAAGCGAGCAGTGGTCGTATGACCAATAAATAATAAAAATATGAAAAATAAAATATTAATTATCGCCCTAGTCTTTATTCTCGGGGCTGGCATCTATGGTTTTTATAACAGTAGAAGTAATCCAGAATCAGAACAGATAGTTTGTACTATGGAAGCCAAGATTTGCCCAGACGGCACAGCAGTGGGTAGATCTGGTCCACAGTGTCAGTTTGAAGAATGTCCAACCATCAAAGAAACTACAAAAGCAAAAATCGATGAGAAGATTTTTAACAAAGGCGTTTATATAACCCCAAAACAGGTCATCTCTGATAGTCGTTGCCCAAAGGATGTCCAGTGTATCTGGGCAGGTGAGCTCAAAGTTAGAGTTTTGCTTAGAAACAGTGGGATCACTAATCCTGTAGAAAAAGAGTTAGATATAACCATGGGAACTCCAGCAATGTTTGATGGAAAAACCGTAACACTATCGAACGCTGAACCAGCACCAGATTCAAAGGTGTCTATAGAACCTTCAGATTACATTTTCGAATTTCAAGTAAAGTAGTTTTGTAATATAATAAATGTATGTCGAAAGGAGAAACACACAAAAAAGAAAAAAAGAAACCAAAGAAAAATAAATAATTTTTCTCGTTTCCCAATAGAAAATTTCTTGTAAATTAGCCTTTTTTGAGCTATTCTTTTGTTTATTGCCAGATCGTCTAATGGTAGGAAATCGATAGTAATTCTTGGCAAAGCTGGGAGATCGTCTAATGGTAGGACATATCCCTCTGGAGGATATTATCTTGGTTCGAGTCCAAGTCTCCCAGCTTTGCCAAGAATTCAAAACACCCTCTGGAGGTGAGAAGTGATGTTATCACTTCGCAAGTTCGGAGAGCGACGGCTCGAGAAGGGGTCGCGAGAAAAGTCAGCAGACTTTTACTTGTGACAAGATTGGTTCGAGTCCAAGTCTGGCAGCTCGTGAGTTTGATATAATCTAATTATGAATTTTACAAAAGATATACTGTTA
>CAZKFS010000043.1:0-4988 GCA_964552275.1 uncultured Candidatus Saccharibacteria bacterium | reverse complement strand
GTATGTTATAATAGTGGGCATAACTATCTATCTATAATAAATACAAAAAACAACCAAAACAGGTAACTTTATTTTTATAGTGGATAGTTTAAAAATTATTAATTTTAAACAAACACTATGAAAAATAAAAGATATAAAAGAATGAAAAAAGCCATATTGGCTTCTGCTAGTAGTGGTATCGTGGCTGGAATGCTTTTGGTTGGATCTAGTACAGTGTTTGCAGATACAACTGATCACTCAAGTCAAAATTACGAGCAAAAATCATATATAGGAGTTCACACCATGCGTAGATGGAATGCTCCTTCGAAAATAAATGCTCTCGCAAGTAATCTTGGTTTAGATGAAGACGAGGTAAATGAGTCTTTAAAATCTGGTAAAACACTAAAGCAAATTTTACAAGACAATGGTATTGTGCCGGATCAGATTCATAAGGCCTTTAAAAATCATAGGAAAAATAATCGTAAGTAAGGTTATTTGTTATTATGATTTTGAGATGTTAGTATGGTATTTATATTAATAATTTAACGAATTAATCCAAAAATATGGAGGAAAAAAAGAAAAGTAGTGCTGGTATAGTGTGGGCGGTAGTCATTCTTATTTTGGCGGTAGCTGTTTATGGTGGATATAAATATATTAAAAAAGACAGTAGTTCTCCTGAGCAAACTGTTACACCAAACCCAGTACCCACAGAGACAACAACTTCATATTTATACAAAGATGGATCGTATTCAACTATAGGAGAGTATCTTTCTCCGGCTGGAGAAGAACAGATAGGAGTTCAAATTACACTTAAGGATGATGTTATTACGGATGTGGCGGTGGAGGCAAAAACAAAACAAGCAGTATCTATAAAATTCCAGACAATATTCGTAGAAAACTTTAAACCTGTAGTAGTTGGTAAAAAATTAGATGAAGTAAATTTGGACAAAGTGTCTGGATCATCACTAACTCCAAAAGGATTTAATGATGCTGTTGCAAAGATAAAAGTTCAAGCAAAAGCCTAATCTCAGAGTCTGTTTATGATCAGTTTCAAATTTGAAGCTATAGGTACAGCTTGGGTCATAGATATAGCAAAAGAGCTTTCTGTAAAAGAGGAAGCTCTTTTGCTAGATAAAATAAAAAATCGGATAGACATTTTTGATAAGAATTACTCTCGTTTTCGAGGTGATTCTCTTGTAATGCGCATGTCTAAAGAAACAGGGCAATTCGTTTTGCCAGATGATGCAGATAAAATGCTCATGCTCTATAAAAAAGTTTATGATATTACTTCTGGAGCAGTCACGCCTCTCATAGGTCAAGTTCTTGTGGATAGCGGATACGATGCTGATTACTCACTCGAGATTAAAAAAATGACAAAACCTCTTCCTTGGGAAGAAGTTTTGAGTTGGGATAACCCAAAGTTAACTGTTAAAAAACCGGCTATATTGGATTTTGGTGCGGGGGGTAAGGGGTATTTGGTAGATATTGTCTCTGACATCTTGGAATCAGAAGGAATAGAGTCTTATTGTGTAGATGCGGGAGGAGATATGCGACAGAGAAATAAAGATTCAAAAGTTTTAAAAATTGGACTCGAAAATCCTCACGATACAACTACGGTTATCGGTGTTTTTGATCTTTTGGACTGTAGTCTCTGTGGTTCTGCTGGGAATCGCCGTAAATGGGAAGATTTTCATCATATTATAAGCCCTGAGACTCTATCTTCACCGAAACATATAGAATCAGTCTGGGTAAAAGCTGAAACTACGATGCTTGCCGATATTCTCACGACGGCTTTGTTTTTTGTCCCTCCTCAGATTCTTTTGAAACATTTTGATTTTGATTATTTGATACTTAAACCTGACTTTTCCGTGGATAAGTCAGAAGGATTTGATGTAGAGTTGTTTGTGTTAAAATAAAATATATGAAAATAATCGATAATTTTTTGAATGGAATTACAATGTACAAACTGGTTTTGTACGGACTTTTATTACTAGCGGGTCTATCTATAGTCTTCAGTTTTTTTGGATTGATTTCATACGGTATTATAAGTCTCATCACAACTCTTATCGTACTGTTTATTTCTTGTTATTTTTCGAATATTGTCTTTGCAAAAATATTTAAAGTTCAAACTAACGCAGAATCTTCAGCTATAACGGCTCTGATACTTTTCTTTGTCGTTTTTCCATCAGAATCATTGTCTGACATAAAAATGATCATTCTGGTTAGTTGTATAGCTATGGCCTCAAAATATATATTGGCTATAGGAAAGAAGCATATATTCAACCCAGTGGCTGTATCAGTTCTAATTCTGGGGTTGTTTGGTGTTGGTTTGGGAGCTTGGTGGGTTGGAAGCCGTGTTTTGCTTTTACCAATGCTTATACTTGGTTTTTTGGTGTTGAGAAAAGTAAAAAGGTTTGAACTTTTCTTCAGCTTTTTGGTAACTAGTTTTTTGGCGGTCGTACTTTCCTCATATATAAATGACAGGCCTTTATTAGAAGCTCTAATGGTGGTCTTTGTTTCAGGTCCAGCACTATTCTTCGGTACCATAATGGTTACAGAGCCTTTGACAACTCCTCCAACTAAAAAAATGCAGATGGTTTATGGAGCTTTGGTCGGAGGATTTTTCGGTACACCTTTTAGTTTTGGTTCATTGTATTCTACTCCAGAACTTGCTTTGACTATCGGTAACGTTTTTTCTTATTTTGTCAGTCCAAGAGTTCGTGCGGTTCTTACTCTGGTTGAAAAGAGAGAACTTGCTGGGGGTATCTATGATTTCATATGGAGTTTTGATAAAAAGTTTTCATTTAAACCTGGGCAGTATTTGGAGTGGACATTGGGACATAACAAACCTGATAGTAGGGGAAACAGGAGATTTTTCACTATTGCTTCTTCTCCAACGGAAGACAGACTCCATCTAGGAGTAAAATTTTATGACAACTCCAGCACTTTCAAGAAAAAGTTGATGTCTCTTGCTGTTGGTGAACAAATAGTCGCTTCACAGTTGGCTGGAGAGTTCACTCTTCCAGAAGATAAAACAAAAAAGTTGGTGTTTCTTGCTGGGGGCATAGGGGTCACACCGTTTAGGAGTATGATCAAATATATGGTGGATTCTAAACAAACTAGAGATGTGGTGATGATGTTTTCCAACAGAACTCCAAAAGATATTGTTTACAAAGACATTTTTGACGAAGCAGAAAGTCTAACTGGGTTAAAAACTATTTATGCAGTAAACGAACTGGCTGGTCAGAGTGCACCAGAAAACATGAGAGTTGGTTTTATAAATGCTGAGATGATAGCCAAAGAAGTTCCAGATTACAAAGAAAGAATATTTTATATATCCGGACCACATGTTATGGTAAAGGCTTTCGAAGATGCTTTGTCGAAGATGGGTATTAGTAAATCAAATATAAAAGTAGATTTCTTTCCTGGGTTTGTATAGCTATTGTTTAAACTAGAATAAAATAGTTGTATAATGTATTCATGAGTTTTTTGCTTATTATTCCTTACTATTTACTTTGGCATTATGGAATTGCACTAAGAGATATAAAAAATATCTGGTTTACTTTTATAGCTTTCATATATAAATTTTTCTCCATCCCTGTTTTATTGAAAACACTGTTTTCTCCATGGGAAAGAATAAAAGATTCTTATGGGTCAAGAAAGGAGTCTTTTGTTGAGACATTTATTTTTAACTCAATGATGAGGTTTGTTGGGGTTTTTATACGTCTATTTTTTATAAGTATTGGTTTTTTTGCAATAGCAACAATATTCCTACTCGGAATCATTTTTTATGTTATATGGTTCTTTTTACCATTTATAATTATCAATATAGCAGTATGGGGTCTTGGTGAAATATTTATATAAATACATGAATTTAAATGAAATTAAAAAAATAGTAGATACTCTATACTTGCCGGTATTTTCTTTTGAGAAGTATTTGTCTTATCATACCAGAAAATACTTAGAGATTATTTTTAGGGTGCTGTTCATAGTTTCTTTTGTTGTTCTGTTATTTTTTTACATATCTAAAAATGTAATTCAGGCAGAGTATTCCACTGATGTACTTGGTGATATAGGTGGTGTGTCCGCACTTCTTTTTGTTGCCTGGTTAGTATTTTTTCTTCTGCAAGCTTTCTATCACTCATATTATTATGGTGATAAGAATACTGTAAAAGGAGTGTTTATTGATTTTGATTTAGCTTTTGTTATAAGTGGTATTGATAAAAATGATATAACCAGATCATTTTTTCAATCCAAATTTGGACATATTTTTCTTTTGAGGTGTGGTATTGGTAGTGAAATTTTTAACAAATTTGCATCTGAACGTAGAACAATAATAATTCCAGAGAATTTTCAGTGTCAGGTTAGTGATAATAAAATAAATCTAAAGGATTTCTTGTTGTCTGTGTTTGATCAAGATAAATCACTTCGGGATTTTTTATTTAGCTACGGTATCCAAAAAGAGGAAGTTTCTGGTATAGCCGAGTGGATAATGGATTCAAACCTTGCTTACAGAGATCAAAATAGATGGTGGTCAAAAGAGAACATGCTCAGAGTTCCAAGTCTTGGACAAAACTGGTCATATGGTCAGATTTGGGATTTGAAACAATACGAAAGACCTATTTATTTTGGGGCGAAACATTACAGGATTCGAACTTCTTATGGTTTAAACGAACAAAAAGAACTGGAATCAATATTACTCAGAAGAACTGGAGCAAACGTTTTGGTGGTTGGAAATGACGAGGCTGGTAAGTTGCATCTTGTATATGATTTATATAGAAAAATTTCCGAAGGAGATATTAATCCAGAACTTCATAATAAAAGGGTAATTTTGTTTGATGATGACTTGATGGTGTCTCGTAATGGTACAAAGATTCAGTTTGAATCAGAATTTATAAAAATATTATCTCAAGCAGTTTCTGCTGGCAATGTTATTTTGGTTTTTAGTGATTTACCAGGGTTTATTTTGTCTACAAAAAATATTGGAGTGGATCTACCTTCTATTATAG
>CAZKFS010000042.1:0-5128 GCA_964552275.1 uncultured Candidatus Saccharibacteria bacterium | reverse complement strand
TTTATCCTTGAGCATTCCGAAAAATGCATTGATCAAAGAAAGCACGATAGAGAACCAGAATGCTGCCCAGAAACCAGAAACGCTAAACTCTGGAACAAGTTTTGCTGAAAGAATAATAAAAAGCGCATTTATAACCAAAGAGAAAATTCCGAGAGTGAGCACAGTTATCGGTAGAGCAATAAGTTTAACTACCGGCTTTATAAACAAGTTTATTATTCCCAAAACTACCGCGAGCACCACCGCACTCCACAGTGTCACCGTTACCCCAGGAACAATATAAGTCGCTATTATTATTGCGATTGTTGATATGATCAAATGTGTAAATGTTTTCATGTGTTTATTATATCAGATAAAAAGTCTCGTCCAAGTTGAAACAAATTATACAAAACGAACCCCAGGCGAAATAAATCTCGCGAGGGGCCCTAGCAACAGGACCGCATGACTGTGCTCAGTCAGCCGGTGGGACGGTGCAACCGAACTTGGGGTGACTCAACATGTCGCAGGTTTTTTGGCCCAGATCCAAAAATAACGAGGCTGTCGCGTTCCTGGAACAAAAGGCCTCAACAGCATCAAATGGCTCTCTCGCCGACTGACGGTTCATGTAGCGAGTTTCTTCTAGACCGAAGAACTCCATAGACATCTTGCCGATGATCGCCACAAAGAAGAGATACTCTCTCAAGGATAGCTCGATGTTCACACCTCCTCGTTGGAGGGTGATCGCAAACGTTCTACGAAGTTTGTCGTCTCGATATTCCTCGTAGACGTGACGAAGTCGTGGAATCTGATCACCGAAGATGATCTCGTAGTCCATCCTGCTACCAAATATCTCCAGGTAGCCTTTGTACTGACGACCATCTACGACCTGCACGATGTGGGTTTCGACTACGATCTTCCTGTCTGCCATGGTGCAAGTCTCCTGTATTGACCTTCGTTTGCGCCAAGCGATTCAATCTGAAATTAGACTAGAAAATATCTAGCTTTATGTCAACAAAGACCAAAGATGGAAAAAAATTACCTTTTCTTAACTTTAAACACAAAACGATATGAAGAGCCGGGTATGTTTTCTACAGATTTTTTATCTGGAGTTACACCTACGAGAGTAACGTAAAAATCTCCAAACACTGTAGGTTCATTTAATTTAACTACATTCTCTCCGTGACTTACTTTGGTTGCCATTACAGTTTTCACCTCTACGGTACCTGCCCAGATGCATTGAACATCTTTTGGACATCTACTATCTGAAACAATTTCTTTGGGTGTTAGAGTGACATTTAGTCCAGTCATCGGTTGACCGAGTGTTGTGGTGATGATTGTAGTTGTAGCTGTCTCTAGAGGACATGCAACAAAATGACAATCTTCCCCTGTTCTACCGACGATAGATCCGTCCCAGCAGACCTTTCCATCGCCATCACACTCATATGAAATCGGTTCATTCACGACTTTATGCAACTCCTTTCTCTGATTTACGGTGTTAATAATAAGGAATGCTCCCAGAATCATGATAAAACCGCTCAAGCTTAAAATTAAAATATTTTTGTTCATGTATGTTATGACGTATCAGGAAACAAAAACTTTCAGAAACGGTTTTCGGTCAAAGTGAATTGGGTGGAGGGAGGAATTTGAAAAATTTAAAGCTTGATCCGAAAGAATATCTGAGGTCCCCATCTAGAATCTATAGGAAAAGTTTTTATAATCCTGTCTTTATAATTTTTACCAATATTTTCTGCAAAATTGTTGGCGGTTCGAGCATTCATTTCTAAATATTTAAAATTACGATTCTTCAATTCTTTTTCAATCAGACTAAACATTTTTCCTGATAAACCTTGTCCTCTAAATTCTTTTTGAATGACTATACCCCATATCCATGCTGTTTCTCCTGGTTTTGCAGGACTGTCATCTGTCTCTGGCTCAAAAGGTTTAGTGTATGCAAAACCAATGATTTCATTAGAATCATTATTTCTAAGCAAAACAATAATATTATTTTTATCAACAAAATCAGCTTTTAGTGTATCTTCAGTGAAAGCTTCTTTTTCGAAAGCTTGAGTTTCTAAAAATAATATTTTCTCTTTTACACTTTCCCAATTAGACAGGTTTGCATCAAAAAATTCTACAGTGAACATGTTCAGATTATATCAAAATATCAAATTAAAAATATTATTAAGAAAGCCTCGCTTCGGTTACATAACCTAGGCGAGGCTCAGCCAGACGATGGTAACGACCACCCAACTGACTTCGTTAGCAAGTTCACTTATTGCGGACCCGATCCTGTTTCTGTCCCACCCAGCTTCTCTGATCGAAAACCAGAGCTGACCAAGACGAGTCAAGATTGCTAGATGTCCAACCACGATCGCAACACCTGCAAGTCCTGCCCCACCAACCTGTAGCATGTTGTACGCTAAAGTCAGCTGAGGAATGGCCTTGAAGAATATAGCGAGGTAGCCTCTCACTAAAGGATCAGCGATCGGTAGTTGTTTGAACTTTGCCACAAAACAAGTGGCAACAACTCCGATCCCCACACAAACTACAGTCAACGTGTCGATCCCACTCCACGCCCCTGTGTTTCTCCAGACAATAGCAGATAGATCTAGAGTCACCACTACAACAGTGATGGCATAGCTCCACACGGTCTGAAGAGTAACACGGCTAGGCTTGTTTCGGTGAGCACGTATCGTCAGGAAAAGATTCAGCACGAGGAAGACTTCCCATGTGGCGAACCAGCTTATGCTCACACCTTGGGAGGTGTTGAGCATGGTAAAAAATTGACTTCCTCCGAAAGCAACAGCGCAGATGATTTGGACCAGAAATAGCAGGTCCGCAAGCATCCTCTTTTCAAGTGGCATGCAAACCTCCTATCGAATTGAACGATTGAAAAGCAACTAGTCCGTGCGGATTATAACACTTTTTACATGTATAGGTCAAGTAGTGCTGGTAAGCCCCCTAAGTTTGAAAATTTTTATTATAAAACAGAAGCCCGCCGTCGATGATTTGACGTGGGCTTCGTGGTACTCTCGAGGCGAGCGCGGTTGTTCAGACAGACAGGTTCGGGTCCGGGATAGGCTCCATTCCATAGTGGTGTGAACTTGGGTCAGTCACCTCTTCCCACACATAGAGAGCCTCTGACTTCAGGATTGGATGACCCTCGGAATAGATCCGTACCATTGTCATCCGCTTTCCGCCGGTGGAGACACCCCACTCTATCTCACCCAATCGAAAATCTTCACCGGGAATGATCAATGCCCCTCTAGCCAAGAAAACTACGCTGTCTCTAGGTTCTTCTCCGCCACTTCCCTTCTCCATCAAGGGAATTCTTGTGGTAGCACGAAACCATTTTTGCATCCAGCTCTCGCCTCTCTTTCTGAAATTAGAATAAATTAAAAAATGCCACATGTCAAAGTAAACAGTGGAGAAATGAATAATAAATCTTTGAAAATTTCTTGATAGGATATGTTTAGATTATATAAAACTTGCGAGCTGATAGGGTGGGACAAAATAATAAAATATAAAAAGAAAGCCGTCACACCAAGAAGTGTCGATGTGACAAACTTTCTTGTTGTGACGGCGTGAGGGGTTACGAATTACTCCTGAAAACCTTGCCCCCCATTTTTTTCCAAGCGACTTCTGGATCGTCCGTGACGATATTCGATTCTTTAGCAATATCGAGAATCACATCCTCGATATCGTCTCCGAAACGATTACCCTTGGTTGCAATCCAGTATCCCAAGTTGAGTCGAAGGCGGTGCACGACAGCCCAGGGCACACTACCACTCATGTCGTACAGCAGTTGGTCGTAGTGGGCTTCGAACCACTGCTTGATTGACAGGATGCCTTGTTCACGTACCAGGCTTAGTTCTTCCTGTAGTCTTTCACGAAACTGGGCCTGTTCCTCCGGGAGATTAATGCCCTCAATCATTTCTTTGAGCGCACTGTCTACTGCTTCGATTGCGTCTACCAGGTTGTTTGAGGTCAAGCAGCTCCAGTCGTTGCCGGAGTCTAACTTATACTCGACGTTGGCGGCTGAAAGTGCTTCGATAAGAACCTTCTTGAGGTCCTCACTGATGCCGATCGGGCTTCTCGCCATCATGCTCTTGATTCGATGGAGAGAGTACACCGGGATGTCACCGATTGTCTCACCGAACGACTGTCGGAAAGCAATCTTTAGCCCGATCTTTTGCTTGATGCTAACTGCTTGCCTCAGTCCAAGTGAAATCACAGGACGTCCCCCATGTGAAAAAAGTTAACGAGTCAACTTACAATCCATTTAGTATTATACATATATATTATAAAAAGTCAATTTATAAAGTTTAGTATTCAGTGGAACTAGTTTAAAATAAATTTTTTGGTATAATCTTGATGGGTGGGGCTACCTGACAGATTACCGTCGGATCCCAAAATTCTCCCTACTAGTGAGTCTCGAGAACTCTAGTCTGAGGAGCTTGCATCTGTCACTGGGTCATAGTGACCGAATGCGTAAACGTCCGCCTTTCCAGTCTCGTGGTTATACCCAACCACGAGACTTTTTATATTTGAAGTTTGGACTTTAATTAAAGAGACCCTCGGAGCTTCTCGATATCAAGCTCGATTCTAAAATCTTTTAGGTAATTCCCGTTAGTATCTTTCTCCGCATCGTTAATCCAGATTTGTTGTGGGATGAATCGATACATTCGAACAAGACCTTCTATTTCATCTAGTTCCTCAGCAAAACCTTTCATGTATACTCCTTGGCCAACAGCGTCTGGTGCAGTGGAATCGTATATAACAACAAAGACTCGCTTTTCTCTTCTGATATTCTGAGAATGAACACTATCCTCATTCGAACCCCAATAGAAAACAAGTTCTTTAAGTGGTGAGTGAGCGACTGGCGAATTCCACGGCGAACCATCAGCACAAACAGTTGCGATGGTCATATATTTCATATTTTTCAATATTTTTATTGCACTTGTGAGATGTCTAGACTCCATATTTAAATTATACCAAAGTTTGAGTCCAACGTGCTCGCTGGTTCTCTGGCATGAAGTTGGAACTATTGTTTCTTGTTGTAAGTAGCATCAAAAATAACGCCATATATTATGCCAAACACTATACCCATACTAATGTTCCCAAAAGCTGCACCTATTGCCACTCCTAGAGC
>CAZKFS010000041.1:0-5284 GCA_964552275.1 uncultured Candidatus Saccharibacteria bacterium | reverse complement strand
AAACCGCATAAATCGTTGCTACGATTTTGCTTGCCTCGGTAATCTAAGAAAACAATCAACTCGTCTCGTAGCCTTCCCGCAAACTCGCTGTGCACCACACGGACACCAATGTGTCTCTAGAGTACTCCCAATTTCTAAAAGTGAAGCTTGAGAAATTTAGGTCGCTCAAACAGTGCTCCAGGCTTACTTCGCCTTCGTTGTTGTTTTCTAAATTACCTGCGGAGTCTCTGGAAACTTATGATTTCAATAAACTGTTAGCTGAAACTTGGACCAGCATATCAAAACTATCTTCTTTAACTGCTTTGTTTGGTTTTTCAAAAACACAAACTACACATTTATGAATTATCGTATAGTTTTTACCGAGTTTTTCTACTCGAATAGGTTGCATCATACCCCCACAATCATTTGCTCGATCACCAGGAGAAATATCCACGTGTTTTGACCACAGACAATACGGACAGTGGTTAGTATAACCGTTGCCCACTACTTGCTCCCCACATTTCTCACAAACGAAATCCTCTGTTGTGCGTTTAAAAGTCATTTTAGTGAATATATCACAAAGTATAGACAAATCCTATTTATTTGTTATAGTTATCTGGAACCGGAGCTGCAATGAGGCAGACTCCTGGCTAGCATGAGGTGACGTATGCCGCAACTTGGTAAATCGACGCATGGTTTCGCCGGAATGTCGCCCGACAAGCAGCGCGAGATCGCCAGCAAGGGCGGTCGCGCCGCACACCAGAAGGGCACGGCGCACCAGTGGACGTCCGAGACGGCCCGCATCGCAGGCCAGAAGGGTGGCCAGATCAGTCGCGGCGGTCGCGGACGCCTCCGCACCACACCGGGCTGCTAGACCCAACAAGTAGTTGCGAGGCCAGCACTCGCACACGCAAGACTCACCGGCCTCTCACAAGGGGGCCGGTCTTTTTTATTTTAAAATTCAGCCAAAAGTTCTGGTAACTCTGTTACACCAGCCTCATCATCAAAATGACTTTTGTTTTCAATAAGAATAACTTTTACTCCTAAGATACCCCTTGCTTCATCCCAATTAGTTTTCAAAATGAACGGATCGTCTGTTGAAAATATAGAAACAAATTTTTTACAATGACTTTTTATTTTTTTGTAATCCTTTGGAGTATCGAACCAGTCATGAACCACCTCCATCTCCTCTTCTGTTCTCCCCTCCCACATTGGATCATTTATCCAACCAGCAACAAGAAAGGCTCCTCCTATAACCACACCTTCTTCTAAATTATCTAGATACCTTTGTATCGCCTGACAGCCCATACTGTGTCCTACCAGATAAGTATTCTCATCTGGATTTTTCACCAACTCCTGCATTGTTTTGAGCCAAACAGATTTTACAGGTTTTTCACTTCCGGGCATTGCTGGAACAAAAACCTCAAAACCTCTATTTTCTAATTCTTTTTTTAACCAAGGAAACCAGTTATTGTCAGGACTCCCTTCCCAACCATGTACCAAAAAAGCTCTTTTCATCTTGTCGGAGTGCCGGGATTCGAACCCGGAGTCGCCTGTTCCCAAAACAGGAATGTTAGCCGTTACACTACACTCCGAAAAACCGACAAATACAAAGAGAAGTCTAGCATAAAAACCGTGAATAACAAATAAAAACCTATAAAACTATGTCCTCTAGTAAAAAGACACGACTCAGTCTTTTATTCATATCTATATAAACCGTTACTAGATCAAACTGCCACTCTGTTTCATCTGAAACATTTTTCTCCAGAAGATACGACTGAACTGCCCTACTTAGTCTCTTTAGCTTCCAAGGGTGCATGTTGTCTTCTGGATTATAAGAGTCATTACTGATCGACGTTCTTTGATTAGTTACATGTGTAACCAATTTGTCAGCCTCATCGGCTGACCCGCCGAGGAGGCGGGAAACACTTTTTACCTCAACAAAGTGAATAGTGCTCCCCTTTTTAGCAACAATATCCAGCTCTCCCCATTTCCTCGAATAGTTTCTGTCTATAACTTTATAGCCTTTCTTTTCTAGGTACTCACAAGCAGAATCTTCCCCTATCTGGCCAATTTTTTGCTTTTCAGTCGGCTCCTTGGAGAAGTTTTTGTTATACATGAAACAATTATACCCCTTATTGGGCCTAACACACCATAAGTTTCATGTATAACATTAATTTTGATTTCACGTGAAACATTTATATAAAAATAGCCTAAAAAGGCATTTTAGGGACTTGTCTGATTATAAATATCCTTATTATTAGCCATATTTTATAAATAGACACAACAAGGTCTCTTAGTTTGACAAGTGTCAAAGACCTGTCTTTAATACACATGTCCCCAGACTTATCCACAGTTTATAGCCAAAATGTCTATATGGTCTTATACACTTTTAATTTTTATTACTTTGTTATATGATGTTTGTTGTGCTTTAGAGCGGGTATGGTTTAGTGGTAGAACACGTCCTTGCCAAGGACGAGACAGGGTTTCGATTACCCTTACCCGCACAGTTTTATTGGCTCCCGTAGCTCAATGGATAGAGTACCGGTCTTCGGAACCGTGGATGTGGGTTCGATTCCTGCCGGGAGCACATGATAGAAAAATATGATTTTATTCATATTTTAGGGACTAAAAACTCAAACTATGAACTTCTCTATACCAAAAGAGGTTACACATGTAACAAGTGAGCTTGAAAAGGCTGGCTTTGAGGCTTTTATAGTGGGTGGATGTGTTAGAGATCTCGTATTGGGTAGGGAACCAAAGGATTGGGATGTCACAACAAATGCAAATCCTGATGAAATAATGGCTATTTTCCCAGAAACCTTCTATGAAAACACTTTTGGAACAGTGGGTGTAAAGAATGAAGATGCTCTGGATGATAAACTAAAGGTTATAGAAGTAACTCCGTATAGGGTAGAGGGGGCTTATACAGACAACAGGCACCCAGACACTATCACTTTCAGTCAAAAAATAGAAGATGATTTACAAAGAAGAGACTTTACAATAAACTCTCTAGCTTATTCTATATCAAAAGAAAAACTTATTGACCTATACGATGGTCAAAAAGACATAAAGGACGCAATGGTGCGCACCGTAGGCTCTCCAGAGGCCCGTTTTGGTGAAGATGCTTTGAGAATTTTGAGAGCAGTTAGATTTTCTTGTGAATTAAACTTTGAAATAGAAGGGGAGACAGAAAAAGCGATGTTTGATTACGGTCATTTACTCATAAATATTTCAAAAGAGAGAATAAGAGATGAGTTTACAAAGATGATAATGTCAGACAACCCAATGAAAGCACTACTTTCATTGAAAAAATTAAATCTTTTGAAACATGTTGCACCAGAACTAGAGAAAACTGTTGGTGTGGAGCAGGGAGGTATACACTCATATGACGTCTGGGAACATTTACTTAGGTCTCTCCAACACTCTGCAGACAAAAACTATCCTTTGGAGATACGTTTATCTGCTCTTTTTCACGATATATCAAAACCAGAGTCCAGAAGAGGTGGTGGTAAAAACAAAATGTGGACTTTTTATGGTCATGAGGTTATTGGAGCCAGAGTTACCAAAAAAATACTAGAGAATCTGAAATTTCCAACCAAAATCATAGATAAAACAGTCAAACTTGTTCGTTGGCACATGTTTTTCTCTGATACAGAGCAAATAACACTATCAGCTGTTCGCAGAATGATAACAAACGTAGGACGAGACAATATCTGGGATTTGATGAATGTGCGAATATGCGATCGTATAGGGACCGGCAGACCCAAGGAAGACCCTTATCGTCTGAGAAAATATCACTCGATGATAGAGGAGGCTCTGAGAGATCCTATTTCTGTAGGAATGCTCAAAATAGATGGCAAAAAACTAATGGAAGTTACTGGTGTTACTCCTGGACCAAAAATCGGCTTTACTCTTCACGCTTTACTTGAAGAAGTTTTGGATGATCCAACAAAAAATACAGAGGATTATATGGAAAAAAGAGCAAAAGAACTCATGGATTTACCCGAGGACGAACTAAAAATACTTGGAGAAAAAGGTAAAGAGAGCAGGGAAGAAGCAGACGAGGAGGAAATAAAGAAAATTCGATCTGAACACAAAGTGAAATAGGTTCGATAAACAAATTCCTAAGTTTTAATATAATAAAAAAACCGCCCAATCATGAAAGATCATTGCGTTTTAGTGCGATAATCACTCGTGATTGAGCGGTTTGGGGAAGAAGGGCCAACCAGCAACCTAGTGGGCGAGAGTAGTAACTGAACTCCAAAAAAATATAGTAGATAGCGAGGGTTCGTTTACATCTACATCCCAGTAACTACCAGGTGGTCTTCTTAAAGAGGGGACCTGGCCAAGTCCCAAAAGTACAACACTTCAAGGAACAAATTTGCAAATGTTATGTTCAACAATCCTTTCTCAATTCTTATTGGACATTTTAATTGCGTTCTGAAAATAATTGTATGTCCTTTATAAAACAATGTAAAGGACATACAAACAAAAATTGTGGATAACTTGAAATTAGATTGATATTTCTACTGTAACAGGACAATGATCTGAGCCCAAAACTTCTGGGAGTATTTCTGCTTTTTTGACTTTTGATTTCAATTTTTCACTTACAAAAAAATAATCTATTCTCCAACCAACATTTCGAGATCTTGCATTGGCAAAGTGACTCCACCATGTGTAGTGACCACTACCTTTAGTGAACAAACGAAATGTATCCACGAAACCAGATTTTATAACATTATCTATTCCTTCACGTTCTTCGTTTGTAAAACCCTTTTTGCCAACATTTTCTTTTGGTCGAGCCAAATCTTCCTCTTTGTGAGCCACGTTCAGGTCTCCACAAAATACAACTGGCTTCTTTTTATTCAAATTATTTACGTATTCTAGAAAAGCTGGGTCCCAACCCTTGTGACGTAGGGGAATGCGAGTTAAATCGTCTTTTGAGTTTGGGGTGTAGACAGTGAGTAAATAGAATTTCTCATATTCTGCACAAATAACACGTCCTTCCTCGTTTGGATCTCCATATGTATCAGCCAATTTACTGTATTTTTTTAAAATATCCTTTGGAAAATCCAGAGAAACAGCTATAGGTTTCCCTTTGGTAAAAATAGCTGTACCACTATATCCTTTTTTGTTTTTTGATGAATTCCAGTACTCCTCGTATTGTGGCAAATCAATGTCGCTCTGACCCTGTTCGGCTTTTGTTTCCTGCAAACACAAAATATCTGGTTTATGTTTTTCTATAAAAGGCAAAAATAGCCCCTTCTTGTGAACTGCCCGTATTCCGTTTACATTCCAAGAT
>CAZKFS010000040.1:0-6419 GCA_964552275.1 uncultured Candidatus Saccharibacteria bacterium | reverse complement strand
GGGCCAGAGTGACTTCACCAGGTTTTAAGTTTGCTCCTCCGCCAACTAGAGATACATACGATGCGGTGTGATGCGGTGATCTAAATGGAGGGTGTTCTACTAAACCTTCTGATAGTATGCCACCTATGGAGTAGATAGATGTTACTTCGAGGACATCATCAAAAGAAAGTGGTGGGAGTAGGTGTGTGAAAGCTCTAGCTAACATGGTTTTTCCTGTTCCAGGTGGACCATACATGATGATGTTGTGTCCCCCACTCGCCGCTATTTCCAAACCTCTTTTTGCTGACTCTTGGCCCTTGATATCAGCAAAATCAACATCCACTTCTCTTTTTACTTTCTTTGATTTGGTTTTTTTATGAGGAAGTATTTTTGTAGATGGAATCTGTGTCTCCTCACCTTCTACCTCCTTTATGTTTATGTGTTTAACAACATCAAGTAGAGTTTCTGCCCCATAAACTTTTATACCCTCTATCGAGCTGGCTTCATCCGCATTGTCTTTCGGTAAGAAAATTTCTTTGAACCCTTCTTGTTTTGCTTTTTGTGCTATGGGCAAGGCGCCTTTGATACTACGCAGTTCCCCATCTAGAGAAAGTTCCCCAATGAAAATTCTGTCTTTTGTCTCTGCTTCAATATCTCCTGATGCTATGAGGTACCCCAAAGCTATCGGTAGATCAAATAGCGGGCCTTCTTTCTTTATATCTGCTGGGGCCAAAGAAACTACAACTTTTTGGTTTTTGTTTTTTGGAGACTTCCAGCCAGAGTTTTTTATGGCTGCTCCAACTCGGTCTTTGGATTCATCAACAGACTTGTTGGCTAGGCCAACAATAGAAAAAGAATGAAGTCCGCGAGACAGGTCGACTTCTATATCTATGATTTGAGCATTTAGTAGTGTAGTCTGAGCTGTATAAATTTTGGATACACTCATTTTTTTTGGTTTTTTTACTTTATTTCTGTGTTGAAATGTTCAAAACTCTCGTCACCGTATTTTTTATACGCCTTCTCGATTTTTGAACATTTCGCCTTGAACTAAAGCAAAAATCCTCAAAAAACCAATTTTAATTCATGTGAACCTTGCAAGTTGCTGATGAAGGATTTGCTTCCAGTCTGTCTTCTTCTATATCTTGCCCACATACTTCACATACACCATATTCACCAGTTTCTATTTTGTTTAAAGCACTCTTTACATTGTTTAGTTGTTTCTCTAGTTGATCCAAGACGCCCTGATTGTTTTCAAAAGTTTCCATACTACTCGCAACTTCTGCATCTTCTGCAGTATCTATGTCATCATGTTCTACAGCTTCCCAATCAGCAGGATTTTTAGGGTTTTTTGATCCAATATTTGCCAATTCTTTTTCTAAAACAGCAGTTTCTTTCAAGAGCAGGTCCTTAAAGTGTTTGATATTTGTTGTCATGACTCAATTGTAACAAAAGACCCATCTAGTGCAAGGAGTTTATCTGTTCTGGCTACTTATGAGGTATTTGCCTATAACCGCTTCAAATATAGTTTCGTTCGTAGTTATAACGAGAGTTTCTCTGTCTATAAAAGAGTACAACAGAATAGTTTTTTTATTTTGATCCTTTAAGATACGAAGGTCCTTGTTCCGGATAGCTTCATCCGTGAATGCGTTTTGATCAGATCCAAGGTTTTGTATGCTGAACACTTCTCCGAGGTCAGTAGCAATGCTTTTCTCCCAAGACAACATTCCACTAAAGCTATTTGGGTAGTCGTTTGTTTTCAATATGATAAAAGGTTCATTTGTATCAAAAGAATAAATACCCAACATATAGTCGTTACTAAATGATCGGAGTAATGATGGCGGTATCTGAGGTGTTAGGATGTTGAAGACACTAGATAAATCTGCTTTCTCCCCTAGTGGATTTGTTATGTTTAAATACAACACAGAGTTAGGGGGTAGCTTAAAGTTTTCTTTTTCTATAGATATTTTTTCTATTAACTGGGCTCTGGTCGCGTTTAGTATTGGGATTGTTGTTTCTTTAGAAAAACTAACCAGAGTTTTTGTTTTCTGGATTAAAGAAGCTTTCTCGTTTGATGTTATATAATAAACTACACCAATAGCCACTACTCCAAGGAAAAACAGAGTGATACTGAAAGTTGTGAAGATTTTGTTTCGGAGTCTACTATCAGTTTGTCTTGGAAATGATTGTGGAGAGGTTTCTCTTCTTTTTTCTTCTGCAACAAATATCGTTGTAGCGGACGCTTTTCCTTTGGACAAGATCTCATCCACATCCCCTTGGTAGGTTCTAAGTGTTTTAAATGGTTTTCTTTCTGGTTGTATCGGTAAATTTTCTTTTTGTTCTGTGTTTTCTTCTGTAACTGGAGTGTTAATTTTTTTATCTTCTTCTGGATTCATTCAGATAATTGTAGCAGATTAAAATTTTAATAACAAAAAAGATCGACATGCAACAAGTTCACATGGCGATCGCTACTAGGTTCGTCTTTGAAAGTAAAAAGATCTAGGTGTCCGGAGGGGGCAGTTTTACCTGCTCCCTCCGGATCCCGCTGGAGGGCACTGTATGAGGGTGTCCCAACGGCTACATACTATTATACCATACCCACATTTTTTTGCAACAATAAAAAACAACTTGCACGCAAGTTGTTTTTTATTGTCTTTCTTAAATTTCTATTTAAGCCTTATTCGAAACCAATTTCTCGGCGATTTTTCTTATTTCCGCCACCTGAACCCAAAAGATATTTTCTAGGATTGTTATCCAAATCTATGAAGTCATCAGTGATTTCTATTAGTTTTGCTGAAGTTGCTTTACCAAAAGACATAACCTCAACTTGTACGCCTTGGTTTTGCAAATATTCTACCAACGGAACAAAGTCACCATCTCCTGTTACAAGGATAATAGCATCTAGTTTTGGTGCTAGTTTTATAGCATCTACTGCCAAACCAACATCCCAATCTGCTTTTTTTGATCCTCCAGCAAATATTTGTAAGTTTTTTGTTTTTGTCTCTATACCCATTTTCTCTAGAGCTTCAAAGAAGTTTTTCTCATCTCCTGACTCTGTTGTGATCACATAAGCCACTGCTCTAGTTAAAGAACGCCCAGCTAAGCCATCTTTCACGACTTGGCCAAAGTTTACCTTGGCACCATAAATGTTTTTTGCGCAGTGGTACAAGTTTTGTGTATCAATAAAGATACCAACGCGCTGATTTTTGTGTTTAATTACACTCATTTTTATTAAAAATTATATTAAAATATTAAAATTCGACCTGCTTAGATTATAGCATAGTAAAAACCAATCTCTTTCTCCTCGTATCTTTCAAAAGGCAATCTGTCTGGGTCTGGTGACCCAGCGAACTTCTCGTCGCTCAAGAAAATAATCAATGGGATACCATTGTTATTTTCTAAGCTCCTGCGAAAGGCCTTTTTCTAGATACGAGTCGACGAGATTGGTTTTTTACTTCTTCAAACCGATTTTCTTTACCAAAGAGTTGTATCTTTTAGGATTTTTCTTCTCAAGATACTTCATATGAGCTTTTCTTGTAGCAACCATTTGCAACAAACCTCTTCTAGAGTGGTTATCTTTTGCATTTTTCTTCAAGTGTGAAGCCAACTCATCAATTCGACGAGACAAAATAGCTATTTGTACTTCAGGAGAACCAGTATCTTCTGTGTGTGTCTGGACTTCCTTAATAACCTTTGATTTCTTTGTTTTAGTAAGCATTGTTAGTAGGATATCACAAAAGAAACCCTTTTGCAACCCTAATTGGAATACGCCCAATAACTTAGATTCTTGACTATACATTTAATAAATGCTATAATGCAAAGAGGAGAGTGTACACATGCCCATTGAGCAGGCAGTTCCCTTTGTGTCCTGGTATAAGTGGGTGATGGCTGTGGTGGTGATTTTTACCATCTACGCCAACTACCACTTGCCTACCAGACTCGGTCGCCCGTCGCACTGGATTTATTTCCTTGCAGCGTGCTATCCGCTCGGAAAGATGTTCCAGCTTTTCCATATGGGTTTCGGGCCAATCCGCTGGTACTTGTCGGATTTCGGCTTCGTTCCCTTTCTCGCGATCATTGTTGGAGAGTACGTTCGACGGTCATACCGTGGGATGTATCTATCCAACAAAGGATACGAGTACGGTGTCATTGCAAGTTTTATCATTGCAATGATGACGGAGTGGATGCAGCTGGTTGGCACACAAGTTGGCATTGTGAGTGCTACCCGTGGTGACATGGTTGACGTCATGATTTTTGTGACGACATCCAGCTTGTCGATGATGTGGATCGACAAGGCTAACCGGAACTTGTCCCGACACTCAAACCCTACGAGTTAAAATAGGGCTTTAATATTCCGGGGCAGTACCGGAACGCTTACGACAGGCGGACACAGTCGGGTGGCAGGCAGACACAAGCCTGCCTTTTTTGTTATTAAAAATTACTGTGTCGCACAATATTTGGAAAATGTGTTAAAATTTACCCAAATGGCTTCATTAAAACAGTTGAAACAGCAGTTTTTGGAGTATATAGAGATAGAAAAAGGAAGATCTCTTAAAACTGTTGAGAATTATGATCATTACCTATCTAGATTTTTGGATTTTAATAAAAATGATGACCCTAGCAAGATAACATCTGATTCTGTGAGGGAATTCCGTCTCTGGCTCAACAGACAACTCACTGGTCAAAGCAAAACAAACAAGGATGAAACTCTGTCTCGTAAAACTCAAAACTACTATCTCATCGCGCTCAGGGCTTTTTTAAAGTATCTCGCTAGGCAAGAAATAAAAACTCTCCCAGCAGAACGTATAGAGTTGGCCAAACTCAGCGAACGTTCGTTGGATCTCATCACCCAAGCAGAACTTTCCCGCCTCTTGAACTCACCAAAAGGCACAGATCTCAAAGACTTGAGAGATAGAGCTATTCTCGAGCTACTTTTCTCAACAGGCTTACGTGTTTCTGAACTATGTTCCCTAAAATCAGATATAGATCTAAGTGTGGACGAGTTGTCTATTCGGGGTAAAGGTGGCAAGGTCCGAGTGGTTTTTATTTCTGATCATGCCAAAAAGTGTTTAAAGGATTATTTGAAAGCTCGCAAAGATATGAGCGACGCTCTGTTTATTCAAATTGGATCGCCTATAAAAAGTAAAAGTAAAGATAAAATTGCTACAAAGGAGGCAACTCCCCTAACCCCTAGATCCGTAGAGAGAATAGTGAGACAACACACCACAAAGGCTGGTATTTCTAAAAAAGTAACTCCTCACACGATGCGACACATGTTCGCCACAGATTTGTTGTCGAACGGAGCCGATTTGCGTTCAGTGCAGGCTCTGCTAGGTCATTCAAGCATAATAACCACACAGATTTATACTCATGTGACCGATAAACACCTTCACGATATTCACAAGAAATACCACGGTAAGAAATCATAGCTTCAGGTCTTTTTACTCAACCTCATCGTCTAAAATTTAAAAATACTCCTCACCTTAGCACAAACTAAGGCTCGTCTTATTTTTAAATTTTATACGCGACCTTGAGCAAAAATCCACTGAGAGTGGTTGCGGGATTTGGGGAGAGAGTGTGTTAGACTTTTGCTATGGCAAAGTTCAATTTTAATGCAGCAGTTGACCTGCTTTTGGTTAGGGATAACAAAATTTTATTAATTAAAAGGGCAAATACCTCTTATTTTCCTGATTATTATGAGGGCCCAGCAGGGCATATTGATGGAGAAGAGACTGTTAGGGAGGCTATGGCCAGAGAAGCAAGAGAGGAGGTTGGAATTATTATTGACCCTAAAGATTTAACATTAGTCCACGTTATTCATAGGTATAAACATGGCGAAGATAAGAAAGAGTACTTTGAATTTTATCTAACAACAAAGGTTTGGCAAGGCGAACCAATAAATAATGAACCACATAATTGTCATGAAATAGGCTGGTTCCCCCTGGACTCCTTACCAAAAGATATGGTACCCAAAACTAAACATGCAATTGAACAATGGAAATTGGGAAATGTGTTTTCAGAATTAGATTGGGAAAACAGGATTAAGCAATAATTAGATGCCACATTAATTATATAAAAATAATATCTTGGAATGTAAAAGGAATACGGACAGCTCACAAGAAATTTCATAGGAAAAACTAGTTTACATACGAGATTTTTTGTTCTATTATTTTGTTAGGTTTGGAGGTCGCACATGCAAGATCCGATGTTGGAGATATATCGTGGAACGCCACGACCCGTTGAGATAACTCCCACCGCTCCCCGCGGGAGAGTTGTGGGGGGCACAGGCAATGGGACCTGCCCATCTTTCGATCAGGCCCTCAAAGAGAATCAGCCAAGCCAAACCTGCTCTCCCAACACTGGGTTGAACGGGAAGTAGTTTGGGCAACCGAGGTTCGCAGTCACCAACTGCGACCCTGTCTTTATATATGGTAGAATCATGT
>CAZKFS010000039.1:0-6464 GCA_964552275.1 uncultured Candidatus Saccharibacteria bacterium | reverse complement strand
TACTTCCTCTACTTCTACAATCACTCCACCTTTGATTGAACCACCAGGTCCTGTACATGTTATTTCATAAAACTTCTCAGAAGTGATGTTAGTTTTTACTTCACTACCAGATGTAGCTTTTGTTCCAGACCAATCACCTGCAGAAGCAACACAACTAGTTGTGTTAGTTGAAGACCAAGATATTGTTGAAGATCCACCACTAACAACTGGCGATGGAATAGCGTTCATGTTTAGAGTTGGAGTAGGACCATGACCATAGTTGGCACTTGCAGAAGATAAATTCAAAGAGAAGAAACCAAGAAAAATAGTTCCCACGAGAAGAGGCAGAAAGAAAGATAATTTCCTATTACTTGTTTTTTTCATAACGGCTAGAGACTACTCCACTTTTGCAATCTTGTCAACTACACCAATAAAATCACCTACCAGAAAAACCATTGTTTTAAGCCATATTTTTAAATATGTCCTTTATATCAAAAAAATTTAAAATTTATGTCTTTTATATATCAAAAATAACTTACTGAGTAAGGCTATTCTGAAAAAGAATTCTATGAGACATTTGCTGATTAAATGTCTCATAGAATTCAAAGCCAGAAAATTGGCCCAATAAACATATTGTGTTATTCTGAATACAAATGAACGAGATATTCTTATCCCCATATAACCCACAAAGCACTGAGGACAAAATTTATAAGATCTGGGAGGATAGTGGTTTTTTCAATCCGGATATTTGTGTAGAAAAAGGTGTTGTGGAAAAAACCGCAAAACCTTTCACTATTATAATGCCTCCGACCAATGCGAACGGTTCTCTCCATGCCGGACATGGTTTAGTTGTTACAGTAGAAGACATAATGACTCGCTACAAAAGAATGCGAGGATTTAAGACTCTCTGGTTACCAGGATTGGATCATGCGGGATTCGAAACTCAAGTTGTATACGAAAAAAAACTAGAAAAGGAAGGTAGGACTAGATTTGGGATGGATCCAAAAGAATTATATAAAGAGATACTAGACTTTACACTAACCAACTCTTCCAACATAAAATCTCAGGTCAGAAAAATGGGGGCTTCTTGTGATTGGTCTCGTGAAAAATTCACACTGGATGAAGATATAGTAAAAAAGACTCAGGAAACATTTATAAAAATGTGGAAAGAAGGTTTGGTTTATAGAGGAAAAAGAACTATAAACTGGTGCTACAAGCACCAAACTTCCCTATCTGAAGTTGAAACTGAAAGTTCAGAAGAGGCAACGCCTTTTTATTATTTTAAATATGGACCGTTTGAAATAGGTACTGTTAGACCGGAAACAAAATTTGGAGATAAATATGTTGTAATGCACCCTGAGGATAAAAGATACTCAGAATACACCCATGGCCAGAAAATTAAACTTGAATGGATAAACGGCCCCATAGAAGCAACTATAATCAAGGATAGTGCTGTGGATATGGAATTTGGTACTGGAGCAATGACAATAACTCCATGGCATTCACAAATAGATTTTGAGATAGCGCAGAGGCACAACCTAGATATAGAACAAATAATAGACTGGCGTGGAAAACTTTTACCCATAGCGGGAGAATTCGCAGGAATAAACATAAAGGATGCTCGACCCAAAATAGTAGAGAAACTGAAAGAAAAAGGACTCCTTGTAAAAATAGACGATAAATACAAAAATATAGTTAAAAAGTGCTACAAATGTAACACCACAATAGAACCACAAATAAAAGACCAGTGGTTTGTAAAAATGGAGCCTCTTGCAAAAATAGCCTTGGAATCTGTGGACAAGGGCGAAGTAAAATTCCTACCCAACAACTATGAGAAGATATTTAGATATTGGATGGAAAACACCATAGATTGGAACATCTCTAGGCAAATAGTTTGGGGCATACCTATACCAGCGTGGTTTAGAGGAGAAGAAAGTATCGCCAGCTTTGAAAAACCTCTTGGTGATGGTTGGACACAGGATGAAGATACTTTTGACACATGGTTCTCTAGTGGGCAATGGCCAGTTATTGTGAGTGATGAGCCAGACTACTACCCCAGTGATGTATTGGAAACTGGTAGAGATCTTATATTCAAATGGATACCGAGAATGGTTATTTTTGGACTTTACCTTACAAAAAAAGCACCGTTCCATACAGTTTATCTACACGGAATGGTAAACGATGCCAAGGGTAATAAAATGAGTAAATCAAAAGGAAATGTCGTTAATCCACTAGATCTAACTTCTAAATATGGCACTGACGCACTCAGAATGGCTCTTGTTGTTGGGAACACCCCCGGAACAGACTTGTCTCTTCAGGAAGAAAAAGTAAAAGCTTATAAAAATTTTGCAAACAAAATATGGAATATAAGTCGTTTTGTTATATCTTCTACGGAAAACTTTGACTACAAAAAACCAGAGACTCTAGACGAACTGGATGACACTATATTGAAAGAATTTGAAGCATTAGTTAAAGATGTTACATCTGACATGGATAACTACAAGTTTTATCTGGCTGCAGAAAAAATTTATCACTATGTATGGCACACTTTTGCTGATAAAATAATAGAAGAAGCAAAGAGTGTATTGAAGGATGGTGACGAATCAATAGTGAAATCAAAGCAATACACTATTTGTCACATTTTAGAAAATTCACTTAAACTTCTTCATCCTTTTATGCCATTTATCACCGAAGAAATATGGATGAATCTACCCAATAAAAAAGAAAAATTACTTATAGTAACTGAGTGGCCTAAATAAAAATTAAAAATGCTTTTATTTATTGAAAAATACCCTTTTATTGTAGCCTTCATACTAGGACTTTTCCCCGCGATGATTTGGCTCTGGTTTTGGCTAAAAGAAGATACACATCCTGAGCCAGCCAAAATGCTCACTCTATCGTTCCTAGGAGGAATAATAGCCGTGCTCTTAACACTACCTGTACAAAAAATAGTATATGAATACGTGAAAGACAACGACAACCTAGCTTTCACTCTGTGGGCTGCTATAGAGGAAATATTGAAGTTTCTAATGGTTTACATAATAGCCATAAGAAATAAAGCTACTGATGAACCTGTCGATGATATTATTTATCTTATAGTAGGAGCGCTAGGATTTGTTACCCTAGAAAATACATTGTTTTTATTAGAACCCATAAAGAATGGTGACCTATTGCACACAATAATCCATGGAAACATGAGATTTATTGGGGCTAGTTTGTTACATATCATGTCGTCAGCAACTTTGGGTATATGTATGGCTCTAGCATTTTATAAAAGCAAACAAAGAAAAATAGAATACGGTATTTTCGGTATGATTTTGGCCATACTGTTGCATACATCGTTTAATTTATTTATAATTAACAACGTAACTCAAAATATTTTTCTGATATTCGGAATGGTTTGGATCGGCATAATTATTCTTCTACTGTTATTTGAGAAAGTAAAAACAATTAGAGAAAATCTAATTTAAACTATTAATTTTTAACTATAAAAATATAAACTATGAAAGATAACCGATCATTCTTTGAAAGATTAACTGGAAGTGTCCGAATGGATGATGACGTTGAAATAGAAGAGGAATCTCCTTCAAAAATCCCTTCCAAATCGTCTCTAGGAACACCAGGTACCGGTGATTGGTTAAGCGAAGAGCCAGAAGAAGGTCAACTTACAGTTGATGTTTATCAAACTCCTACAGAAATAGTAATAAAAAGCATGGTTTCAGGCGTAAAACCAGAAGACCTAGATATATCTATCACTCGTGACATGGTCACAATAAAAGGAAAACGAGAAACTGAGAGATTTGTAAAAGATGAGGACTATTTTCATCAGGAACTGTATTGGGGTTCATTCTCCAGAACTATCATGTTACCAGCAGAAGTAGATGTGGAGGAGTCAGAAGCTATTGAAAAGCATGGATTACTCATACTGAGACTACCAAAAATAGATAAAAACCGTCAGACACGACTCAGGGTGAAGGGATAAATTATAAGGAAAAAACCAGTCAAAATAAGGCTGGTTTTTTCCTTGACAAAAAATATATATTGTGATAGAGTCGTTTGCAGAAGTGTAAGCTCCCCCCAGGAGCGACCGGAGACGACAACACGCTTTGGTCCAACACTGGATCAAGCAAATAGAAAAGGAGCGAGTACAATGAAGACACGTTTCTTGGTGGCCATGATGGCCACTATCATCACGGTTGCATGTGGGGACGGCCCCACAGGACCGACGCCACAGCCACAACAGGAAACTACGCCGACACCGACAACGTCGACAGATGTGGTGGAAATCTGCACGGTCCTCTCGATCGTGTCAGAGATACCGGATCCAGACAAAAACCACCCCAATCAGGGTGGCCCTGGAAGGATCCGAGTAACGACGGTGCCGCCGAAGAAAGAGACTTGTGAGGTGACACTCACAAGCGTATTCTGGGCGATGTTCAAAGATGACTCGCTCACAATCACGATGACCGTTACGAAGAACGGGATCGTGCTGGTACCCTACAACACAGTGGAGAACAGCGGTCCGACTCGCCGGGAAGGGCAAATCAAGTCTGGTGACGGAAATTCTCTCGCCATCAGTCAGGACGGCACGGGACCCAACGGGCCGCCGACGACTGGCGGGGGTGGAGGAAACACCAATCCACCTCCATCTGGACCAGGGCCTGGCCCAGGTCCGGGTCCCGTGTGCACCTTCACGGTGCAGGACAGCGTGACGATCTCTGAGCACCCCCAGACGTTCAGTGTCAGTGTTACGACACAGGATGGTTGTACATGGACAGCTGGTAGCAATACTGGATGGATCAACCTGAAGATGGTGGTCACTGGAGTCGGTAGCGGATACGTCGTGTGGGGCGCTGACAAGAATACCGAGATCAGTGGGCGTCAAGGACAAGTGACGGTGGCAGGGAAGACGGTCAACGTCTTGCAATCTACCCCTGGCGCCAACAGCGGGTCCTAACAAGATCTGCGTCTGGAGAATCGAGGGTTGTGTCGCTTGCGACACAACCCTTTTTTAATAAAAAAATAAAATAGGAATTTTAAAAACCCCTCCGTGGGGTTTTTAAAATTGTGCCAAGACCCAGGGTCGAACTGGGGACCCTTCCCTCTTCAGGGGAATGCTCTACCAACTGAGCTATCTTGGCATGTAAACTAATTCAAAATATCAAACAAACTGTTGAAAGTCCCGACACCATCATCCAGACTACTTTTGGCTCCACCGTATATATTAGTAATTTGATCTATATAAGGTTGCACCAAATAATAAGCTCCTACTGCAGAACCTATTATGAACAACCAATATACAATGCTCATAAAACGGGCCAGACGCATTGATCTTTGTATAGAACGTAATATATCGTTGTTCTCTTCCGCAAGAGCAATACTTCTTTTAAAGAGCTCTCTTTCGTCTGGTGTCATGGGCTATATTATAACAAAAAGTAATAAAAATCAAAGTTATTGTGCCCCTGGCAGGAGTCGAACCTGCATCGACTCGTTAGGAGTGAGCCATTCTATCCGTTGAACTACAGCGGCTTTTTACATAATCCATAATACTTATAAGTTGCTTGAAATACAACCCGCCCCTTTGGACTCTCAAACGACACATGCCATATGGAAGTTTACCTTTCTTTTTGCCATCAACATAACTAATAGAAACAAGATTTTCTCTACTAAGTCCGAGCTGTTTAGTCCAATATTCCACAGACACACTCTCATCTAAATCAGAATACAACCTAATACTTATTTTTATACGATCTTTTGAAACACCCAAAACCATAAGACCCATTATAAAAATTCTCATAAGCAATGGGTCACTATTTATAATATTAAGTTCATATTTTTTATTTCCCTCACCCCAATACAACATACCACTAATTAAAATTAAATCCCTTTTTGTTAACTTTCCTAATTTTTCTTTAACAAAAATACGAGACAGTTCCCATTCTTTTTTTGATTCAATTTTATTTCTACTTCCTCTTTGTTTTTTCTCTAAAATAGCCTTGTATTTTTTAGAAAGAACTATATTTTTTATATATTTATGTATTGTGGCTTTACCTTTAGGAACAACCAGCATTATTTCAGAAAGGCTGTGTCCTATTTTTCTCAAAGAGATGATCTTCTTAATCTCTTCATTTGTTAACCTAGGTTTTTTCATAATATCTCTATTATAAAATAAACTTGTATAACGTTCAAGGACGGGACTGTTCTATCCGTTGAACTACGGCGGCAAGACTAATCAAAGATTAGCCTATTTTAGAAGTAGTGTCACCTATCTCCAAAAGTTTTGCCAAACGTGGTTTGTTAAAACCAACTACCACCTCCTCACCTATGAGTATAACTGGCACACCGAGCTGTCCAGACTTTTCCATCATCTCTTTTCTTTTTTCTGGATCAGAAGCAACATCAAAAGCATCATATTCTACCTGATTCTCTTTGAAATAATCCTTGGCCATATTGCAAAAATGACATGTTGGTGTTGAGTATATAGT
>CAZKFS010000038.1:0-7365 GCA_964552275.1 uncultured Candidatus Saccharibacteria bacterium | reverse complement strand
TACCATAATATCCCTTTTTATACTTTTGTAATTACCTGAATTCTTTTTGAGTATATTTTTTAAATTTCTTGGCATCAATTTTATATTGATGGAGTGAAATTTTTCAATTTGATCTATAACATTTTTAGCTTCCTTCTCTCCTAGTAATTCGGTTCCTTTATTTTTTAGTATAAAACCAACCTTTACATTATCTGATGATAATGTGTCCATAATAACAAAAGGTGCCCCTTTCTTATGATTATAATTATAATCAACAACACTTCTTGTGTTAATGATATTTTTTGCTTTCACATACTTAACAAACTCAATCTGTCTTTTGAATGGATCAAGTAATTTTTTTGTGTTGTTCTGAGGAATCTTAATAAAACGATCAACTATTTTATTACCCTCTCTTCTTTTTGCAACCATAAAAAAATATCTCCTCCCAGAATCTGTAATATTTTTAATTATTTCTTCTTCTTTTTTATTGATAATAAAATTTTGCTCCTCTAAAACTTTTATTACTCTCAAGAAATACCTGCTATTTTCTTTTTTTACTTTACTTTTTGGCATTTTTTTTCTTAGTCTTAATCTTAGCATCTGTTTTAACCTTGGAAGGAGTCTTCGTTTTAGATTTCGCTTTGACTTTTCCGCCTCTTCGGCGGACCGCCGAAGAGGTGGTTTTCTTTTTGACTTCTTTCTTTGCTTTCACCTCTTCTAGATGATATGGCTTTGCATCACCTGTTTGCAAATACTTTAGAAGCTTTGGAAGTGGGGTTTTTGCAACACAACAGTATTTGTCACCTCCTCCATAGTAAACATACAGATCATCACCACGTATCAGAGCCCCTGAAGCATAAACAACCCCGGGCTTACTATCATTTTCGTAATGCATATCTGGAGAAAGTAGAGGATGATCACTTCTATACAAAATTTTTGTAGGATCATCTTTATCCAAAATCATAGCTCCTAGTCTGTACTTATCTTCACTATGTTTTTCCAAAGCATGATAAAGAAGAAGCCATCCGAGTGGAGTTTTAAGCGGAGGAGGACCAGAACCTTTTAGTAAATGATCCCAGCCATCTTTTCTTCCGTGTTGTGGACCTTCTGGTCGAGGGCTGTAAATAATATCATCAAAAGTATCTAGGTCATCAACATAGTCCACCAAGACTCTTGGACTAATACTATGCAACACAGCAAACTTTCCATTTATTTTCTCTGGAAAAATCAACCAGTTTTTACTTCTGTTTTTTGGAGAAGAAATAAGCTTTGGTTTTTTCCATGTCCACTTACCAGCTTTAAAGTCTTCTAGACTTATTGATGTAAGTGCCATTCTCATAGAATTCCAACCTTCAAACGCCGTATAAACCATGTAGACTTTTCCATCTATCAAAACCGCTCTGGGATCTTCTGCTCCACCCCAACTTCCACCAGAAACATACATATATGGATTATAAGAAAGTGGTCCAGGAAGAGTGCTCGGGTCTGGCATTCCATAGTTTCTAGATGCTTCATATATAGGATAAGGTAACCTGTTAGATATATTTACTCCGTCTATACTTTTGGCGTAACCAACTCTAGATATACCGTCTCCACCAACGGCACGATAAAGAACGTGTATATTTCCCTCATCATCTTCTATAACAGCAGGGTTAAATGTTCCTTCACTCTCCCAAATGCTTCCCCTAACTGGTTCAATGATAGGATTACTCTCATGCCTTTCCATTATCTTCGGATGTCTCCTTATATCTTCTGCTTCTTTGTATAGACTTGGTATTTTGACAACAATCAAATCGTTCTCTTCTGTAATCCAGTACAAAACCAAGTGGTTGTGCATGTTGGCAAAACCAAGTGGTTTTATGGGTCTTGTTTCATCTTTTGAATCAACTACACCTTGCCACACAGGTAAGCTACCTCTCCATATCACCCTCCTTGGGTTGGCCATATCAAAGACAACAGCTCCCACCTGCAAAAGAGTTTTTGTGTCTTGAACGACAGATGCATCGTATATCAAAAGTATTCCGTCAGTAGTTATAGTTCCGCCTATTATAGTTAAGTTTTCGGAATCAAAATATCCCACTCTAGATGTAAAAGTTAGAGATTGTTTTTCTTTCCAAACGGAAAGAGAAACAGATGCTTGGTTTCTTATAAACAAACCGTCTCTATACATCTCGAAACGATCTTTTGATTTGTCGTAAACTACGGTTGCGTGTTTGGAATCGTTTGCTGGTAGTTCTGATTTTATTTCCCATTTATATAGATCTTTGGACTTTGCTACTATGAGTTTCTCTTTTGTCTTGAGTCCAGCTTTTCTAAAATAAGTCATCACAAAAGCATTTGGAGTTCTAGATATAGAAAAGTTATAACAATCTTTTATATTTTCTGATTTTTTGCTTATGGTTTTTATGGTAACCTTGCCCGGATCCACAACAAAATCAACTCCGTTTCTACTCCATGATAGAAAAAGTGTACTTCCAGTTCTCTTATCAATTTTTTGCAAAAGTATCACTCCAGGTGGGACAGAAACAACGGCAAGAGGAATACCCTTTGCTTTGTTTATTTTTTCTGGTTTTGAAGTACTCTTTTTCATTTAATAAAAACTAATTTCTACCGTATTTGTCTTCTATTCTAACAATGTCCTCTTCATCAAACTCACCCTTCGATATTTCCAAAATAACCACCTCATTTTCTGGAGCAGATATTCTGTGTTTGACTCCGACCGACACAAAAAACTCGTCTCCCGGAGAAGCTTTTTTTGTTTCTTCACCCAAAACAATTTCTGGATTACCTTGAATTACTCTCCAAAACTCTTCCCTTTTATTGTGATACTGCAAACTCAAAATCTCTCCTTGATTTACATTTAAAATCTTAACCGTCGAAACTTCATTGTTAGTAAAACGAGTAAATGACCCCCATGGTCTTTTGGTGGTTGTAGGATTCATAGATAAATTTTAACACAGAAAAACATCTGTAAACACAATAGTTATCACCAGTTTTCTATGTTTTTACATATAACGAGAAAGTAGCTCTATGGTCTCATTTGGTCCAGATTGTTGAATAAAATCAACACCTGTATTTTTCACTGAAGCATCGTTACCCCCTTTGTATAAAGCATCACCTATAAATATAATATCATCATCAGTTACACTCAACAGTTTCTTGATCTTGCCTATAGCATAGGCTTTATCAATTCCCTTTTTAGTTATGTCTATCGAAGTGGCACCACCAATACGAATCTCAAAGTTTGATATCTTTTTATTCAAGATATTCACTATTTTCTTGCGTTTAGATTGATCGGGATCCCAAATTTCTTTTATTGATATCGGAGCATTTTGGCCCTGCCCAGAAAAAGTAACCTGACTACCACGATCTTCTATGAGAGGACCTTCCGCACCAGAGACATCTATCCCAGACTCTTTTACTGAATCTTCCAACGCCTTTATGATTTTCTTTCTATCGGATTCTGGTATCTGCTCATCGTACATCTGTTTCCAAGCCTTGTTTTCTTCATCATACAAATAACATGTACTTCCCATAGTTGGAAAAAGTGATAAATTTTTAAGCAAAAACGGTTCACAATGTAGTTGAGAAATAAATTGTTTTTCAAATTGTCTATAAGACCCCCCAGAGACTACAGCAAAATAATACCTAGAAAGAATATGGCATATGACTTCAGCCATGTCTTTAGATAATGGAGATTTACTCACCGCCAAAGTTCCATCCAGATCGCAAACTATGACTTTTTTATTATTCATAATAATGTAGTAGTATTATAGCATCAGATATATTTTAACTAAAATAACTAAATGACAGTACAAAAAATAGCACATTTCTTTGATAGGTTAGAGGACAAGACTAGAGCCAAACTTAGTCGCCTGCCTATGTTGTATGCTCTGTTGGGTGGAATCGGTGTAGTACTTTTCTGGAGAGGTGTTTGGCACACTACGGACTTTATAACTGCTTTTGTGGCAGGAGAAACAGAATTGACTATGTTTGCACTAGCTGATGGACCGCTATCTTTTGTCATCGGCACAGCCATACTACTAGTAACTGGCGTATATGTTTCTGCTTTTATTGGAAACCGACTCATAATAACTGGTTTGTCTGGAGAGAAAAAACTGGCCGAAAAGACCGAAGAAGAAATACAAACCGAAGAAAACCAAATAAAAAGAATGCAAACCACCCTAAACAAAGTTGAAGAACAAATATCAGAAATAGAACTAGAAATAAAAAAGCATCACAGCTAAAATTTGACCTACTTTTTAGATAACTTGTTTACTATATCAGCCAACGTCTCATTTTGATTTTCTAGGTGAGCAATAATAGTCTCTATTTCCCTTTCTGCTTTAACGTTCAAATCAAAATCTGCTTCCGCTCTAGCTTCTGAGTGTCTTGCTTGCAGATTTTGTCCTATGAGTAGTAGTGGCATGAGAAATATCTGTATCATGTTAGATATAAAAAGCCACATGACAAATGCTGGATAAGGATCAAAGTGTAAATCCCTAGGTCCCAATGTGTTCCAACCAAACCATATCAAAGTCCAAAAAAATATCAGAAGGAAAAACCCCATAGTACCTATATTTTTAGTTATCCACAAAGCAAAATCGTCCATTGATGAAAGATTTTCTTTGTGAACAATATTTATATTCCTCAGTGGCTTACGGGATTTCTTTATTTCTTCAAGAGATATTGTTGCTTTCTTCATAAAGATTTTGTGAAAAGTAAATTAATTGTAACACAAAATATTTATTTTTATAAAGATGTAGCTATAGATGCAATAATAAGTATTCCTACAAAATTAAATATGAAAGATATAATCATAAAAAGAGAAGTTTTCATTTTCGAAAGACCAAGCAAACTTATGCCTAGTTCATCTGGAAAAGGTGAAGCAATTATTATTCCACCCAGAAGAAAAGTGATCCATCTGAAATACCTGAGTCGAAACAACGTCTTAACTCTTTTAAATGAACTCCTGTGTTGAACCAGCTCAACAAAATGCTCCGATAATTTATCTCTCACAAACTTAAATATAATTATATCCCCAACAACAGCACCGAAGGCTCCGAAAAATGCAGTTGATATGGCTGAATTTGATTGGGCTATTTGACCAAGAGTAACAATAGCTGGAGCTGTTGTAAAAATAGAAGTAAAAAATATTCCAGCAATGAAACTACCTACCATTTTGAACCCAGAAGCCCCGGAAAGTATCCCCTCCAGAAGATTGGTTTTTGTAATAAGTAGAGCAATAAAAATACTAATAAATACTATAGAAATATCTTGAGGTAAAGAACTATTTTTATTATTACGACGCATTATTCTATATTGATTAGCCCAGTGTGCCCCCACGAACAGTTTTACTGCTAAAGTATAGTGCAAATACTGACAAAACTCCTAGGGTTAGATTGCTTAAAAAGAAAAGATCAGGATAAAAACCTCTGTATGAATCCATTGTCTGATAACCAAAAACTATAACCAACAATAGAGATATGACAAAATCCATTATTATCACCTTTTTTGATCTTGGATTTGTTAATCCAGCCAAAACAGAAAGTATTAAAACTCCTAGAACTGAGTATGTCGCAGGAAGTGGTAACTTGTCCATAAAAAATGGTGTAGCAATAAGAATAGAAACAGAAATAACTAAAAACAAAACTCTGACTCTGTCTCCATAATAGTGAATTCCTTGCAACTCTTTTTGCATATTTTTTTCTCTTATGTTTTTAATTAGATCGTCTGAACCCATACTCTTATATGATTTTCATATAATCATCACTTGTAGTCTCCTCGTGTTTAGAAGAATCCAAATTCATATAATACATTTCTTCTGGAATTATTTTAAAAATAACCTTTTGACCATATCTTAGGTTTTTTAATTCATCTATTGGCCAAATAGTGACACCTTTCAGGTTTTGACCACCAACCAAAAGTCCTATAACCCTCTCTCTTTCCTGCTCGTTAACTATGAGCTCAACTTGTCCGTAAGCTTGAACTGAGATATGTTCTGGTCCAGTACCAACAACAACAGCGGCTCTCGGGTTCATTTCCGCATTTATATATTTGCTAGTGTTTCTCTTTGTAGCAAAATAAAAATTAAACTCATCATCAACAAAATAATATACAGTGGAAGCTCGAGGTTTATCTTGAAAAGAGGTGGCAACAACAGCCGTAGAGCCTTCCTTTAGAAATTTAAGAGCATCGTCCTTGGCTTGAGCAATATTTATCATCATAAGACAATTATACACCCACAGCGATATTTTTACACTAGCTGTGTATTAGAAACTAATCCAAGTTAAATTCTCCTATTTTGACACTTGCTTCCAAGGAAGTATGGGCTTCTATAATAGCTCTACGAGAGTTGGTCAAATCTATCAATGCTTCACCCCTACTACCGAGACCATCTTTTATACCAGCATTGAGCAAATATTCTTCGGCTTGGCGAATAGAATTATCTGAATCTTCTAGAATGTCTTTATTTATATTTTTTCCAGATTTAAAATTATCTTCTATTTGTTTCTTTATTTCTTTTATTGTATTTTCTGCATCTGTCTTTCTTTTATCGAAATCATCAAAATTTACCGTTGTTGTAGATACGGGTATATCATTTTCTAGATCCACCACAGTGAGAGTCTCAACAGATCTTGCTTTCGACATGATCATGGTGTTGGTAGGAGCAGGTGCGGCAGCAGCAACAGAAATAGCAAAAGACGTCTCTTCTGTTTTTGTACCAGCAATTACATTTTTTATTTTTTGTATATTTTCCCTTCTTTCTTCTGTAACTGCGTTATTTTCTAACCTATCCAATATTCTAGTGTGTGCATTAACCTTGGCCTCAAAATCTACTCTGGCGTCTTCTACCAACAAAGAGTCTGGTTCCTGTTCACTAGAAACAGAAATGAGTCCGTTAAAGGATTCTGTGTGCTTTTTTAGTAGATTTTCAATTTTAGAATGTGATTCCTCGGTCAGTTTGCCTTGCGATTCCAAAGTTTCTACTTCCAAAAGCCTTTGATTTAAACTTTGTGACTCCACATTTGCTTTAGCTACTTCTCCAACTGCCATTTTATATTGTAGAGGTTCTATAACATCAACTTTTAGTGAATACAGTCTATCACCCGGTAGAGATCTCTTGGCAAAATTTAAAACTCCAACACTAGAAAAACCTAAAACTAGAAACATGACTGTAACATAAGAAAGCCTAGAAACAAAAACGCTAGACCATGGGGATTTAACGCTACTGTATCTTGTGTCTACTTCGCTTTTATATGTATATCTTTTTAGATTATCGAAAACTCTTTCTTTTTCTAGAGAAGAAAGACTGATCTGCTTGATATCGTTTATTCCTTTTTTAAATTTATTTATCTCCATACCTTTATTTATCTTCAATACTAT
>CAZKFS010000037.1:0-7606 GCA_964552275.1 uncultured Candidatus Saccharibacteria bacterium | reverse complement strand
GTTTTAATATAAAGAAAAAAGAGCTTATAAACAAAGCTATAAAACAAGTTAAAAAACTTGTTGCCGAAAAGAAGCTAAAAGAAGCTGTGGCGTTCATGCCTCAGGTTCAGAAGATTTTGGATAAGTCAGTAAAGACTGGTCTTATAAAGAAAAACATGGCTTCTAGAAAGAAATCTAGAATATCAGCAATGATAACAAAGTTGAAATAACAAAAAACGCCGAAAGGCGTTTTTTGATTTGGAGTAAATTTTGTGTTACTTTTGTTTAACTGCTCTTGTAGTTTAACGGATAGAATGCTGGCCTGCGAAGCTGGCGATCCAGGTTCGACTCCTGGCGAGAGCACAAAATACAAGGTGTTTTGCAGGAGTCGAAGCCTGATTGAGATTTTTTATGATTTCAAGAAATAAAAAATCCAATTAGGGTACTGAGTCTGTAAGACTCGACTCCTGGCGAGAGCACAAATCTAAAATCCTAAGTAGACCAAAAGCTTTTCTAGTATAGGTTCATGGTGCTCTTCCTCTGCTAGGTGTTTATCCAAGATGGCATGTATTTTATTCGGATCTGTGTCCTCTATAAAAATAACAATATAAGGCATAAATATTTTTTTTGATTTCAGTATTATTCTTGGACGAAACTGAGTAGTCTCTATCCAAAAAGATTCTAGATGCAAGTATGGATACCTAGTTTTATTTACGGTTATACCTCCACCATCTACTACCACTTTTATTAAGTCAGGTTTTCTTGAGGCAAAAAGAGACAAGGTAAAAGAAGAAACAATGATGAGTATGGCGAATATTACGTTGTTTAAGATTACAGCGATTAGTGCTATTGATAAAGTGATTATTCCAACAATCCAATACCAGTCAGAACCTTTTTCTGTGTGGTGATATTCGTGTGTGTCCCATGATAATTTTTCCATATTTATGATATTTGATAGTTAGTTTGTTTTTGGGTTTGTGTGGATCCCCAGATAGTCAGAACACAAGCTATAAGAGCTAGGTTTTTAATAATGTATTGTCCCTCTAATGTGGGAACAAATGGATCAGACCAGACTGAGCTACCAAGGAAAAGTAGGGGTAGACCAGTTGTGACTATATGAAAAACAAACGCATACGTTGCCCAACGTTCTTTGTTTGGAATAAGAAACAGTATGCCAATAATAACTTCAAAAAGACCAAACAGTACTACAAAGTTGGATGCAGGCATACTAGAGATAACAGGTATTTTTGCTAGGGTTTTGCTAAACAACTCCTGAACTAGCCCGCTAGCAGGGGATAAGCCAATAACTTTTAAAATTCCAAACCAAAAATAAATTATAAATAATGAAATTCTAGATAATAGAACAGAATATTGTTTTATGTTCATGTTTTTAATTATACTACTCAAATAATACAAAAACCACAGGGTTGTGAAGTTTATTTTTTGAAGAAATTTTTTCTAAACAAAAACTTAGTGGTTTCTATTAGCGCTACGTTTAGAGTTCCAATAAAAAATACACCCAAAGCCCAGCTCAGTGGTAAACTGATTGTATCAAAAATTTCTTGCAGTGCTGGCAAATATATAGCCAAAGCCATTAAGGCAATTCCAAAAACAATACCTATATTCATGTATTTGTTTGAGAACATCGAATACGAAAAAATACTTTTGTTTAGACTTCTTACTGAGAGTGCTACCATCAATGTGTATGTTCCAAAAGAAGCAAAGGTAAATGTTTTTACCAAGTTCTCATCAAAACCATTTTTTAAGAGGATATAATAGACAACAAATAAAAGGGTGCTTGTGGATAGTCCTATGACTAAAATGAGGAATTTCATTAAGGGATCAAACAGTTGAACTTTATTTTTGTTTGGTCGATGAGACAGAGCATCAGGATCTTTTTCGAATGCAAATGAAATTGCTGGAAAACTATCTGTAAAGAAATTAACCCACAAAATCTGCAAGGCACTGAGGGGTAGTGGAAGACCGAAAATAAGTGCTCCACCTATCAAAATCAAACCATCAGCCACGTTTGAAAGAAGATAGACGATAACCTTTCTTATGTTACCGAGTATTCTGCGTCCTTCTTCTATGGCTGAAACTATAGTTTCAAAATTATCGTCTAATAAAACTAGGTCAGCTACACTTTGGGTGACTTCTGTGCCTGATCCCATAGCTATACCAACATTTGCTTGTTTTATACTAGGTGCATCGTTTACACCATCTCCAGTCATTGCAACTATTTCACCTGATTCTTGGAGGAGTTTTGCAATACGCATTTTATCAAAAGGCGTCACTCGTGATATGAGAGTTAGGTACGGTAGTCTCTCTAACAAATCTTTTTCGGATAAAGTTGATAATTCGGAAGCATCCAGTATGGATTTTTCATTGGTGACAATCCCTATTTGTTTTGCAATAGCAAGAGCGGTTCCTTGGTGGTCACCAGTCATGATGATTGTTTTTACTCCAGCCCTTTTAACTAGTTCAATAGTGTTCTTGATTCCAGGTCGGATAGGGTCGTTAAATGTAATAAGCCCGCCAAAAGATATTTTTGAGAAGGAGTGCTCCTTGGCCAGAGAAAAATTGTTTGTAATAGATATTTCTTTTGTGGCAACCCCTAGTACTCTTTCTCCGGAGTTGGCTAGAGAATTTATTTGATTCAAGTACGTATTTTTTTCTTCCTGTTTTAGTCCTGATTGAGACAGTAATATGTCCGGCGCTCCAAAAAATACTAGAAGGTGTTTGTCTGAATGTTTAATGAGAGAAACAGAAAATTTGTTAACAGCATTGAACGGGGTGGTTTGTAGGACATTTTTCCTATCGGTTATTTCTTCATAGGACATTCCGCGAATTCCAGCTGACTTAACCAAAGCAGTTTCCATTATTTTCCCACTGAGTCGCCAGACGTCTGGTTTTTCTTCAGGGTTTTCTATTAAAACATTACAGTTTAGTAATGCATATTTTATAACCTCATCTTCTTTTAGATTGAATGGAATTATTTTAGATAAAACCATTTTAGCCATTGTTATGGTTCCGGTTTTGTCTGTCAGTATTACAGTTGTACTTCCTAGCGTTTCAGCAGCTATCAGTTTCCTAACTACCGCTTTTCTTTTGGCCATCCTCTCTACACCAACAGCCAGAATAACTGTTAGAGATATAGGTAGTCCTTCTGGTATGGCTGATATTGCTATAGCTACTGAAGTTAGAAACATTTCACCAAGAGGCTCTCCCAATATAATTCCAGTAATAAAAACAGCTAATGTTAGAAAACCCAATAGAGCACTGAGGTATAAACTAAATTCTGTAATTGATTTTTGAAGAGGGGTTTTTTCGTTTCCAGATGATTCAATAAGTGAAGCTATTTTTCCTAGCTCTGTTTTTATATCTGTTCTACAAACAATAGCAGTACAGATTCCTTGTATAACCAAAGTTCCCGCAAAAACCATTGATGTTTGTTCAGAAACAGGAAAAGACTCAGATACAGTATCTACGGATTTGATCACGGGTAAAGATTCTCCTGTCAGTATAGCCTCGTCTACTTGAAAGTCGTTCGAATATATTATTCTTCCATCTGTCGGGACCCTGTCTCCCTGGGAGAGTTGGATTATGTCTCCTAAAACCAATTCTTCAGTGTCTATTTCTTTTTCTTTACCACCACGAATTACCCGAGTTCTTTGTTTCAAATATGTTTTTAGTTTCGATATAGCTTTCTCTGCTTTGTTTTCTTGATAAAAGCCTAAAACAGAGTTGACGATTACCGCGATGAATATAAAAACTGAATCCCTAATATGGCTTGTGAATATGGTTACTATTCCCGCAAAGATTAGTATTAAGATCAAGGGTGATCTAAGTTGATTGAAAAATATACGGACACCACCAATACTTTTTTTCTCTGATTGAATTACGTTTCTGCCAAAAATATCTAGACGCTTCTTTGCTTCCTCATCCGATATTCCCAATTCTAGATTGGAATTAAAAATATTTGCTACCTGATTTGGATTAAGGCTCCAAAACTCAGTATCGTTTTCTCTGTAGTTTTTATCCATCACTCTATATTATAGCTTGACCAGACAAAATTAAAAAATACATATCACCATATTTTGAGTGTGGAATTTAATAACACATGTTTCAAAACAAGCATAGTTCATGTTTTTTGTTAGTCTTGTTAAAATATCTTCATGAAAACATATTTTTATAATAAACGTTCAATTTTTATCATGATAGTTTTTGCGGTTTTATTCAGTGCTGGTTATTTTTATTATCCAAATAGTGGCTTGAACAAGGCGTTGGCCCAAACTCCACCAGTATTACCACCACCAGCTAGTTATCCTATAGAGGGCAGGTTTGTTCACTATGGTTATGATGCAACGCTGAGTATTCCAGGAGACTTAACTTCTGCGATACCAGGAGGCAGTACTGGGGCAGCATCAAACGGAATACTTTGGGCCCTTCCATCTAGAAATGTTATTTTTCATCCAGATTTGAAAGTGTGGGAGTTGGAGGTTGGGCTATGGAATGGGACAACATATGTTTGGAGAAAAACATTCGAGTCATCTTCTGCTTCTAGTTATTATCCAGAGGCAGATCTAGTAGCGACAAATCCACATTATTGGCTTGAGGAAGAACCTCAGAATGTTCGCAACTTGGGTGCAGGAGTTATTACTTGTTACGGTATAGATATTAACCTAGTGGTTCCTAAGGATCTATCTGCCGGAACAAACAATGGAATATTGTTTGCACTTCCAGTTCGAAATGTTCACATTGTTGGCGGTGGGGAACTATGGCATTTGGAAATGTTCGTACAAGATCTAGATTCTGTACAAAAATGGAAAGAAACAGTTCTTGCAACTGACATGTGTTCGTTTGCTCCATCAGCTTAGTTTATAACCTTATTTTTAGCCACATTTAAACGGCTCACCCCCTGAGCCGTTTAAATGTGGGGGATTTTGCTCGCCTCACAAGAAAAGAAAACCCGAAAGGGTTTTCTTTTTGTGTGAGTGGTTAGATGCGTTTAGAACTGTTAATTGGGAGAGGGAACTACTAGAAATGAATAAATTGTATTATTTGTGTAATGGTTGTGTAGAAATAATTTCAAAATAAATTTGGGGTTTACCAGCTAGTCTCCTGAAAATGTTTCCAATGTTGTTAATCAAAAGTATACGACTGAAATACAATCCTTGATTTGACCAAAATGATGCTAATGCTACGCACTCCTGTCCAAGTACAGAATTTGGGCCTGGGAGGCTTCCAAATCCTTCAATTAATGATTGGTTAATTGCTAAGACCCTTTCTCTGCGAAGTATATAGATTTGTTTGCTATCTTGATAAACCACACAAACGTTTTCTGTTTGGTAGGTGGCGCCATCACCTATAGCGATTTGTAGTGAATTAAGAGTTTTCATATTTTCATTTGTTGTTATCAAAGATAAAACTCTTGGTTGACCTCCTCCAATTGTGTATGGAATTAGGGGAAATAACTGCGAGATATAAAAAAGAAACCAACTTAAAATCACAAAAATATAAAGAGGAATTTTCATTTTTTCTCTTACATATTTATCCAGTTTTGTAGGTATGAAGTATGAAGGTATTTTTTTTGCAATCCAGTTAATAATATCTATTAGGGTTGTTACTACTCCAAGAATAACTAGGGAAATTAGTAAAAAAACGACACCTGTTATTATATATTGGCTTTGAAACAGTTCATTTCCTGTAAAGCCGAACGTGTATAAATACACACTCCATATCAGGAACCCCATTCCAAGAAAAACAATTGGGATCGCAAGGATAATGGAATAATTTTTTGGAGAGTAATCCTCAATGAGTTTCGTCAGATTACGAAAACTTAAAAGGTTCTGGGTTTCATTCATATAGATAAATTAATGCGCATAGTATAGCTCGATATTCTTTCTTTTGTAAACTAAAGTAAAGAATAATGAAAAAACTTAAACAAATATTAGATATAGAAGTATTTTTTTGTATCTGCAAAAGCAAACGATTCGGTCAGGAATAATTTTTTCGTCGTCACTTAAAAATTTTCCCTACCCGGACTCGCGACCTAGTCTACTGACTAGGTGCCCGCTCCGTCTTTCGAATCTCAACGTAATCTGCTCCCAGCAGATTACTCCGCTACCCAAAACAAAAAAGCCTTTCGGCTTTTGTTTTGCGGAGGCGGTGAGATTCGAACTCACGGAACCTTGCGGCTCTCCCGTTTTCAAGACGGGTGCACTCGACCACTATGCGACACCTCCAAAATAATTTTTTAATTTACTCTTCAAAACCTCTCTTCCATGACCAGATTTGAAATATTTTTCAGCTTCTCTAGCATCTGTTTCATTAGCATAAGCTTCATAGAATATTAAGTCAAATTTTCCATTTCTTGATGTGAAATTTGAACTTTTTGATCTATGCTCACGGATTCTTCTTTTGAGATCATTTGTAAAACCGTAGTATAACTTTTTGTTTTCTATAAACCTTAAAACATAGAAGTAATACATGATTTTATTCAATAACCACTTCTGCCTCATCGGCAGATGCGCCGATGAGGCGCAATGCGACACCTCCGTATTTATTTTTCTTCTACTACTTCCACATTATACTTCCTTGCTATAAACCGTATATAAATTATATCCAGGATACCAATAGTATTTGCGATAAGTAGAATAATGAACCACTTTTTATGTGACAGTTGAGCTGCTTTCCACAAAGCAATGCCTTTCCATATAATGGACCATATAGCTATTACAACTATAAGCCAGATTGGAAAATCAACTAATAGTGATACTTGGTTCATCTCGGACATAATATCAAAATCCACCCATAATGCAATTGTTTGTTTTTGTTCCATTTAGTCTTAAAAAAAGTTAGACTATCGATATGAGATATCTTGGGATTGATTATGGATCAAAACGCGTGGGTGTCGCCATGTCAGATGAGATGGGGGTTTTGGCCGTGCCATTTAAAGTTATTCTTAACTCTGCCAATCTGGTGAAGGATGTGGTAGATATATGCAAAGACAAAAATATAGATGTGGTAGTGGTGGGTGAGTCTCTGGATTTTTCTCAGAAAGAAAACGAGATAATGAGGGAGATCAAACCATTTGTGGAAAAGTTGAGAAATGATTCTGGTTTGCCCGTTCATATGCATCCAGAGTTCATGACTTCTGAAGAAGCAGAGCAGATTCAGGGTAAAAATGAAATGCATGATGCTAGTAGCGCAGCGATAATCCTCAGAAGTTTTTTAGAAAGAGAAAATAATATAAACAAATAACAACATGACAATATCAATCGATGATTTTAAAAAAATAGAAATAAGAATTGGACACATTGTTAATGCGGAAGAAATAGAAGGTTCAAATAAGCTTTTTAAGTTGACTGTGGATATGGGAGAAGAAAAACCACGTCAAATAGTTTCTGGTATAAAAAAGTTTTTCTCTGGACCTCAGGAAATTGTTGGTAAAAAATGTGCTTTTGTTGCCAACTTGGAACCAAGAAATATTATGGGTCTAGAAAGTCATGGGATGATCATGGCAGTATCTGGTGAAGGAGAAGAAAATAATTTTTTCTCTCTACTTGAAACTGGAAAAGAAGTTGCTCCTGGTAGTTTGATCAAATAAAATCAAAATATTCTGTAT
>CAZKFS010000036.1:0-7658 GCA_964552275.1 uncultured Candidatus Saccharibacteria bacterium | reverse complement strand
CATTCTCGTTTTGTTTGCGCGGGATTTCCTTTTTCGGAATGGGCGATTGGGCTTCTATCTCAATTATACCTAAATATGATAGTATGCAAATATTCAAACTTATGAAAAATAGTAAGTCAGTAAATGAATTGATTGAGAACAGTGGAATGATTACCCACCACAAAGTTATAAACACCTTGAGAAATCAAGGCTGGACTCTTTCGATTGCACCTTATTATTATGACAATATTGCTAATACTGTAAGAGAGATAGATATTGTCGCTGAGAAACAATTCAACTCAAGTGACTGGAGAAATCAATCTAGTATTCAGATAAATGTTCAATTATTTTTAGAATGTAAATTTATCAAACAGGAGATAGCCTTTTGGTTTGATAATAAGGATATTGATGGAGCGGTCGTTAAATTAGAGAAAGATACAGATTTACAAATATTACATAATAGATACGGTGCCGATATTACAATAGACAAATTCCATTATTTAAATAAAGATAAGGTTGCAAAATTATTCTCTACAAATAGCAATAAAGACGATGTTATATATAAAGCTTTAACTCAATGTTTAAATTCAAAAATATATTACGATCAATGGTTTAATCGTCCCATACATCATAAATTTTTTGAGCATAAAGAAACTACAGCCTCTATATTAAAATATCCTATAATTGTATGTAATAAATTTGATAATTTTCTTCAAGTAGAATTTGACGGCGATAATTATTCATACGATAAAATAAATGATAATTTTCAATTGGAAGTGAACTATACTTACCTTGATAAAACAAGGACAAAAGCTGAAGCTGAGATTTTTCTAATTGATATTGTTAATTTTGATAATCTTTTACAATTTTTAAATACAATAGAGGAAGAAACAAAATCAATTATAAGTGCAAAATCTTTTCGAACTCGTAGTTAATATTTTTATCTTAAAATGATAAGTTGACATGTAAATTTACATGTGTTAAAATAGCGCGAAATCATGTCGTACTGACCTGATTAAACCGTTCCTTGAAAAGGAGGATTGCCGATGCCTAAAAAGTATCAACCTGCTGGCGTCGGTATGACGCCTAGCAAAACCGAACTCGGAAAATTCATCCGAGATCGTCGAATGGAACTTGATCTTCGTCAGATTCCTGTAAGCCAAGCTGCCGGCCTAAGCGAAAGCAATAATCTACTTAGCATGATTGAGATTGGAGTACGCAAGTACCTCAATCCAAAGCAAGTGAAGGGTTTGGCAAAAGTCTTACAGGTTGAGCCGGAAGAACTTCGTAAGCGCATGCCTGAAAAGCATGTAGCAAAGCCCAGCACAGAGTTGGGTAAGTTAATCCGGTCGCGGCGAGAAGAACTCGGAATGACGCTAGAGGCTTTCGCTAAGAAAATGAGGATTACTTCTCAGAAAGCGAAGCGACTGGAGATTAGCAAGAGTCCATCTCTTCGCTATCCTCTTGTCGAGCCTTTGGCTAAGGCGTTGAAACTTGAAGTCTCAGCGTTTGCGAAGTTCGTCGGCCGTGAAGGAAAAGTAACGGGCGGTGAACTTGGTCAGTTGATTCGTCAACGCCGTAAGGAGCTCGCGATGAGTCTCACGGTGCTAGCGGAAAAACTGCATGTCAGTCGACAGTTCGTAGACCAGATCGAATCCGGTCAATGTCGTCTGAGCGAAAACGATGAGATGATCGAGCAGCTAGCGAAAGTGCTTGGACTCGATGTCACCCAACTAAACGCAATCAGGCCTAGAAGGAGGCTTAAGATGAGAGGAACAGCTCCTACTCCATTAAGCGGATTTCTAGCCGATCGCCGGTTGGAACTTCGTCTTACGCAACGCGAGGTCAGCGACCGCGCGGAAACAGCCACCGCAACAATCTCCGGCGTGGAAACGGGAAGAGTTCACCCAACACCCGACTTGCTCGACAAGCTTGCAAAAGCTTTAGAGTGTGAAATTCCACCAGAGATAGTTCCACCGCCACGAGAACGTAAGCTCCGCGACCCAAAGGAACCGGGCTTCACGATCGAGAGAACAAGCCCGTTGGGAGAATTCGTCACTACGCGCAGACTGGAACTTCGTCTTACGCAATCAGTTCTCGCTCAGCGTGCGGAAACAAATCCAGCGGTAATTTCTGGAGTTGAGCGGGGCACTTATCGCGTTGGACGCACAATGCTAGAGAGAATTTCCAAAGCTCTAGCGTGTGAGATCCCAGCCGAACTTGTTCCTGAGAAGAAGCGAGCGGGAGAACGCGTCGGCTCGGCTTCAATGGTTCAAGTCTCGGGTCGCGCGCTCGACGATCTGAATAAGATCAAAGAGCTCGCGGATGTGAAAAGCAACTCCGAGATTGTTCGGAAGGCAATCCAACTTCTGCGTCGACTGCTTGAGAAACAACAGGACGATTACGTCGTCTCCGTTGTGAAGGGCAAGGACGTTGTGAAGTTCGAGATCCTCCTTTAGTTCGTTAGCACGAGCCTGCACCTCTCCGGAGTTGCAGGCTCTCTTTTTATATTTGAAAAAACATAGAACAACTCAATTAATAAATCTAGGTTGTTCATTATTTTGAAGCCTCGGACATATTCCGTTTTGGGCGTGGAAAGAATAAAGAAAAAAGTGTATATTACCACTAGCCCAAAGGAATGTCCGGGGCGAATGATGGGGTTACGTCACCACGAGGGTAAGGTAGTACAGTAGTTTGAATTCCGTCAGTTTCTCCCTTTAAGGAGAAACCCGCCCGAAGCCCAATCGCCCATTCCGAAAAAGGAAATCCCGCGCAAACAAAACGAGAATGGGAAGCGATGGGGATGAGGGCGGTACGACGGAGCGGGAACGGAACCCCGACGCACTGGTCGGGGTGTAGTGGACGCTACGGCGTGACGGAATTCATTGTCACATCACCACTTTGATCTTGGAAAAAAGTTCGAGCAAAGTGTAGAATTACATCACAAAATTGAGGTCACGATATTTTGTGACCTTAAAACAAAACATGTTTTGTTTAGGGAATCGAAAAGCGGAGCGGGTACCAAGCTACCAAGCTTGGTCGCGAGCTGCGGACACGAGAAAAATTTTCGACGGAAAATTTTTACTCGCGGAAGATTCCCGGTAAGGTCACCATTCGCCACTCCGGCAACTTCTGCCGCCTTGACTGTGGCAAGGCCCCGTTTTTTTGTACACCGACAGCTCTAAGATTTAAGCCACTTTTAAGGCTTCAAATTCATTAATTTAATAACCATTGCTCAAACTTAGCTAGTCAATTTTTTTGTGTGCAAGAATGACATTTATATTTTGGTATAATACATATATGGCATACACAAATAAAACACAACCAACAAAAATAACCCCCAAAAATTATCTAGAGAAAAATTTTAAAGGAAATCCAAAATTACAAAAAGAAGCACTAGATCTAGTGGCTTTATACACCAAAGCGACTGGTTCAGATTGTGTAATGTGGAATAAAATTTTTGGTTTCGGAAAATATCACTATTTTGACAGTAAGGGGGGGGAACACATTCACCTTGTTACTGGTTTTGCTATTTCTAGTACAGGTTTCACTCTCTACAATATGATAGGATGGGAAGGATATAAAAAAGATATTGAGAAAATAGGTAAACACAAGTTGTCTGGAAAGTCGTGTCTGGCGATAAAAAGTATAGATGATATTGACCTAGGAGTTTTGAGACTAGTAGTAAAAAAGTCACTTGTAGATATGAAAAAGAAATATAAAACAGAGAAATAATGCTATAATATTTGCATATGAATCAAAAAGCACACACAACAAAAAAATTATTTAGCAGAGAAACAACTGTTTCTGTTTTGATAAACACTGAACCAGAAAAGATTTGGAAGATATTAGTTGATGTTGCAAACTATAAAAACTGGAATAGCACAATAATTTCAATAGAAGGGGAGATAAAGACAGGAGGTGAAATAAAAATAATCCCATCTATAAATCCAAATAGAACTTTTAAATTAAAGATAAAAGTATTTGAACCGTATACGAAAATGGTGTCAGGAGATGCGATGGGTAGAAGAAATTTCTTGCTAGAAAAAGTTTCTGGGGGAACACAATTTACCATGACAGAAAAAATAGGTGGGCCTCTTTTTCCTTTGTTTGCGAAAATGATACCTCCTTTTGATGATGCTTTTGATGCATATGCTAGAGATTTAAAAAAAGAAGCAGAGAGAAGTAATTTATAAAGCACTAAAAAACCACCAATCGGTGGTTTTTTAGAAACTGTGTAGAGTAGTTTTAGTTTGCTCTGGCAGGTTGGCCACTTAGCTGGCATCCTCCTACGAAGTTGTATGTGTTAGAACATGTTACTTCGATGTATAGATCACCTGAAGTCTCTCCGTTTTGTGGAATCCAAGTTTCTGTTCCATCGTTTGCAGTGTCTTTTACTATAGATCGTACTAGTACAAAAGTTTGTGGATTGTCATTAGTTTTTCTAAGTAGGTTTATGTTAACACCTGCGTTTGCTGGATAGTCACTTGTTTGCCAAGTTATGTTCTTTGAGTTTGCTAGGAACACAGAAGCAGTACTTCCAGTCGTGTTTCTTACAGAAACTGCAGAAACAGAAGCTTTGTTAACTGGAGAAGATGTTTCTGACATCGCCAAGATCTTCTCGTTTGCAACAGCTCTTGTTAGGGGACCAAAGTAGCCAGAAGTTGGACTAACACCTTCTGAAGCTTGGAACTCAGCAACAGCTTTTTGAGTTAGGGATAGGTATGCTCCAGTCGGAGATACTCTCAAATACCCTAAATCAAACAGAAAGTTTTGAAGTTTGAATACTTCTGTTGTGTTTGCAGAACCATAACCCAATGAGACATCAAACGTTGTGTTGGCTTGAGCAGATGAAACAACTCCAAGAGTTGTAACGAGTACGAAAGCCAATATTGCTATAAATTTTTGCATCTTTTTAATAATTAATTAATCTTATAAATATCTGAAAGTTATTATATCATGACCCCTAAAATAAGTAAAGCGGGGTGCCAGCTCGGCTCATAGATATGCTACAATCATAGCATGTTTAAAAACTTATTTAATTCTTTTCTCTTTGCATGGTGTGGATTACGGACAGTCTGGAGAGAAGAGAGAAACTTTCGCATCCTGTTTTTTGTTGGTTTTGTGGCAGTAGTTTTTGCGATTGTCTATAAATTTAGTTTTGCCGAGCTGGGTTTTATAGTTTTTGCTGTTACTATGGTTTTGGCTTCGGAAATAATGAACACTGCAATAGAAGATCTGTGTAATAAAATAGAGCCAAATCGAGATCCCATGATAGGGAAGGTAAAGGATATGACTTCAGCTTTTACTCTAGTATCTGTAGTCGGAGCTCTGGTTATAGGAATCCTAGTTTTCGGAAATCACTTTCTTTAATTTGTATAAAAATCGAGGGCCGATCGCAACGTGGCGATCAGCCCTGTAACCCGACTTAGTCGTGACCCTGACGATCACGTGGGGGTAGTCTTACTTCGGTGGGGTCGAACTTCATCCTTCCATACCTCCTTGCGAAGCGTCCAGAGGGGAGTTTGATACTCTTCTTCTTCGGTGCCGGACGAGTCTGTCGTGGCGGTTTGGCCATGTGACTATCCTCCACTCATAATTATACTACCATTGGCATACAAAGTCAAGTGGAATTATCCACAGATATTTTCTAGTTATGCGAGCAGTTCGTCAACAACAGATTTCACAGTATCGCCATCGGCTTTGCCTTTCAGGTCTTTCATCAGAGCTCCCATGAACATACCCGCTTTTGCTTTGTCTATTTCTCCCATCTCTGCTTTTTTGGCTGTGGCTATTTTCATAACATCTTCTATAGACATCATGGCTGGCAAATAAGTTTCGAGTATAGCTAGTTCTTCTTTTTCACTTTCTGCCAGTTCAGGTCGGCCACCAGCTGTAAACTGTTCGATAGAATCTTTTCTTTGTTTTACTGCGCGACGGATTACGTTCAAAACCTCTTCGTCAGACAACTCATCCTGCGGAGTACGCTTTAGGTTAACAAGCTCGTTTGTAAAACCAGCCACGAGACCTTTTATAACACCGAGTCTTACCGACTCCTTTGCTTTCATGGCTTCCTTTATCTCTTCTCTAATTTGTGTTTGTAGTGACATTTTTATTATTTTTAATTTTAGAAAATAAACTTGCTATTAAATAGAAAATTGTTAAATAAAATATTATATCAATAATATGACCTAAATTATTAGGATAAGCAAGCGCACCTGAATTAATTGTATTTAATCCAAATATATTAAAAACAGCCGCTGGTAAAAACACAAGTACGAAGTATATTGCAAGGATAAGATCAAACAAGGAACCACTACTAATACTTTCATTTTGACCAACAGTATTAGCAAAAATTGTAAATAAAATTCCAATAAATACTAAAACAATAAAAGTCGTCCAAGTGGTTTTTGTGGGTTTTAAAAAATTTTTCATATTACTCTAATTATATCTTATTTGGTAGAATATGAATATGGATTTAACAACAATACTTTTTATCTTGGTAGCATTTGGAATTGGCATTTTCATCACTTATTTTCTTCGCCCTAAACAAGGAGTGGGTGATAATAGCGATGTTGGCCTGAAACTAATTCTAGAGCAGATAAATGAGCTAAATCGGGTGGTGGATTCAAAAATAGGAGAGAGTACTCGCCAAGTTAACGACTCTGTTAGGGTTCAGTTGGGAGAGTCAGCTAGTTTGATACGAGAAGTGACAAAAGGCCTCACTCAACTCCACGAGACAAACCGCCAAGTGGTTTCTTTTGCTGACCAACTCCAAAACTTGCAGGATATTTTGAAAAATCCAAAACAGAGGGGGATTTTGGGAGAATACTATCTAGAAACGCTCTTGAAAAATGTTTTGGCGCCGAACCAGTATCAGATGCAATACGGTTTTAGTAACGGAGAGATAGTGGATGCAGTAGTGTTCGTGAAAGACAAAATAATCCCAGTTGATTCCAAGTTTTCACTGGAGAACTATAACAGGATGATCGAAGCTCGAGATGTTTCAGAGAAAGACCGACTAGAAAAGTTGTTTATAAACGATCTAAAGCTACGTATTACAGAAACTTCAAAATATATTCGTCCAGAAGAGGGAACTATGGATTTTGCATTTATGTTCATACCTCATGAGGCGATATACTATGATCTTCTCATAAACAAAATAGGCGCTGTGACAGACGACACAGAAAATCTAATCCAGAGAGCTGCTGGTAAGCACAAAGTTATTATCGTTTCGCCTACGTCCTTTTTGGCGTATTTGCAGACAGTTCTTCAGGGACTAAAGGCTATGCAGATAGAAGAGACTACAAAGGATATTATAAAGAGAGTTGGGGAGATAGGAACACACTTGAAGAAGTATGAGGATTATCACAACAAACTCGGCTCTTCACTAGGAACTGTGGTCAACCATTTCAACAGTTCGACCAAAGAGTTCAAGAAAATAGATAAAGACGTTATGAGGATAACAGGAAGTGGAGTTGATTTCGAAGTAAACCTCATAGATAAACCAGAAGAAGAGTAGATTTGGGTTTAAAACTCGTCGAAACTATACTTTTTCTGGAACTCTGCGGAACCTGTGAAAGAGTGAGCAGGAAGAAATTTGCCAGCAGGCAAATATTCTGTGTCCAGAAAAAGTATAGTTGAGTAAGAGTTGAGGATCCAGAGCCTTAGATTAACTT
>CAZKFS010000035.1:0-7871 GCA_964552275.1 uncultured Candidatus Saccharibacteria bacterium | reverse complement strand
ATTTTGAGTCAAGGCATCCACCATACGCTCTTAAATTTCCCATTAGGAAATTTAAAAACCACATGTACGTTCACACGACCACTCGCGCGAACGCACAATTACTTCATCCTGTTACATACTATGAATCATGCCTCGTCGGCAGACTAAAATACATAACAAGTTTTACTTTTACTTCCATCTACACTTTCCGAAAAGACCCCGAACACAAATGTTCGAAATTCTTAAAAATGTGATGGCATGAACCCCTAACAAACTTGCGGTTTATTTCGGGGAATATTTTCAAGTTACGATACAGATCCTTGTTAAGGAAAATCCCGCCTTTCAAGCGGGATTTTCTGACAACACCCAAAAAGAGTATTATCTATACCGCTTTGAAATTAAGTGAATTTTTAACATATCTGCAATAGAGGCTAGTATATATGAGCCAAACTCTAATGTCAAATCTTTAGGGAGGCCAAAAAGGTGTGGATAAATATAGCCAATTTCTACCAGGTTTTAAGCCAATTTGAGCTCAAAATAGCAAAATCCAAAGAGTTAACTCCCCCATCATTATTTAGGTCGGATGAAGCACTAGATGTAAACCAAACAGAGTTCATGATGGAGTAGTCCAGAGAGTTGACTGAATGATCTAGATTTATATCTCCAGCTATTGGAACAGGTGTAGGAGTTGGGGTCGGAGTTGGAGTTGGTGTAGGTGTGGGTGTAGGAGTTGGAGTCGGTGTAACTCCGTTGTATTCATATGCTCCTATCTCCCAACTGTTGTAGGGTCTTGCGACCTTATCATAATCATAATCTATACTAATACCGTATCTAGATTGAAAAGTAGAGTTCGCCAAAGCTACAGATGAACTACCTGCACTTATTGCTGGTGAACTAAGTTGCAAATGATAATCTCTTAAACCAACAAATTTTGGATCAGCAAGAGTCGACGACGAGTCTTTGGTAAATCCAGTAAACTTGGCATTCGTTGGATAAATATTATTTCCAGAAACGATAGTTGGGTTGGCTCCCTCTTTATACAAATCTGAAACACTATCGCTCGTTTTGTTTGCCATAATATTATTGTAAAAAGAAATAGCTGTAGAACCTGGAGGAATATTTATACCAGAGTTATAGTTGCTTATCGTGTTGTTTAAAACATTAATATTTGTTCCTCCTCTTAAAACCATCGCCCCAGAGTTGTATGGGTTTGTAGGATCCTCGGCGATAATATCGTGAATTATATTTCCAATTATAAAAGCATTTTTTCCTGGATTTGAATTCCATGCCGCTATGTTTATACCTATATTACAGTTGTATGCTTCGTTAAATAAAAACCAAACATTTTCCGCATCATATTGAAAACCATAACAGGCACCTGCACCACCAGAATTCGATCTGAAATCATGAGCAATATTTTGTGAGAAAATCACATCTGTAGCATTTTTTATCCAACCTCCAGTTTGTCTGTTATAACTAGATATGTTTTTACCGTAATATATGTTTTTTATATAATTCCTTCTTCCCGATTGAGCTTCTACCTGTAAAGAATCGCCACTACAATATTCTATTCTGTTGTTGGTTACCCAAACATTATCGGCACTACCGTTTATAACAACACAGTGTGCATCCTGATCTGCTGATGAATTAACATTGCCTATGTTGTGTATATAGTTATTATCAATAAAAATATGTGAGGCTGATGCAGAACCAGAATAACCCCAAGAACCTACGGCTACACCTCCAGCCCTATTTAGATTACCCGTTATCTCACTATTTCTTAAAACAATATGATGAGAACCTTCACTAACACTAAAACCAAAATCAACATCGCTTGCATCGCTTGGTCCAATCCAAAGATAGTCAAAAATAACATAGGAGCCAGAAGCCTTAACTTGTCCGGTTAAACGAGGTAAGGAGCTTCGACTACCTGCACTTATAAATATTGGACTATTGACTGACCCGTTTGCAGTAAAAGAAACATTTGAGTCTATTTGACCACCCAAAATAACAGCAGCTGGACCGTTTAGAACACTAGGGACAGTTGCCCTCGGCTTGCCTGGATAACCATATGTGTTGTCTGTATCTGTTGACCCTGTACACTGTGGACAAACATAATAAAAAGTTAAACCATTTGAAATTCGGTTTGTTGCATCCCACGGAGAAGGTACGGTAGATATAAACTCGTTTATACCAAAACTAGGAGTTGGAATACCTATCGGGTTAACCCATGAACCAGGGGTTAGTTCTCCAAAAACAAAAGTTACTGGAGAAAGTAGAAAAAATACAAATAAATAAAAAAATATTTTATAAGTTCTCATGTAAAGATATCTACACTATAAATATTAACATAAACAAAAAAGCCCCGTAAGGGGATTTTTTGTTTATTGTTTATTGTTTATTGTTTTTCTGTGGATTTTTGTTTGAGTTCGAGGCGCGACGTTTCTTTTGTGACCAAAGTGTACATTTAGTACTCTGCGGGAACAAAAGAAACTAGCAACGAAGAAATCGAACAAAAAAGACCAGAAAAATTAGTTGTGAGAAATTTCGTGTTGTATCTTCTCAATAGCCCGTGACGCAGCCGACTGACCCCCAAGACCAAATGATAGTCCCAAAGCAAGTGAAACTGCTACAACGAAACCTGTGAAAAGTGTTTGGATGAAAGCGCCTGCAATACCCATTTGTGATAGCGCTACCAATATAGCAAATACCCATACTGCCCACTTTGATACAACTCCCAAGAAGTTTGCTTGGTGAATTCCTGCTGTCTTAGAAGAAGCAGAAACTACTCTTGATAGAACATCACCAACTACTGCACCTACTAGAAGGATCAAAACAGCAATTATGAGTTGTGGTATATAACCAATCACAACTTGTTGCAAGAAAGCTGTTACTTGTGTTAGACCAAGAACATCAAAACTAGCAACCAAGAAAACGATAATAATAAAGTACTTTACTATACCACCCAAGAAACGTCCGGAATTTAGACTAAGTCCAGACTTCTTAACAATATCCTCAAAACCTGACCTTTGTAGAGCTTCGTCAAATTTTATTAACTTCATAAAATGAGCGATGGCCTTTGAAACCGCAGAACCAATAGCCCAGCCTATAGCCAATATAACTAACGCAACTATAAGACTTGGAACAAAATCTATAACCCCTAACCAAAGTCCTTGAAAAGAAGCTTTTAGAAGGTCACTCCATGTGGATAAAATCATATAAACTTATATTAAATGAGTAATACAAACATTATATCATATGGCTTGGTTCAATTTCCACACATAAAAAATATACCTGTGAATAAGAAAAAACTGGAAAATCACCTAAACTATGGTCAATTTATTCAACACTTTCTTGTGCGGATAGTCTAAAATATCTCTGGTTAGCTTGTCGAACATACTCAAGCGATATTTAAAGTCCTCTGTTGTAAAATAGGCGTATCTCAGCTCCTTACCTATCTCGGATTCCAGTATTTTTATTACATTTTCAAGATTAGCTTTTTTAACACTATCTCCTACTATGAGAAGATCTGCTCGGCTTTCCGGATCTTGAATAAAGACTCCAGCGACTACAATAAGTTTTATAGATCCCAAGCGTGTTATTTTTTTTATCAGTTCTTGCGGTTGCAAAGGTTCTGTATTTATCAAAAAGTTCTGGAGTGGCAACAAGTACGGAAAATTTATATTTAAAACAAACCCGTGGCCATTTTTCTTTTTTTTATTAGACAAGCGCTTCTTAATCAAGCCCATCTTTTCAAGGGTATTTAATTCTCTACGAACTTTAGACGGTTCAGCTTTGACCCTGTCAGCAATATCCTTTATATCAAATAAATGCTCGGCGTTAAACAAAAAAAGTTTGATCACTTTAACTTTTACCTCAGATCCGAATAGTTTCGATAATGTATCCATGGGTGAGATTATAAACAACTTTAAAGCCAAAAGCTATCTGTTGACTTTATTTGAAAATATTACAAAAAAAACGCCTTTCAGCGTTTTTTTGTTTAAGTTTTTGAGATTATTTTAGTGTAACCTTGTCACGGATATTTTCCTTGCCGACGCAAGGAAAATTCCGCGACCCCGCCTCGGCTGCGATTGCTACTGTAATCGGCTTCGCGCCTCCGGCTCAAAGGTAACCTAAAATAATCAATGATTATTTTAGTGTAACCTTTGCCCCAGCACCTTCCAAATCCTTCTTTAGTTTCTCTGCGTCTTCTTTCTTCATACCCTCCTTCAACATTGAAGGAGCTGCATCAACTAGATCTTTTGCTTCTTTTAGACCTAGACCTAGAGCTTCTTTAACGATCTTGATAACAGCTATCTTTGTTGCTCCTCCATCTGTTAATTCAACATTGAAAGATGATTTCTCTTCTGCACCTCCTCCGGCTGCACCTCCTGCTGGAGCTGCTACTGCAACTGCTGCAGCAGAGACACCAAACTTCTCTTCCAAGTGTTTTACCAACTCATGAAGATCTAGAACTGACATTTTTTCTATTGCTTCAACTACAGCTTTAAATTTTGCTGGAGTTTCTACTATTTTTGTTTCTTCCATAATATTTTATTAATTTTATATAATTTGTAATTCTTTTATTTCTTCTTCGCTATCTGATCAAGTGCCATAACAAATCCCTGTATTGGAGAATTGATAAGGTTAACAAACTGTGCCTGTAGAGTTTTAAGTCCTGGTATTTGTGCAACAGTTATCATCTCTTGCATGTTCATAAACTTACCCTCAAAAACACCTCCAACGATCTGTATTTTCTTGTCCAATTTCTTTTGGAAAGAATACACTTCACGAGCACCGTCTATAGGATCAACCCCGTAAACAATACCAAGCTCACCTGGCATATCTGGCATTTCTCCACCTATACCACCCTCACTCAAAGCTTTTTTGGTAAGAGATTTTTTAGCTATTGTGTAACCCACACCTTTCTCTCGCAAAGTCTTTCTTATTGCAGAAGACTCTGTTACTGGAAGTGCGTGAAAGTTTATAAACACTATAGCTGGAGAATCTTTTACGATTTTCTTCAATTTAGAAAGAATTTCTCCTTTCTTTTCTTTATTAATAGCCATTTATTTTAAATTTTAGTTCCGAAATCTCGTCGACTCATGTTTCGAAGAGAGACTAGTGAGCGCGACGGCGCGAACTCAAGGAAAATTTTAGCAAAAATTTATCCGTGTCTCTCTGAGGAATATGAGGAGAAAGAGATTTTAAAACAACTTTTAATTACGACCTAAGGTTTCAAAATAGATTTTACAATCTCGACGGAAAATTAAGCCTTTCGGCATCCGTTGTCTTTGACCTTATGAGAACTACTTTATACTAAAATCAATTTTTGTCAATCAGTCGTCAATTACCCTATTCTTCAGTAAAAATATGCTTAATAAATGAAAGTCCTCTCATTGGCCAAGAAAATAGACTACTAACAACCCCGGACTTTTTTGAAGCTTCAAAGACCTGTATCGCGCTAGCAGTCTGAGATTCTTCTGTGATAACTAGGCCACTATCTACTGGCACAGTTTTTTCAACTGGCGCAGAAGCAACTTGTGGTCTTTTGATTGTTTTTGTTTCTTGTGGAGAAATCGTAGACAAAACACTTTTAACTTCATTTATTTTATCTTGTATCTCGCTTAGACTGATCTGCTTTGAGGAAAGGCTGAGGTCCTCGTTGAATGAAACTGAGCTTGCTACTGTTTTAGATGTTGGGTTTATAAGACTCAAATCAACTGTGTTTATTCCTGTAACATCATCAGAAAAAATAATTTTCTTACCAGAAGGTATGAGAGTATCCTCTGGTATCACAAACACTTTATTATTACCTGAAATTTTCCAGTTACCCAGATTTATTTCTGCACCAGATTTGTTTTCTACCTCCGAACCATCTGGAACTTTAATTATAGAAATATCAGGAGAAACCACCTTAACAGTCAGTCGACTAACGGCTTGTTTGTCAGAAGAAAAAGCATTTAAAACAACAGAATATTCCCCTGGATGTCTATAATAGTGACTCGCTGTTTCGCCTTTTGCTGTCGTTCCATCACCGAAAGACCAGCTATATGAAATGCTTTGTTTGGATACATTTTGTAATTTAGTCGGAGTTGCCACAAACAAAACTGAACTACCTGTGGAAGTTAACCTGTCTCTCCCAGCCGAAACCTCAAATTCCATTTTGTTCTCTGTATTACTAAGTGGCGATGGGCTACTGTGCGCCGAATAGTTGGTTTGAGTTGTTGGGGTTGGAGTAGGTGTCGGAGTTACAGTTTCTTCTGTCGTGGTGGCATTAGGAGTATTATTTGGTGTATTTGAACTACCACCAACAACAACCTGTTGGGAAGTCGTTATGGTTTTCAAAGAAGTTCTACCTGTCGCTTGTATGGTTATAATGTAAGTTCCAGAAGTTGCATCTCTATATAGAAAATTTTTATTAGATGTGTTCTTTGACATTGTAGTTGATACAGGATTTCCTGAAGTGGACAAAAACTCTGGAGTTGCTGAAGTGGATGAAAAAACTAGATCCATGGTCTCTGTTATATCTTCTTGTTCTCCAGAAGAGTTTTGAGATTGAATAGTTATAGTCTCCGACAAAGAATTTGCATCTATGCTTTGGGGTTCGGTCACAAAAACAAATTGGGAAACTTCAGCATAAACATTGGAATAAAATAAAATACCTATGAACAAAAATATTAATTTTTTCATTAAAATACCCAAGTCTTTCTTGGGTTAGTTTGAGATATTTATACTGTTAATAACACTTGCTGTTTCTCCCGCATCATCTAGCAAACTATTCTGGTACATCCTTGTAGCAACGATAATAACAAGACTTATGGATACAATCGTAGCAAAAACCATAGTAAACTTGAAAAAGTCCTTATCGAAATATTTTGACATAAATAAATTGTAGCAAATTATGTAACAAAAAACACCCTCAAGGGGTGTTTTTTGTTACTATAGTTTTGACTTGAAATCCATAAGCCCTGGATCGTTTGGTACTTTTGACAAGCCTTGATCTATTATGGCTCTAGCCTTATCCATATCTTTAAAAACATCTCTATAAACTTCTGCCAACTGGATGTATAGGTATGATTGTTTTGGATCCCTAAGCAAAGCTTGTTTGTAGTAATCCTCTGCCATAGCGTTATCTCTTATATAATAAGCATATAGGTTGCCGAGGTTCCCCAAAGCTACAAAATCTTTTGTAGCGACATTTGCTACATATTGCCAAGATATTTTTGCTCCTTCATAGTCTCCTGATGTTTTTTGATACATTGCCAAATCAAGCCATTTTTCTAGATCTGTTTTATCTTTTCTAAGATCAGCTTGAAGACCAACTATTTTGTTTGTAATCATAGTTTTTGCTTCTTCAGTAAAAACTAAACCTTGTCTAAAAGTAACAGGTCGTGACAGATCTGGCACCAGAATATTTTTCTGTGATCCTGCATTTGAGTTTGTTACCGGAACTTCTTCGATGGTATAAGAAAATCCGTCATTAGGATTTAGAGTTCCGATATTGTTTTCTGTTGTGGTACTTTGTGTGTTGTCTGTATTTACTGGAGCTTTTTTTCTTTTCATGTCTATAGATATATAAGCAACCAACAAAACAACAATGGCAACAGCACTTATGATTATCTTGTTTTTCTGTGTCATAGGAAACATATTATCATATTTCTAGACAAACAAAAACCGCCTTTCGGCGGTTTTTGTTTGTCTAGAATCTATCTAGATTATCAACCTAATTATTAGTTAGATCGAGTCTGGATTAGACCTGAAGCAGATAGGCCTGGTAGACCGTATCCGTTTGACCAATCAACATCGAACAAACCTGATGTAGATGTAGCGTTACCTGACCATACGAAGTTACTTGTTGAAGTAGCTGCAGATGATGTAGATACGTTATA
>CAZKFS010000034.1:0-8286 GCA_964552275.1 uncultured Candidatus Saccharibacteria bacterium | reverse complement strand
CTTAAACCAAGTAGTCCACCAGCACTTGAAAACATTTCTGCAGTAAGTTGGTTCAATAAGGCTCCAACTATTTCATTTATCTCATCAGATACGTTTATTCTGTCTTGAGCAGAACCCAGCACCTTATCCAACTGACCTTGAACAGCACTTCCCGGAGTGACTGTTTCTTTTATCCCCCAGCATTGTTGTTTACCATTGTCATCTATATAATCCTCTCCATCTGGGCACCTTTCAAATGATAATAACCCACGTCCTTGGCTTAGTTGGGCAGTGTATTTTCTTACTTGAGAGTCTATGTTTTTTTGGAGTTGGGTTTCTGCTTCTATATAAGCTCCAAAAGGGTTGTTGGAGTTGTTTTGGGTTATTTCTAGCCAACTATCCCATCCACCTTGGTTGAAATCACTAGTGAATTGTTCATAGTTATCAAGGATTCTTCCGAGTGTACAGGAGTATTGTCCTCTACCCTCATCCATATAGTTTCGTATGAGGGCTAGTCTAACCTCTGCCCTAAATGGGGTACACAACTGGTTCAATGTCCCATTTTTTGAGAGAAATATAGATGCTTGTTCGTCTGCCAAGTCTAGGAAAAACTGCCCAGGGTTTGTGACAAAAGCTGGACCACCTTGAAAACCAGAGTTGATCCAGTTTACTGTTTGAGCTGTTATTCTATTTAGTGCAATGTTTGCTGCATTCCAAGCTACAGTGTCAAGGAAATAATCTTTTGCTTGAGCAGCAATATCTATATATTGAGCATGTGTTTTTTGTGGTGAAGATACAAAAAAGGATAGACAAAGTAGCAACACACTCAATATTTTTTTATTTTTAATCATAAATGTGTTTATATGTTTGTATTATACAACATAATACTTTTAGTAGGCCAGCTAATTTGTTGAAAAGTTCAGATTTATGTTTTGTGTTGCGGTGCGGAAAGCTGTCATGTTTTTAGAAAACTTACTCATTCCAGCGAAACCTTTTATTGGATCAACAAAAATCTGTCTAGCATCCTCGAGATTCTTTAAAACGTTACTCGTTGCGTTCAGCAGTGTTAGATGGGCACCCACAGCTCCTTTAGGAACATCTACTTTTAATAGGTCGGAGATTGTGTTTCTACCAGAAAGTATCGCAGGATCAAGTTTTTTTAGGATAGTTTCATCATTTTTTGATATGGCCTCTGCCAAAACTTCTACTGGGTTGTCTCGGATCTCCTCAGATCTTTTTTTTAATATCAAATTAACCACTTTACTGTATTCTTGTATATCTAAGGCTCCAGATAGCTCTTTTACTTTCAGATTTGCTGTTACATAAACAGCTCCTAATGAGTCATTGTACTGGGGTGATGAAGCTACATTGTCTACAATGGTCGACAGTTCTTCTTCAGTCAGAGTCCTACCACCCTCTTTGGCTATAAGGTATTGGGAGAAAAAGTCTCTGGAGATTTGTGCAGTGAGAGATGTTTCGTCAAATACATTTTCATTTGTGTTTGTTATATTAACAACACTTTCATTTTTTGTGTCCACTTTGGTCAAGATGTTTTTCCAAAGATCACCCTCCTCTGTTTCTATATATGGTCTTGTAGATAAATCATCAGACAGGTTTTCTTGCTTGTTTTCTGTCACAACCATCTTTTCTGGTGTTTGTTTGAGTAGCCAAACAGAAATTATTGTTCCTATGCAGATTATTAGCACAACATAAATTTTTCTGTGATTCGTGTTACCGTTCATTCACTTCATTGTATCACTTTGCTGGAGTATTTTGTATAGACTTAAAAGAAATATATCAACAAATAAGCAACAGCCACACTAAACAAAACCACAAACCTTAAAACAAAAACAGGTTTTTCTCTATAGGGTTTTTTTGTGGCTATTTTATAGCCGAAAATACTGGCAGGTATCATGATTATGTATAAAATATAAAAAGATAGGAAAAAAGGTATAAGCAAGATACTCAAGGAAAGAAATATACCCACTATTTTAACACCCCTTTCCCCAAACAAGGTTGGTATAGTCAGTATTCCGTTTGCTTTGTCCCCCTCTATATCCTTTATATCTTTGAAGTTTATGGCCAAAGTCACCATAATTAATATCCCAAAGCTCAAAAATATAGGAAATGTATCTATTTGTTTGTTCGTAGACACAAAGAAGAATCCAGAGAGCACCGTGGCCAAACAAGCAGTGGCTATTAAAAAAGATGGTACGAGGGGGATTCTTCGGAGTCTCAAAGGGTAAGATGAATATATATATGAGGCAGCTATGTATACAAGCGCCATAAAAAATGGATAAAATCCAGCACACCAAGCTCCAAGTAGTCCGATAGATAGCCAGACGTTACCAGTATCTCTCATGTCACCAGCTTCTACTGTTTTTTGGACCAAGGGTCTTTGTTGGTTAGAGATCTTATCTATATCTATGTCGACTATATCGTTTGCATGAACAGCGTGCATCCACAAGGCAATCCAGGCCAATATGAGACAACTCATACCAAACAGGTCTGCCCATATAAACTTACTACCCAAAAGGTTTATATAAGCAAAACCCATTCCAGACAAAAGAGATGCTGTATAAAAGTTCACCCTCTCTATCCTGCAGTTTTTTATTACAGCCAGGAACTTATTTTTGTCTATTTTCCAAAACAATATTCCCGCAAAAATAATTGAAAATATCAACAATATCTGGGATAAAAGTTTGTTGAAACCCAATTCAATAAATCTGCTATATGAAACAGAGTATATTCCTTCTCGCAAAGTATTATGGGTTATTGTTGAGTTGGTTATTATTTTTTCAAAATATCTAACAACATCAACACTTGTACTAGTCGGATTGTTTATGTGTGAAATAGTATAAAAAACTCCTGGAGCACTCCCAATAAAAAATATTACTGAGTATAAAACTACTACAGCCAGTATGGTTTTTAGAAAGTTTTTATTTTTTAAATAAATATAATAGCCGATACCCATAATAGACAGAGCTATGCCTAGTCTCATTCCATAAGTAACTCCGTATGTTGGGTTGGGTCCAAAAAATGTAAAGAAATCAAAAACTAAATTCTTGCCAGTATCGAAAACATATAACATTTTGTAACCATTACCTCTACTTAGGACAATATCTACAATGGGCGCAAGCCATATGAGGGGTAGTCCGAAAAGTACTATTTTGGAAGAATTTTTATAATTATCTGTAAAATATCCAACGATTAGGCAGGTTATGAGAGTGACAGATAGAAAAAATAAAGAGTAGTGTATGAGAGTGTATGGGTCTGACGGTATAATCCCCGAACTGGTGGGACTAGAAAGAGATTCGAGTATGAATCTAATGAAAAGAATTCCAACAAAACTTGCAATCCATTGCGTCAGGTTTATTTTTTGATTTTCTATTTCACTAATAATTTTATTTATCATAGCGTTTTGGTTTTAAAATTCTTTGCATATCTGCATCCATGTTTCTATGTTCAAATCCTCGGCTCTTGTTTTGGGATCTAGACCCAGCTTTTCAAATATTTTTACCACTTTTTCTTTTTTGTAAACTAGAGCTAGGTTTGGCAGTAACTGTTTTCTTTTGTGAGCAAATCCAGCGTGAATAACACCAAAAAATACCTGCTCGTTAATTCCTAACAGTTTATCTTTTGATATTTTTTCTATGTTTAGTACAGCCGAGTCTACATTTGGTTGTGGACTAAAAGCCCCTCTACCAACCAGTCTTATTATTTTTGGTTCACCGTAGATTTTAACAGAAAGAGATAATAGACTTTCTTTTTTATCTCTAGCCACTATCCTTTCTGCTACTTCTTTTTGTATTAACAAAGTCATTGATTCTGGTTGGTGTCTGCTTTCTAGAAACATGCGGATTATTTGTCCTGTTATGTAGTATGGGATGTTGGCTATTACTTTGTATGGAGTTTTTATTAGATCTACTGGATCTATGTTTAGAATGTCGGCGTGGATTAGATTTAGTTGTTTTTTAAATATTTCTACAGCAAATTTTCTTTGTAGTTCGGGTATTAGTCTGTCATCTTTTTCTACACTTATTGTCTGTGCACCACTCAGTATTAGTTCTGATGTTAAAACTCCTTCACCTGGACCCACCTCTAAAACAACATCTCCTCCTTTGATATTTCCAGCTTTAACTATGTCCGCAATTATTTGAGGAGATTTTAGGAAATGTTGGCCGAGTGATTTTTTCTTTAGCATTTTTTTAGAAATCGATACTGAATAATGGTTTTCTTGGTGCAGATCCAGAGTAGGATTCTGACTCCCAGTGTTCATCCGGTATATCCTCTATAAATTCAGAAGGAGAATTTATTTCAATTGATCCAAATATAGTACGTGTATTGGCGTGGGTCAAGAACAGTTTTTTCCCTGCTCTCGTCAGGGCGACATAAAACAGCCTCCTCTCTTCCTCTCCATCCTCCCCAGTTTTTTTGGACCCACCCATTCTCTGGTGTGGAAATAAATCTGCTTCTAAACCAGAAATAAAAACATAATCAAACTCTAAACCTTTTGAAGAGTGAACTGTCATAAGTTTGACGCCATTTTTTTGGTCATCCAAAGAATCCTGATCAGAAGTTAGAGATGTGTCGGTAAGGAATTTTTCAATTCCATCTTCCCCCTCATGTTCATCATAGCCAGAGGCTAGAGTAACAAGTTCCATAATGTTTTCTAGTCTGTCGGTATCTTCTTCTAGACCAGTACTGTATAGATTTTCTATTCCTGATGTTTTTATTATATAACGTAGAGCCTCACTAGGTTTTTGTGTTGTTAAAACATTTTTAAAATCTAAAAGCATTTTACGAAAATTATTTATTTTTATTTTTGTGCTTTCTGGCAGTTCTTCTTCCAGTCCAAGATTTATTTTTTGCAAAGTTACTTTGCCTATTCCTCTAGGTGGAATATTTATAATCCTATTAAAATCACTAACGTTGTCTGTGTTGAGAGAACATTTTACATAACTAACAATGTCTTTAACCTCCTTTCTTTCGAAGAATTTTGTTCCCAGCATTTGATATGGCACACCATAAGACAGGAATGCTTCTTCCAAAACTCGAGATTGGAAGTTGGCCCTGTATAAAACCGCAATACTTTCTGCTTTTATTCCATCTTCTATTAAACTTTTTGCTTTTAAGGCGATAAAATGAGCCTCATCTATTTCGTTGCGTGCTGCAAAAACACCTATCTTGTCTCCAGTTGGGTTATCTGTAAAAAGTTTTTTTGGTATTCTAAAATTGTTTTTTTCTATTATTTCATTGGCAACAGCCAGAATAGTTTTTGTTGATCTGTAGTTTTGTTCAAGGAATATTGTTTGAACATCCGGATAAGTTTTTTCAAAATGTAGCATGTTTTTTATTTCCGCACCTCTCCAGCTGTAAATATTTTGATCTGTGTCCCCCACCACACATATATTTCTATGGTTTTTTACCAAGAGTTCAACAATTTCGTTTTGTATTTTGTTCGTGTCTTGATATTCGTCAACATGCACATACAGAAATCTGTTTTGGTAAGTTTTTAGAACCTCAGGGTTTTTCTGCAAGAGCTTTAGAGTTTTCAAAAGCAAATCGTCAAAATCTAAAGCATGCTCCTTGGATAATGCTTGTTCGTATTTCAGCCAGACTTTTTTAGTCAGTTCAGATGTAAAATCAAAGGCTCCTCTTTCGTTGTATTCTTTTGCATCGACTCCTCTTCCTTTTTCTTTGGAGATTATGTGTTGGATTTTTTCCGCATGTTCTTTGGGGTCTAGTCCTAGACTCGTAACCGCATCCTTGACTGCCTTTTTTGAGTCGGCAGAATCAAAAATACTAAAATGTCTTGGGAGTTTCAATAATTCAGCATTTTCTTTGATAATCTGAACTCCAAGTGAGTGAAACGTGCTTACAAAAGGCATCGATCGTCTCAAGTGGATTAAATTAGTGTCATTTTCTATAAGACTTCTCACACGATCTCTCATTTCTTTGGCCGCTTTGTTTGTAAACGTTATGGCCAGGATTCTCTCTGGAGAAACCCCCTCGATTATTAGGTGTAGTATTCTATGGGTTATGGTTTTTGTTTTTCCTGCCCCTGCCCCTGCTACTATAAGTACGGGACCTTCTGTGGCCAACACTGCTTTTTTCTGGCTTTCATTCAGATTTTCTAAATAATTCATTAAAACAATTATAACATGGCAGTTTGCTATAAATTCCAAAACTCTTACTCAACTATACTTTTTCTGGACACAGAATATTTGCCTGCTGGCAAATTTCTTCCTGCTCACTCTTTCACAGGTTCCGCAGAGTTCCAGAAAAAGTGTAGTTTCGACGAGTTTTGTAATTTACAGGACTTTTTTGGCTAATATTGTCCTGTGTGTAACTGCTATTGACCCCAAATTCGTAGAATATATACTATTATAGTACTGCACTTTATGAATATGAATACGGCTCTACAGAGCCATATTCTCATACAGATTTTCTGAATATACGTTAATACATAGCCTATTTTAGGTTTACTACAGGATCCGCAATTTAGGTCAGGTCTTAAAATCATATTGTCGACTTTTTACAAAAAGCTTCGCAAGGTGGGATCTAGTCTTGATGTGGTGAAAATATCAACATTTCTAGGAGGCAATTACATTGCTCTTTCCATGATTTTTGTGTCTTTGTTTCCTGTTCATGCAGAAGCAGGTGTTTTTTCATTTCTATCTAACCTCTTTTCTTTTGAGAGCGTCGAGGCTGAAGTTGTAGAGACAAACTCTCAAAATATTCCCCTGTTACAAGCCTCTGTTTCTCCAGGTCAGTCTGCCTCAACGACAGACGAAATAGCTATTGTTGCGGGGGCATACCTCTCCTCAGAGAATCAGGCCCCTATAGATGTAAAAACTTTTGAAGATGATCAGATCAGTATATATGTTGTTCGTAGTGGAGATACTCTTCCTGCCATAGCTAAAATGTTTGATGTTAGTGTTAACACTATCCGTTGGGGTAACGATCTAAAGAGCAACACCATCTCAGTTGGTCAAACTCTTGTTATTTTGCCTATTTCTGGAATACAACACACTGTAAAGTCTGGAGATACATTGCAAGGTATCGCTAACCAACACAAAGGAGACTTGGATGAAATACTCCAATACAACAACCTAACAAAAAATTCTAAGCTCGCTATAGGTGACGTTATCGTTGTTCCTGACGGTGAAATAACAACAGTAACCACAAAAACAACCAGTGGAAGTAAGTCTAGTGTTTCACCTACTTATTCTGGTTACTATATGAGACCTATAAAAGGTGGGGTAAAGAGCCAAGGTCTTCATGGTCATAACGGTGTTGATCTCGCCTCCGTTTTTGGTGCAAGTATTCTAGCTTCTGCAGATGGTAACGTTATTATTTCTAGAAATTCTGGATGGAACGGTGGTTACGGTTCTTATATTGTTATTAAACATGGAAATGGTACACAAACCCTATACGCCCACCTAAGTGCAACAAATGTTAATGTTGGAGACCGTGTAAAACAAGGTCAGGTAATAGGAAAGATGGGTAGTACAGGTAAATCAACAGGTACACATTTACACTTTGAGATACGTGGTGCCAAGAATCCTTTCTAGTGTTTGCGGTCCGCTTTTAAAATAATTGCTATTACATATTCTGGTATCTCTTTGGTCTATATTGTAATGCTTCTAAAATATGGTTTTCGGAAATTTCTGGAGAATTATCTATGTCGGCGATGGTCCGAGCTAGTTTGATGATCCTGTGATATGAACGGGCAGAGAGGTCTAGTTGTTTTGCAGAAGTGTTCAGTAGATCTTTCACTTTCTCAGATAGTTTTATGTGTTTTACTAGATCTTTGGTAGACAGTTCCGCATTTGTTTTTATTTTCAATCCCAACTTTTTAAATCTACCTTCTTGAGTTTTTCGAGCTTTTTCTACTCGAGGTTTCATTTTGTCTGTCCCTTCATGTAATTCGCGAGAGTCAGTTAGTTTTTGGTGTTCTATTTTAGAAACTTCGACCCACAAGTCGATTCTATCAACTATTGGTCCAGATATTTTTCTTTTATATTTTTCTATATTTTGTGCAGAACAAATACACTCTTTACCCTTTACTCCATAGTTTCCACAAGGACAAGGATTCATTGTGGCTATCAAAATAAAATGCGCTGGATATTTTGCACTACCCTTTGCACGAGATATGGTCACTTCCCTATCTTCCAGTGGTTGTCTCAAACTTTCTAAAACTTTTTTATCAAATTCTGGGAACTCGTCCATGAACAAAACTCCTTTGTGGGCCAGAGTGACTTCACCAGGTTTTAAGTTTGCTCCTCCGCCAACTAGAGATAC
>CAZKFS010000033.1:0-9005 GCA_964552275.1 uncultured Candidatus Saccharibacteria bacterium | reverse complement strand
GAAAAAGAAATAATATTAACGATAATTAAAAGAATGATTATCTTTATATACCTATTTTTATTTGTTGGTATGTTTATATTCTTACTCATAAATTAACTATATTTATTTGGCACACAGCAGAAGAATAACCCACATCACTTTTTACCGTGTAAATAATAGGTACAGTGAAATTTCCTATTTGTGCTCCGTCTTGCATGTTTAGCTTAACCTCCACATCCTCCTTATCTGATGGTAAATATATTCCGTAATCTTCATTTTCACTAAAATAGACATCTATACCTCTTGGTAAACTACCTATTATCATCTCTATTTCTTGTTCTACCGTGGCACCGAATATTTGTATATTGTGTTTTACTGAAGAACCCTTCTTAAGGTTAATAGCAAATTCCTCTGAGGAACAGTAATGTTTCGCATCTTTATCTACAACGAAATCATTAAAAGTTCTTGTCTTTAAATTTAATTCATTACTAATAGGATTTTCATTTACTTCTAAAACTTCTTCAATAATTTCATCTTCTTCTGGGATTTCCTCCTCAATTACCTCCTCCAGAATCTCTTCTTCTATAAGCAACTCATCTTCCAAAAAACCATACTCGGTCTCAATCCAAACAGAATCAAGGTAGATGATGGGCATAACCCCATCAAGAACAGGAACACTTTCCACACTAACTTGTATTTTTGATATATCTTCCCACGCTGATGCTTCAGTTATCGGTATTTCAAACTGCTTGCCTGTAAACTCATCTTTTCCAACAAATCCTAGACTCTTCCATTTAACCCCATCAAGGGTATACTTTACTTCAACTAGACCGTAAGGAACTTCTGGTGTGGAAATCTCTTCTTGAGTTGTTGTTGCAATCTCATTTCCTAATATATCTGTTGTAGTTGACAGTAATTCATTTGATTCTTCTATATCACTCTCTTCTGCATAGGCCACACTGGAAAAGAACCTCAGAAAAGACAGTGGTTGCTCAGGTAGCACTTCAGACACAGGTTCAGAAACAGATTCCTCTGTTGGAGGTGTTATCCCCATGGAAGGATTCTCTTCTTGCAAAGACTCTATTGGAACAACCTCGTTAGATTCCGGTATTACCAGAGATTCTTCTACCAAAACCTCTTCTTCAGCAGTTATATCCTCCAAAGGCTCAGTGAGCTCAGTTTCTGGACTAGACTCTATCACATCCTCTTCCACAACTTGCTCTGTACTTGTTGCGGATCCTGCTTCTACACCTCCACCACCTCCGTTAATTAACTCAGGATACTCAGTTCCCCAAGAAAAATTTACCAAAATCTTTTTAGGAATAGTTTTTTCCAAAATATCTCCTGTAAAACCACCACAATACACTTGGGCTAGAGTTCCGGCACTGAGCCTAGCAGAATTACTTTCCGTAAATACCAATGTTCCATCATCTGTTTTAGCTTCTGGAATTCCAGAAGCTAAGTGAGTATTTTCCCATCCTCCCAAACAAGTTGTTGCATAGAGATTAGAAACACCTGCATGAGCAATAAAAGAGTATAATCCAATTTTAATCACAGCAAAAATACCTATAACTGAAAGGGCTACAAAAATAAAATTAGAAAAGTAATTTCTCATCATGCTCGTTTTAATATCAGTTTTATCAATACTAATATGAGCCTCGAGAGCTTCCTATTTAAATTATTGTAACATAAATTAATTAATTCTAAACAACTTTTATTGAGCCACTCTAGGTAATATATTTTCTTGATCCGCTCCAGGGAATCTCCTTCGACTCAAAGATTCGCCGTCGCTCATCTTTGGTCTAGTCACCGACTCGCGTCTTGGTTTTGGTAAACCAAGAATCGCTCCATCGTCCGATTCCCGCACGAAAAACATGTTTTTCTTGAGCCGCTGGCGGGAATCGGACCCGCGCTCTCTGTCTTACCAAGACAGTGCTTTACCACTAAGCCACAACGGCAACACTCAACTGACCAAAACATCTTACTGTAAACTCTTCAAATCTTCCAGTATTTCCTCTGCGTGTATTTCTGGTTTTACTTTTTCATAAATCTTTACAATCTTCCCTTTTGGATCAATCAAAAAGGAAGTTCTAAGAATCCCCATGTATTTTTTACCATACATACTTTTTTCTGCCCAAACACCATATTTTGTAACAATTTTTCTATCTTCATCAGCAAGTAGAGTAAAAGGTAGGTTATATTTATCCGTAAACTTTTTGTGACTTTTCACGCTATCGATACTAACACCAAAAACTTGCAGCTTTAACTTTTTAAAATCTGGCATCATATCACGAATAACACAAGCCTCCTTTGTACATCCTGGCGTGTCGTCTTTCGGATAAAAATACAATAGAACCCATTTCCCCCTATAATCAGAAAACTTGTGAAGTTTCCCGTCTTGATCAAGAGTTTTAAAATCTGGTGCGACTTTTCCTTCTTTTAGTTCCATATTATTTTTTGTTATTTTTATACTCCACCATCTTCCCTGCTTCTATCTCTACACTGTCTGCCTTTCGGAGATTTTTTATTTGTTTTAAAGACAGTATTGGAAAATGTTTTATATCATCCAAATGTTCTGTGATGAGAGAAATGTCTTTTTCTGTAGTTCTCCAGTTTATTTTATTAAACTTGTTTAAATCTAGCGGGCTAGAATATTCTCTTAGAGTTTTCTGGCCTGTACTGTTTAAAAAATACTCGTGGAAAAAAGACATGACTAATTCTCGCAAGTTTTTATATACTGGCTCACGATACCTGAGAACAGCATGGTTTGTTTTTGTTATAGCACCCAGATGTCCGTCTACAACAAAAACAGCCATGACATGATCATAATCAAAAGGTTTAGACGTAGATCTCAAATCAACTATAAGAGGTTTCTGTCCGTGGAACTCTAGAACAGCCGCGGCAAATACTGCCCCCTCCACACAATGTGCTTTTTTATTTTTAATAACCAACCTAGGAGAAAAACACTCTCCTTTTTCTTCAAAATTAAATTTTATTGAATTTAAATAATCCTGAATCTTTGCGGGAGAATTTAGCTTGCGAAACAAGATCTGCTCTTCTTTTGTGTAGTCATTTTTTCTCATACAAAAACCGAAATCTCAACTCTGTACTGAAGAAAGTATAACACGGAGCTTATAGTATGGTTTTATTTTTTAGGCTTGGAAACCACCTTGGCTACTTTTGACTTTGAAGCTATGGTCTTCATGGTTTTTTTATTTTTCTTCAATTCAGCTATTACTTTTGACCAATTATCCTTGAGCTCCTTGACTGCATTTCCGACGTCTTTTTTATTTATATTTTTAGCAGTATAGTAAGTTTGTGCAACTTCATCTATGGCGTCCATCAGTGACTCTTTGTTTAGATTACTTTTTAAAGTTTTCGCCTTTGCCAAAACATCCCCTTTTAGATCAACTGCCCAGTCAGCAACCATTTTCCGATTCTTTTTTGCATTATCACTAACATAAAAATAATACCCAGCAGCAAGAGCGGCACCAACAGCAGCTAGACCAGCTCCAATTTCAGCACCTCGTCCTTTTTGTTTAGTTTTGTTATTTTTATTTGAGGTATTTTTGTTTGCCATATTTTTAATACTTATTTTTTATTAATTTTTAATCTAGTCTTCCATCGACTTATAAATGATTCTATTTCTTCTCGTGCTTTATCTACCCTGCCCAATAACTTTAGAATTTTCCAAAGTATCATACAAACCAAAATCCCAATTATCACGCTAAATACAGACGAAATGAAAAAAAATATATCCATCCTAATAAAATCTGATTGCATAATTTTGGTTCCTTAACTAATAATACTCAAGGGTCCATGAATTCTACATGAATTTTCAACTATTTGCGAAGATTGGAGGCGCGACCGGCCGGAATCTGAACCTACAGTTTCAGTACCCAATTGGATTAATTAGGCCGGACTAAGAACACTGGGGAACCGTCGGTTCTCCCACCCTTCCTCCACGGAAAACCACACAGGTTTTCCGACCCTTTCCTCGGTTCGAGTCCGTGCACGTAAAAATCCCCAAATGGGGATTTTTCGCTGCGCGACCGGCCGGACTCGAACCGGTAACCTCTCCCGTGCACTTATCCAATATTTTCATACTGGCGTGGACTATATCTTTACCATAGGTTTCCCTTTAGGTACTCTGGTATCTAGTCTCTACGGCGCTCTCATTATTAAATTAATAATGAGTTCCCTCGGTATTCGCATATCTTAATTTATAAAAAATAAGACTTAGCCTTCACCGATATCCCAAAGAGTTTCAATCTGCCATTTCGACAGAAAGCTGCAATATCTACAGGGGAGTGCTCTAACCAGTTGAGCTACGATCGCAATTTCTGGTTTTTATGTACTTCTCAAATACATCTTTCTTCCTTTTCAAGAATAATTCGGAGGTACCTAGGTTATTATACATAAAATCGTATAATTTCAAAGAGTTGTTTATACTATAGGTAAGACGGTAATAATCCCCTTTTCCCTGCCTAATAACCCCCTTATCTATACCCGAAAAATTAAGTTGTTCCTTCAGAGTATTTAAAAACCCGCCAGAACATGAGGTAAAAACAGTTTGAATTACTACTGAATAAGTTTTTCTACTTTTGTGTACAAATCCAGACCAAACATTTCCATCTCCATCAAAATATCCTCGAACAAACCAAGGAAAAAACTTCTTGGGAACACTCGGCATAATTAGTCTTTTTGTTTTTCTTTCATCAAAACCTAACCTCCTTAAATCATTGCACATCTCAATACTACCTATTTGAATCCTGTATTGATCTTTTATATTCCCTTTTCCCTTTCTAAGAGTTATTTTATGCTCCGAATCTATAACTCTTTTTATTTCTTTTAATAATTTTTTATCTGTTATACTGGCACACCAGAACTGACCGCCACGTTTATTTACAGTAATATAACCATCTGCGGCTAAAAAACCTAAAACATAAGCCATGTCTTGTGACCATTTTTTAAAAAAATCTTTGTTTACTTTTTTATATACTGGCACATGTACATTATACATCGTGACAGTTTATACAACTAACCGTTTATGAGCTACTAAAGTGTGTCGAGGGTGGGTTACGATCCCACTACCTTGGGCTTATGAGTCCCACGCTCTACCGATTGAGCTACCCCGACAATATGAACACAATAACAGAAAACGGGCAAAAATAAAACCGCTGAACGGTTTTATTTTACTTGTTGCGGAGCCACGATTTGCACGTGGGTCTGCAGGTTATGAGCCTACCGAGATACTACTTCTCTACTCCGCTATTTTCAATCAAAAATCTTATTAGATCTTTAATAATCACATGGAACTCTGTAAGCATACCATAGCAACTTAAAAACTCAAGTAGTGAATTATATTATGTGAAACTCTTCAAAAACTGTCCTGTATAGATCAACTACCCTTCTTGTCTCACGGTCCGTTAAAACAAAACTCTGTCCTTCGTGAGCAACTTGATTTCTAACTTTATGAGCCTCCCAAGCATTATCAAGTGTAGTAAAATCACTTTTCTCAACAGCCTTAAGTTTATCACCTATTGTATCTCCTGGAAGATACATTCTTTCCAGTAAGTCACCCAGCATTATATCAGCCTCAAGTATTGCCAGTCTCCAATCACTTTCGTTCAAGGAATCAATATTTTTTAGTATTTTCTCCCATTGTGGATTCTTAACAACCTCAACATTAGAATTATTTATAGCTTGGCCGTTTGGATATAGACGTTCTCTTTCAACTATCCTTATGGCAGTAAGTTTTCTAGATAAATGCACTATCCAACCAAACAATAGAAAACTTAAAAATATCAAAATGTATTTCATATAAGTTGCTATTTTCCAAAAAAGAAACATCATTCTAATAAAGAAGTTGGGTTCAACATCTTGCACATACAACAAATCATTTTCAGAAACCCAACCTTCCTCACCATTATCAAACTTTACATGCCAGTATTTTACTCCATCTACCACTAAAGGACCTTCAATGATTGTTCCAGATAAGCCTTTGTTCAAACTAGAGATTTGTTTCCCACCAGGATAATCATATAAGGGAACATTGTTATTTAGAGTTCTAACTTCCCCACCTATTAGACTAGGCATTGAAGACAAAGGAGTCTTGTATATTTTTACATAATCCAAATCGTCTTCAGCAACCCAGCCTACAGTTCCATCTTCAAATTTAATCTGCCAATAATCAATACCTTGAACAGTCTCTGGTCCAGCAACAACCTGACCAACAGAACCTTTTGATTTTGTGGATATTTGATTAACTCCTGGCTCAGAGAAAACTGGGGTAAAATCTTTGGAAACTGAAACCGCGCCCAACACAGGATCAGCAACAGAAGATAATGGTTGTTTTTCTACGCTTATGAAAGACAAATCTCCTTCTGCAACCCAACCCTCTTTACCATCATCAAACTTTACATGCCAATATTTAACACCATCTTTTATCAGAGGTCCTTCTAAGATAACAGCTTTGGCTCCAGCTGGTTGTGTTGCAATTTGGTTTATTCCAGGTTCAGAAAATATTCTAGCTGTTCTAGAAGTTTCAACTACACCACCAACTAGAGTTGCCATATCTTTCATAGGTGTCAATTTAACTGGAAGATTGGCTATATCCTTTTCGGAAATCCAACCAGAACTCCCGTCATCAAACTTTACCTGCCAATATTTTTCGTTGTTCAAATTTACAGGACCTCCAACAATGGTCCCCTTATCCCCAAGTTTTTTTACCTCTATCTCCTTCCCCCCTGGAGTATCATACAAAGAAGCTTTGTCACTAGTAACAACAAACTTGGTGTTTACAGGGTTAAGCAAAGATGAAATTGGTTGTGTCAAAGAAAGCCAAAGATTTTTTGGTGTGGGGAATTTAAATCCAGAACCAAACAACTTGCTTGAATTAAAAATAGCAATAAAACCATTTACAACATAAAGGAGAACTAGGATTCCTAGAAAAAGCCACACCATTTCTGAAAAATGATCTTTTTTTACTGGCTCAGCAGGTTTGGCATCTTTTTTTTCTTCAGCCATATTCTATTATTATAACACAATAATTCTTTTCTAAATCTTAAATCTAAAAATAAATTATTCGCCCAAAAAACTCTTGCCAGCTTTGAAAAGTAAATCCTCTCTTCCGTATGAAGCCATTATTTGTAAACCAAGAGGAAGTGGAATACTTTCTTTTTCTATAAAACCGGCAGGTATAGATATTGCAGGAATTCCAACAATATTTGCTGTTACAGTAAAAATATCTTCAAGATACATGGATAGTGGATCAGCCTTTTCTCCAACCTTCCATGCTGGGGCTGGAGTAGTTGGTGTCAGGATTAGATCAACTTCAGAAAAAATGTCTGTAAACTCTTTTTTTATAGCCTCTCTAGCTTTTTGGGCCTTACCGTAATACGCATCATAGTAACCGGCAGACAACACATATGTTCCCAGGAGTATTCTTCTTCTAGCTTCTTTGCCAAAACCCTGTCCTCTAGAAAAAAGATAATCCTCTGACAAATCTTTCCCAGAAATATGTAGACCATACTTTACACCATCGAAACGAGACAGGTTGGAAGAAACTTCAGCAAAATTTATTATGTAATACAGAGCAAGACAGTTAGGAAGTTCAATATCTTTGATTGTATACCCCAAACTTTCAAAAGTCTTTACGGATTTTGAGAAATTATCTCTAACATCTTTGTCTATACCATCACTATTTATCAGGTTCCACGGTACACCAATGATTTTTTTATCTGGATTTTTTTTGTACACACTTTCTTTAGTTGTTGTACTATCCAAAGGATCGATTCCTTTTATTACTTTAAATAATATTTCTGAATCTGTTACTGTTTTCGTTATTGGACCAACAACATCAAAAGAAGATGTGGCTGCTATAAGACCAGACCTTGATACACTTCCGTATGTAGGTTTTAGTCCAACTACCCCACAAAAAGCTGAGGGTTGCCTAACTGATCCTCCAGTGTCTGAACCCAAAGCACAAAGAGACATATTACCCCCCACTGCAGCAGCCGAGCCACCAGAAGTTCCACCAGACACCCTCCTGTTGTCATAGGGATTTCTGGTTACTCCAAAAGCAGAATTCTCAGTAGATCCACCCAAAGCAAACTCATCCATATTTGTTCTACCTATCAAAACAGCACCAGATTGTTTTAATTTCTTTGTTGATGTTGCATCATAAGTGGCAACATAATTCTCCAATATTTTAGAAGCTGCTGAAACTTTTTTATCTTTGACCAAAATATTATCTTTTATTGCCACAGGAATTCCCAAAAGAGGCAAAGACTCCCCTTTGCCAATCATTTCATCAGCCACCTTTGCTTGATCAAGAGCATCATCATAAATTTCCAAAAAAGCATTCAGATTATTATTTTGCTTGTTTATTTCATCCAAATAAGCCTGCGTTAGCTGAACAGAAGAAAACTCTTTAGCGTCCAACTTGGTGCGGGCTATGGAAATAGTGAGAGATTTCAAATCAATCATTGTAGTATTTTTTTGACCTTTATATATTTACCCTCAACAGACGGTGCATTATTTAGTATAGAATCCGTATACTCTCCTGGCTTGTTTGTAACAACATCGTCACGTAACACATTTTTTTGGTAATGATCCCCCAAACCTTCTTGGGAAGGCATTTTTTCTATCTGGCCAACATACCCCAAAATAGAGTCTATTTCCCCCCTTAGAGATTCGGCTTCGGATGGGTCTACTTTAATACGAGCCAGACCAGCAAGACTTTGGATATCCTCTTTTGTAATCATGAAAAACATAATAACACACTTACAACAAAGCCAAAAACTCTTTTTCGGAAAGAACTTTCACCCCTAACATATTTGCTTTATCCAATTTTGATCCAGGATTTTCACCAGCAACCACATAGCTAGTTAGTTTTGATACACTTTCGGCTACTTCTCCACCCAATAATTTTATTCTTTTTTTTGCTTCATCTCTAGACAAAGAAGAAAGTGTACCGGTCAAAACAAAAGTTTTGTTGTTTAATTTATTTGATACTTCTGAAT
>CAZKFS010000032.1:0-9117 GCA_964552275.1 uncultured Candidatus Saccharibacteria bacterium | reverse complement strand
GTTATAAATAGTTCTCCTGGTGTAAAAAATAAAATATTTATAAATAAAGAAAAAATAATTACAGATATATTAAAAGAGACATCAGAAAAAATAGTAGATTTAAAATAGTTTTATTCTAAACCTCGAGACTGTTTCCATAGATTTACTGAGTATTCCCATCTCTCGAATTGAGGATCATTTTCTGGGTTAGTTGGAGGTAATCCTCTAGGATCATCTTTATTTAACCAATAAAGTATAGAATGAACTCCACCAGAAAGGATTTCTTGTATTGAATTGTATGGAATGTTTGGATCTTGAATTTGATCTTGTGTAATGTTAGATATTCCTCCTTGCCATTTACCCCTAAGCACAGGTTTTAAATCATAAGAATCTTCTTTTTGAGGATCAACAAAAACTTCATTTGGTATTGTTTTTAATACTTCATCCATAAAAGCTCTCCACATAGGAGCAACTATCAAACCAGAAACTTTTTTTGCCATGGGAGTGTTATCGTTGTTTCCAGCCCATGTACCAACAACCACACTTGGTGTATAACCAACAATCCAAGCATCCTTATAGTTGTTTGTTGTTCCTGTTTTTACTGCTACATCCCTCCCAGGGAAGTGTATTACTGAGTTTGCTCCATATAAAGGTGTTCTTGCTACATTATCAGATAATATACTAGATATTTTTCTAGCAACTTCTGGATCTAAAACTTGTATTGGTCTGTTTTTTGTTTCTTCTAGTATTTTTCCATCTTTATCTTCTACCTTTAATATAGCAACATAAGGATTCCTAACTCCTTCTGTAGCAAAAACACCATACGCAGATGTCATTTCGAGAAGCGAAACTTCGCCACCTCCAAGAACTAGTGTTAAACCATATTCATTTTGATTTCCTAGGCTAGATATACCCATATTCCTAGCTAGTTCTATAGAATCTCTTATTCCCGCCAAATAAAGTGCTTTTACAGAAGGAACGTTTATTGATTGAGCCAAGGCCTCTCTAAGTGTCATTGGTCCTCTAAACTTATCATCGTAGTTGTTTGGGGAGTAACAACTACCATCACTTTCTGTTGTAAAGTTGTTTATGGGACACCTTGTCGAAAATTGAGTAGGAAGATCAAATAAAATAGTGTCAGGGGTGTAACCTTTTATAAAAGCTTCTGCGTACACAAAAGGTTTAAATGTGGATCCAGGTTGTCTTCTGGCTGTTGTAACGTTAAAATTACCATCAATTTTTTTATCAAAATAATCTCTAGATCCAACCATAGTTAAAATATTTCCGTTTCTAGGATCTATTGCTATAAATGCATCATTTGAACCATTGAAATCTTTTTCATTTGATTCAGCATATTTTTTTGCTATCGCTTCAGCTTTTTCTTGAAGTTCATAATTAAGGGTTGTATTTACTCGTAGTCCTCCTTGTTCTAGAACGTCTGAACCATATTTTTTTTCCAAATAATCTTTAACAAACATTACAAAATGTGGAGCTCTAATTCCAGCGCTTGATTTTGGAAGAAACTGAACTACCTCGTTTTTAGCTGACTCGTATTCTTCTTCTGTAATTTTACCTTGATCAAACATTTCTTTGAGTACCAAGTTTTTTCTTTCATCTAACTCATCTTTATGTTGTCCATAAGGGGATAAATAAGAAGGTCTTTGAGGTATTGAGGCTATATATGCAGCTTCAGCCAAAGTTACTTCCATGGCATTTTTACCAAAAAAAGCTTGTGTGGCTTCTTCTACACCATAAATACTTCCACCATAAGGGTTTTCATTTAAATACATACTAAGTATTTCTTCTTTGGATAAAGTCTTGTCCAGTTTTAAAGCTAGAACTATTTCTTTCAGTTTTCTGGCTATGGTTTTGTCTCCAATTAAAATGGAGTTTTTTACAACTTGTTGAGTTATTGTTGATCCGCCTTGCGCGAATTCTCTATACATCGTGTTTACAATAGCAGCCCTGATAAAAGATGTTGGTATAAAACCAGAATGTTTATAAAAATTTCTATCCTCTATTGAAACAGTCGCCTCCTTTATATAGGGAGATATTTCTTCTATAGGAACAATGGTTCTTTTTGTATTTTGGTAAACGTCATAGAGTAAAATTTTTCCAGTAGAATCATAAATTTTTGTGGACTGACTGATTTTTCGGTCTCCTATTGTGTTTAGAGAGGGTATTTTGAAAGTAGAAACCCAAATAAAAGAAAAACCACCGAGAATTAATCCCAAAGATAGTAATAATATAAAAATGTTTCTAAAACCGTGTTTACGGAGAAGTTTTATGACCACGACTGTCATTTTACCATATTTGTGGTAAAGTAAATAGTATGTTTTGGACTAAAAATAAAATTACTGTTGACGAAACAAAAATAAATGAGTTGTTAAGTAGGGGTGTAGAAGAGATTATAGATAAAGCTAGTTTAGAAAAAAAACTAAGAAGTGGCAAGCAACTTAGAATAAAATTGGGGATAGATCCAACCAGTTCAAATATTCATATAGGAAGATCTATACCACTGCTTAAACTTAAAGATTTTCAAAATTTAGGACACAAAATTGTTTTGATAATAGGAGACTTTACTGGAGTTATTGGCGACACATCAGACAAAGACAGTGAGAGACCAATGCTTTCTTCAGAGCAAATAAAGAAAAACATGAAAAATTATGTTTCTCAGGCCGGTAAGGTTATAGATATAAATAGATGCGAAATAAGATATAACAGTGAATGGTTAGATAAAATAAGCTATGGGGAGTTGGGTGCTCAAGCCGATCAGTTCTCTTTGAGCGATTTTATTTCAAGAGAAAACATAAAAAAAAGACTTGATTCCGGTAAAAGAGTTTCATTAAGAGAACTTTTGTATCCGTTAATGCAAGGATACGATTCTGTTGCTGTAAACGCTGATATTGAAATAGGAGGGACAGACCAAAAATTCAATCTTTTGGCAGGAAGGGAACTTCAAAGGTTCTATAAACAAATACCTCAAGACATAATAACAAATCCTCTTGTAGAGGGCTTGGATGGAAGAAAAATGAGTTCTAGTTGGGGTAACACTATAAACTTAATGGACTCAGCCGGCGATATGTTTGGGAAAATAATGTCTCTTTCTGACGGACTAATAATAAAATATTTCAATCTGGTAACAAGAGTACCCTTATCAGAAATAAAAAAATACGAAGACGAGATAAAACATGGTGTAAATCCTAAAGACATAAAAATAAAACTGGCTTATGAAATAGTTAGACAGTACCACGGGGAAAAAGAGGCAAAAAAAGCAGAAGAGGATTTTGATAACACTTTTTCAAAAGGAGTTATTCCTGAAGATGTAGAACAAGTCAGTGTGTCCAGTGATTCAAATCTAGTTGATGTGTTGTTAGACCAACAACTAGTAGTGTCTAAATCAGAATTTAGAAGACTTGTTTCTGAGGGTGCCATAAATAAACTGGATACAAATGAAAAAATTTCTGATTACGAAACTAAGGTTTCAGAAGGTGTATATAAGGTAGGAAAGAGAAGGTTTATAAAAATAAAGGTTGTGTAACAAAAAACCGCCAATTGGCGGTTTTTTGTTACCATAAATTCTGATCATCAAAAGATTCTTCCGGAAGGACATCGTCTTCCTCTTCTGCAAGATCATCAGTAGACAGCAGATCATCATCATTTTTTGCTTTTCCCTTGCCAACCTTGCCAGGCTCAGAAATATCACCAAAGTCATCCATATCATCACCATCCTCTTCTAAACCTTTTATTTCTTCATCATCCATATTTTTGAAATTTCTTTTTAATTTTTAAACTTTCCATATTTGTATCAAATTATATATTTTTTGCAAATATTCACTTTTCTGGTTTTTGTGGATAACCAGCCAATTCATTTTTAATTGTATTTTAATGTCTTTTTATGTAAAGTACGAAGTATATGTTTATAGACGAACTTACACTGAATATTTGGTCGGGGGCAGGTGGTAACGGTATAGTTTCATGGATGCATGAGAAGGGTATTGACCATGCTGGACCGGGTGGTGGTGACGGTGGAAGAGGTGGAGATGTTTATCTAAAGGGTGTTCACGATATAGGTAAATTGTCCGAGTACAGGTTTATCAAAGATTTTAAGGCTTTAGATGGTGGGGATGGTCGTTCAAACTGTATGCATGGCAAAGCTGGAGAAGATTTGATAATAGAATTGCCGATAGGAACTGTTGTTACTAACACGGAAACAGGGGATTTTGTAGAGGTATTAAGCGAAGAACCAGTATTTTTTCTAAAAGGAGGAAACGGTGGTTATGGAAACGAGCATTTTAAGGGATCAAAAAATATAAGACCAAAAGAGTCTACTCCTGGCAAACCAGCACAAGGCGGTGAGTTTTTTGTAGAACTTAAGTTGGTTGTTGATTTGGGTTTAATCGGTTTACCTAATGCTGGGAAATCCAGTCTTTTAAATAGTATAACTCGAGCAAAAGCAAAAATAGGTAACTATGCTTTTACCACTCTTTCTCCAAATCTGGGAGATCTTTACGGATTCATAATCGCAGATATTCCTGGCCTTATAGAAGGAGCTTCAGATGGTAAAGGTTTGGGGCATAAATTCTTAAGACATGTTTCTAGAACAAAGGCTTTATTACACTGCATCTCTCTAGAAAATGAAAATCCTTTGGAGGTTTACAAAACAGTGCGAGGTGAACTGGAAAAATATGACCCAAACCTTTTAAATAAAACAGAAATAATTTTATTTACAAAGATTGACCTAGTGGATGGGGAAGTATTAAAAAGAAATATTGATTTGTTTGGAAAAACACACAAGTTTATATTTAGTGTTTCTGTGATAGATGACGTGTCTATAAAAAACCTGACTGACGAGTTGGTAAAGATTCTTAGAACAATGTAATATATTTTTCATATGGAGAGTCAATATAAAATGACAATTGGTTTGGAAATTCATGCCGAGCTAAAAACAAAAAGCAAAATGTTTTGTGGTTGCTCAAATTCTCCAGAAGATGGTTCTCCAAACGATAATGTTTGCCCTGTCTGTATGGGACACCCAGGCACACTTCCTGTTGTAAATAAAGAGGCAGTGAAGTCTGTTCTTCGTGTGGGGGTTGCTGTTGGAGGGGGTATAGCAGATTTTACTGAGTTTGATAGGAAAAATTATTTTTACCCAGACATACCAAAAGGATATCAGATCAGTCAGTATAAATATCCACTTGTTTCTGGAGGGGTCTTGGCTGGAGTTGGTCTCACCCGTATTCATTTGGAAGAAGACACAGCTAGATCCTCCCACGACACCCCAGGCGTTAGTTTGGTTGATTTTAACCGTGCAGGGGTTCCACTTATGGAGCTTGTTACTGAACCAGTTATACATAGTAGTTTGGAGGCTATGAATTTTGCTAAAGAACTTCAACTGCTTTTACAGTATCTAAATGTTTCTGATGCAAATATGGAAAAAGGAGAAATGCGTGTAGAAGTAAACATTTCGGTATCAAAAGATAATAATTTTGGAACCAAAGTTGAGGTAAAAAATATAAACTCATTTCGTGCCGCTGGAAAAGCAATTGATTTTGAGTTTAGTAGACAAACAGCCTTACTGGATGGTGGGGGTGTTGTTGTTCAAGAAACTAGAGGTTGGGACGAGAACAAAGAAACAACCTTTTCTCAGAGGTCAAAAGAAAATGCCAATGACTATCGTTATTTTCCAGAACCAGATCTTCCAAAGCTCATGCTTTCTGAAGTGCCAGAGTTTTTTGTTTCAGAACTAAAAAAAACTCTACCTGAACTTCCTGCTGAAAAAAGAAAAAGATTTTCTTCTGATTTTGGAATAAAAGAGTCTGATATTGAGGTGTATATAAATAACAAAAATGCCTGTAGTTTTTTTGAAAGTATTACTGAAAAAATAAAGGATAGAGATTTGATAACTCTTGCTTCAAACTATATAACGTCAGATATTATAGGCTTATCAAAAAGTGTTGGTTTGGATTTTGGCCTAGGAAAAATAAAGGAGGAATCTTTTACCCAACTTATTTTTATGATTAAAAATGGAGACCTTTCATCTCGTGGAGCAAAAGATATTTTAAAGATCTTGTTTGAAGAAGGCGGAGACCCTAAAGAAATAGCAGATAAAAAAGGTTTAATTCAAAAAAATGATCCGGAGGAGGTAAATAGAGTGGCCAAAGAAATAGTTGAGGAAAATAAAGATGCTGTTTTGGAGTACAAGTCTGGCAAGGATTCATTACTCCAGTTTTTTATAGGACAAGGAATGAAAAAAACCAAAGGCTCTATTAATCCAGAAATTTTGAAAGAATCTATTTTGAAATTATTAAAATAATGTTTAATTTGTTTTTAAACAAATATTTTCAAACTCTACTAGTATTTTCATTTTTCGTGTTTATTTTTTACGGCGGGAGTAGTGAGGAACTGTACCCTTTTCCATCTACAGATCTACTTGTAAATATCAAAGAAGATTCTATCTATGATGTTGGTGATATTGTTTTTGCTTCAAATTCTAAAAACACCCTAAATGTTAGAGCTGAACAAATAACTCTACCCAAAAAAACAGAAAGAAATACTCACGGAAATCTAAAAGAGGGCACTCTTTTAGAGTTTTATTACAAAAAAATATATCAGTACAAATTTGAAAGGATATCAGAAGAATCTTTGGTAAGAACAAATTTACAAACAGGCCTGAAAGAAACTCTATCTAATACAGCAAACGAAAAAGGTGAGTACATACATATCCCTCTTTACATATCCAGACAAAAAAATGTTTTAAAAGACAGGGCTAGAATTTTCGGTAATCCTGGAGAAGAGTATTGGTATGGTGGTGAGATAAGTGTCACAAATGAAAATATGAACGAGGTTTGGAATGAAATAGAAAAAACGACAAGAGAAAAAAGAAACTACAATTTCCCATTTTCAGAACAAGAAAAAAACAACTTTTTACTAATAAAAACATCTGACATGACAGACTCAGAGGTCTCTGACCTACTATCACCAAAAACAGACAATAGTGGTAGAATTGAGGTGTTAAGAGGTATCAAGTTGGATGTGTCGTCTGTGGGTACTCACAGCAAAGATCTAAGACAGTCTATAACAGATACATCTAACTTGATTTTAAAAAAATGAAGAACTTCACTATCACTATCAGCATTGCCATAGTTTTTGTTTTGTTTCATCCAGACAGTTTAAATGCTGCCACAGTGACTAGAAGTATCTGTGCTTCTGGGTGTGATTACACAACCCCAGCTTCTTGGGAGGCTGATTTGGATAACGGAGCGGTATATGGTTCTGGTGATGATGCGGTCGGTGAGTTGTATGATGAGGTTTATCTAGTTACCTCTGGTGTTACAATAAACGGAGGTGGAACAGTGGGTCTAAATAGCATCACACTGTCTGTTGCTCCAGGTGAGAGAAGTGATGGTATAGCAGGAACAGGGGCGAGAATATATGCCGACGCTACTATAGCGGGATCTTTTCTAACTTTAAACCCCTTATCTGGCTCAGACAAGCTTATTGTAGAGTATGTAGAGATAAGTGGTAACGGAAACACAACCACACTGTTTATATCAACCGCTGGGGCTACTTCTGGACGTGTCCCCATAGTCAGATATGTAATGTTGCATGATGGACAAAATACAACAGCCAACAACTCATTTATAGGAAACAACACAAGAGATGTTTTGGTTCACAACTCTATCATGTACGACTATGTGATGACTGCGAACAATAGAACTATATACGGTATCAACTGTGACTGTGACCAAGCTGGTGGTGGGATTTTTAACAATATAGTATATGGTTTAACAGCTCATGGGTCAGGAGTTGCTATTGGAATCAGAGTGTTCTCTGATGACCCTGATGGAATTGTGCGAAACAATATATCAGTTGGCCATACCAATAATCCTGTAGGTTTTGAGTTTGCTGGGTCAAGTAATTTAACCTCATCTAACAACTTGTCAGAAGACGCTACAGCAGATGATGGAGGTGGTTCAGGGCACATAACAGGAGCTACACTAGCTGACCTTTTTGTCTCAACAGTTTCTGGTTCAGAAGATTTCTCACCAAAAACAGGTTCTGCTCCTCAAGTTAATACCGGCGTAGATCTGGGTACAACACCAACTGGGGTTAACTTTGATTTCAAAGGAAGAGACAGAGATGCTCAGGGTGATGTGTGGGACATAGGGGCGATAGAGTATGTTTCAGCTCCACCATCTGGGGGAGGGACTAGAGTTATACGTCTGCATGGAGTGAGACTGTATGGAATAAGATTGAGATAATTTATGAAAAAGACACCCCCTATTATTTTAGGCTTACTAATCATTCTCATCTTTATATTTTTTTATAATAAAAAATATAAAGATGGTGATGTATCAACAACAACGCCGGTATCGTTTGAAGAGGGGACACTTGTAGAAATATCAGAGAAAGAAGATGACGGTGAATTTTATTTGTACAAAAACAATCGTGGTAAGTTTAGTTTAAAATTACCAAATAATATTTCTTACAAAGAATACGATGAGGGTAAGGGTGCGTACTCAGTAGTTTTTTTAGGTGACACTGGAGATAAAAGTTTTCAAGTTTTTTTCACACCCTACAAAGAAAACTCAATTTCAAAAGAAAGATTTTTAATAGATAATCCATCTGGAATAATAAGAGAACAAAAAGATGTTTTAATTGATGGTGTCACAGCTACTATGTTTTTTAGTGAGAATAATATAATGGGGCACACTAGAGAAGTTTGGTTTATAAAAGATGGATACTTGTACGAAGTCATGACGTACAAATCTTTGGACTCTTGGCTTTCAAACATCATGCTCACTTGGAAGTTCGATAAATAAAAAAACACCCCGTGGGGTGTTTTTTTATTTATCTATTCTTCATCCATAAGGTGTTTTACTATCAACTTTCTGACCTCCTTTTTAGTGCTTTTCCGTAGCCCGGTACCCATCTCTATTTCTTGTATCACCGTCTCTAGATCCTCTATTTTGTAAACTCTGTAATTATTCATCGGGTGACGGTGAGCTTTTAACTTTCCATTCTTGTCCCAATTTCTAAGTGTGAGCGGGGAGACACCAAGTATCTTGGAAGCTTGTTTTATTGTTATATAGAGATTTGCCATAGTTATTTGTTAAATAAAAGATTAATAAGCAT
>CAZKFS010000031.1:373-9152 GCA_964552275.1 uncultured Candidatus Saccharibacteria bacterium | reverse complement strand
TTGGTTTTTAGTGATTTACCAGGGTTTATTTTGTCTACAAAAAATATTGGAGTGTATCTACCTTCTATTATAGAGCCTTATTTACTATCAAAAAGTCTCCAAGTAATAGCTTTTTCTGATAATGATAGGTTTCATTATTTTATAGAAAATAACTCTATTATTTCACAACATTTTGAGAATATTTTAATAAAAGAGATTGATAATTCAAACAGTATAAAAGTAATAGAAAACGAAGTAATTCCTTTTGAAAGAAGGGGGTTGGTTTTTACTTACCCAGCAATTGTTGAGATTGTAGAAGGAGCAGAGAGATATTTTCAAGATGGTATTATGCCTGATAAAGCCATAGATCTCTTGCTTGAGATTGTTCCTAAATTAGAATCTTTGGACAAAAAAATTGTCGAAAAGAAAGACATCTTATCTTTGCTTGAAGTAAAAACTGGTATTCCGATGGGGGATGTAAAAAAAGAAGAAAAAGATAAATTGATCAACTTAGAAAAAATCTTACAAAGAAAAATAATAGGTCAGGATGAAGCAGTGATTGCAATAAGTCATGCTGTTCGCCGTGCTAGGTCAGGAATAAATAATCCTAACAAACCAATGGGCTCCTTTCTTTTCTTGGGACCGACAGGTGTTGGAAAAACAGAGACCACAAAAGCTTTAGCCGAAGTTTTTTTTGGTGAGGATTTAAATATAATGCGTTTAGATATGTCTGAGTATTCTGGGATTGATTCTGTGGCTAAATTAACAGGATCTTTTGAGGGGGGTGAGGTGGGTACTTTATCATCAATGCTTCGAGAACATCCTTATGGAGTTTTGCTTTTGGATGAATTCGAAAAGACAACCAAAGAAGTCATGAATTTGTTTCTCCAAGTACTTGATGAAGGTTTCTTTTCTGATATGAATGGTAAAAAAATAAACGCAAGGAATTTGATAATAATAGCTACTTCTAATGCAGGTAGTCAGATAATATGGGATTACCAAAAACAAGGTAAGGATTTGTCAGAGTATAAAGATAGTATCGTAGAGAGTTTGATAGAGTCTGGAGTGTTTAAACCAGAGTTGGTGAATAGATTTGATGGAGTGATATTGTTCCACCCATTGCAACAAAATAGTCTGAGAAAAATAGCGGAACTTATGTTGTATAAACTGCACAATCGTTTGGCCGATAGGGGGATTGATCTGGTTGTAAACGATGATCTTATTGATTTTGTAAGTAGCTTCGGAGCAGATCCAAAGTTTGGAGCTAGACAAATGAATAGAATTATTCAAGAAAAAGTAGAAGAAATAGTAGCTGAAAAAATAATCAACGGTACAGCCACAAGCGGGTCTAAACTTACTCTTATTAAAGAAGATTTGGTATAATAGAAATCAATATGAACTCGGCAAATATAATAAGTTACTTAAATCCTGCGAAGATACAGGGTTTATATATACAGTTTTTAGCCAACTTCCCAGTCGGCCTTCAACCTGTTGTTTCTGGTGTTGTCGCTATACTCATAATTTACGCAGTTTTTAGAATAATTAAAAGAGATTTTATTTTTATATTGGCATTGGTTATATTGGTGCCAACATCTATTCCTGTTTTAAAGTCTGTGTGGGTAGGATTGGTCAATGTTATCAAGTATTTATTTAATAGCTAACAAAACCCCAAATATATGAATAAAGAAATAGCAGTTTTTGGTGGGGGTTGCTTCTGGTGTACTGAGGCCGTTTTTAAAATGCTAAAGGGAATTATCTCAGTATCACCAGGATATTCTGGGGGTACGGTTGAAAATCCTACATACGAACAAGTGAGTGGGGGTAAAACAGGTCATGCGGAATGTACTCAAATAGAGTTTAATCCAGAAGAAATATCTTACAAGGATTTGCTTACAGTTTTCTTTGGGAGTCATGATCCAACAACTCTAAATAGACAGGGTTCAGACGTGGGTGATCAATATCGCTCTGTTATTTTTTATACAAACGCAGGGCAAAAAGATATTGCCGAGAAATTTATACAAGATATAAACCAATCCAACAAAGAAGGTGAACCTGTGGTCACTGAAGTTGCTCCTCTCCAAGTTTTTTATCCGGCAGAGAATTATCACAAGGATTATTATGAGAACAACAAGGAGGCTCCATACTGTCAAATAGTTATAAATCCAAAGTTGGAGAAAGTCGTCAAGAATTTTTCAAATTTATTAACAACCGCTGAAAGCGAGCAGTGGTCGAATGACCAATGATAAATTAAAACACATATGAATGAAGAAGAAATAAAAAACAAGCTAACTCCAGAAGAATATGCTGTTTTGAGACAAAAGGGGACCGAAGCGCCTTTTAGTGGTAAGCTTTTGCATGATGATAGGACTGGGATGTATAATTGTAAGGTGTGTGGTAATCAGTTGTTTTCTTCAGAATCCAAGTTTGATTCTGGAACTGGTTGGCCAAGTTTTGATGAGGCAATCCCTGGTGCTGTAAAACTGGTATCAGATGATTCTCATGGAATGCATAGAACCGAAGTAGTTTGTAGTAAATGTGAATCGCATTTGGGACACCTTTTTGACGATGGGCCAACTGAGACAGGAAAAAGGTATTGCTTAAATTCCGTTTGTTTAGATTTAGAAACAAAACACAATGAGTAAAGATAACTTACAAAAATATTTTTTCACCGCTCTGCTAGTCGCTGTATCTGCAGTTGTGTTTTTTATATTCCTTCCTTTTCTCGAAGTTATAGTGGTATCGTCACTATTTGGAGTCGTTTTAACCCCTTTACACAGAAAGATATCCAAAAAATTGAATGGAAGAGATGGCCTGTCTGCATTTATAGTTACCATAATTTTTGCAATAGTATTTATTGCACCATTCATATTTCTAGCAACCAAACTTTTAAGTGAATCTAAAGATCTTTACCTGCAACTAACAAGTCAAACCCAGATTGATTATATACAAAAAGTTACTAGTGCTTTAGAAAAACCAATCCAGAGAATATATCCAACATTTTCTTTGGATATAGGCGGGTTTGTTAGTCTTGGGGCTGATTGGGTGACAAGTCATCTCAGTAGTATTTTCTCTAGCATCTTGAGTATTGTTACTGGAGTTTTACTTGTATTTATCTCCTTATTCTTTTTCCTTAGAGATGGTAAAAAATTTAAAAAAACTCTTGTTGATCTGAGTCCTCTTAGTGACAAACGTGATGAGCAGATATTTGTAAAAATAAAAAATACTATAGCAGGGACTGCTAAAGGAGTTATTTTGGTTGCCATAATTCAAGGTATTTTATCTGGAGTGGGTATGTGGATTTTTGGTGTTCCTAACCCTACACTTTGGGGTAGTGTTTCTTCAATAGCTTCGCTCGTCCCGGGACTGGGAACTGCAATAGTTTTTATACCAGCAATTATCTATATGTATATAATAGATAACATTCCATATGCAATCGGACTTATGGTGTGGAGTGCGTTGATTGTGGGTATGGTGGATAATTTCCTTATTCCATATCTGTATTCTAGAGATGTCGAAATACATCAGCTGATCATGCTTTTTGCTGTATTGGGTGGTTTGGTTGTTTTTGGTCCAATAGGATTTATCTTTGGTCCAATAGTTTTAGCACTTTTCTTTACTCTCATAGATATCTATCAAGATACTATTTTAAAGAACAACTCTCTTTAGAAAGATTATGAATTAGTGTTTAGCCTTTATTCTTTATCAAAAGTAAGGTAGAGTAGATTTCTATGTCACAAAATGAAGTTATAATAAATTTTGACTCAGTATCTTTTAACTTTGGTATAAAAAAGCCTATTTTGGATGAGGTCAACTTTACTGTACGTCGTGGATCAAAAGTGACCATAATGGGTCAAAATGGTGCCGGTAAAAGTACTATATTTGGCCTCATAACTGGACTACACAAACCTGAGGAGGGAGAGATTCATATAGACCAAAAATCATCTATTGCTATAGCACGTCAGGTTATTCCACGTGACGAGATGGACATGACAGTAAAGGATTTTTTTCAAAACTGTTTCGAAAAGAAAATCTATGATATTGATCCAAAGATAGATGAAGTTTTAAAAGTGGTGAATCTAAATGCCCCAAAAGATAGAATAATCAAATCTTTTTCTGGTGGACAACAAGCAAGACTACTTCTCGCTTCTGCACTTATCCAAAATCCAGATATATTACTTTTAGATGAACCTACGAACAATCTAGACAAAGAGGGTATTGAACATCTAACTAAATTCCTAGTTGATTATAAAAAAACTTGTATAGTTATTTCTCACGATGCCGAGTTTCTAAATGCTTTTACTCACGGAGTTTTATATTTGGACATATTTACTCATAAGATAGAACAGTATGTTGGAAACTATTTTGATGTGGTTGCAGAAATCGGAGTTAGAATAGAAAAAGAAAACAGAAAAAATGCACAAATCGCTAAAGAGATTCAGGCAAACAAAGACAAGGCAAATTTCTTTGCAAACAAAGGAGGTCAAATGAGGTTGGTAGCTAGACGTATGCGAGAAAAAGCTGATGAGTTAGAAGAAGATATGGTTGATGTTAGAAGAGAGGATAAAACTATCCGTCCCTTTATAATACCAGTAGAATCTGACATATTGGGAGACATAATCAACATAAGCTCTTATTCTGTTATAAAGAATCACAAACCAGTCACTCGAAAAACAAATATTATTTTAAGAAAAAAACAACACCTACTACTTACTGGACCAAACGGTATAGGAAAGAGTACTCTACTCGAGGCTTTGGCAGGAGGGAATGCAAAAGGAGCTATAATAACTCCCGGAGTAAAGGTGGGTTACTATAGACAAGATTTTTCTACACTCAATTTTGAAGACACAGTGCATGATTCTCTTATGGAAGTTATGAACGAACAAGTAGAAGAAACTCTGCGTTCAGTTGCCGCAGGTTTTCTGCTCTCTGGTGAAATTATTCATACAAAAATAGGCAACCTTTCAGAAGGTCAGAAAGGTTTGGTCGCTTTTGCTCGTTTGGTATTGCAAAAACCGAATCTGCTTATTCTAGATGAGCCAACAAACCATATAAACTTTAGACATTTGCCGATCATCGCTTCGGCTCTAGATAAATACGAAGGAGCAATGATCCTCGTCTCTCACGTTCCAGAATTTGTTAAGCAGATAAGAATAGATAAGATATTAGAGCTAGATAAGTAGGTAAAAGCTTCCAGATTTGGCCAATTTCATCGTCTAAAATTTGGAAAACATCTTCACTGTACTATATGTACACCTCAGATGATTTCCCAAATTTTATACGCGACCTTGTCTCAAATCTGGAAGTTTAAAAATTCTATAAACTATGAAAAGAATACTGAGATTCTATTTTAAAAAATTTAGAATAAAAAAGGTTAAGAAAAATAAAGTAGTAAATAAAAAATATTTAAAATACAAAGAAACGGCTCGACAGTTGGTCCTGAGTCGTTTGGAACACTTTAACTCGCATTACAACTTTAAATACGGAAGAATAAGTATAAGAAACCAGAGGGGTAGGTGGGGAAGTTGCTCTAGCAAAGGTAATCTAAATTTTAATTACAAGATTTGTTTGTTGCCAGAAGCCATAGCCGACTATATTGTTGTTCATGAGCTGTGTCATCTAAAAGAGTTTAACCATGGAGAAAATTTTTGGAAACTAGTTGAAGAAAAAATACCAAACTATCAGCATATAAAAATCGAACTTAGAAAAATTAGAGTTTAGTCAGAGAGTTTTATTGTGTATTGACACATAAATAAAATGGTATAATGAAATTAGTAAAATTATAAATTTCTAATTTCATTATGAATAAAATAATTGGTGCACGTTTCTTTTCTTTTGTTACTGTATTTTTATTTTTGTTTTTATTCAACACTGTTTTTATATCTGCATTTTTCTCTAACTTTATTGTTAACAATTCGTCTGTTAATGTCGTCCTGGATTCTCTTAAGAGCACAACAACAAGTGTATCTGTTTCTATTGATCCAGCGTATATTTCACATTTTGAATTTGCAGAAGGTGGTGCAAAATACAGTATGGAAAGATTGTGGTTTTGTAATAATGAGGATGAGGATGGTGTTTGTATTGATCCCACAGAAAATCTTTGCCCATATCTATCTTTTGACTCTAAAAATGAAGAAGATACCGAAGTAGGATTTTCTCAAAATTATAACAACTCTAGTATAAGAGTAGTCGGGGAAATAAATGGACCTGATGATCTGACTGATAATTGGGATGTTTCCATAGTGTCACCTTGTTTTAGCGGTGAGTGTCCTGCTGATTATGATACCCAGAAATACGGTGACCCTTTACCACAGAGTTTTAAGGGTAAAACTTTTAGGTGTGATATATATGTAGAGTCTATTGATCCTCCAGTTTTGGTTAAGGGGTTGTTTGGTGGTATCGTCAGTGCTTTGGTGAGAAACAAAGTAGAAATTTCAGCCGTATTTACGGGTGATTATGTTCCAGAACATGCAGAAGGTGCTTCAAATGTTTTGTTTATTCCAGGACTTGAAGCAAGTAGATTGTACAAACAAGGAATTTTATTTGAAGACCAACTTTGGGAACCAAACAATAAAATAGATGTTGAGCAACTGTATTTGGATGTAAACGGAAACAGTTTAAATTCTGGTATATATACAAGAGATATTATAAAAGAAACAAATACGCCTCTACCATCTGGTTTTGCTGGACAAAATGTATATAAGAGCTTTTCAAATATGATGGATGGATTGGTAGGCAGTGGAAAAATAAATCGCTGGGAATCATACGCATACGATTGGCGACAGGAAGTTCAAGATATAGTGTATAACGGAACAAATTATTTTGATGAAAAAATTTCTCTTGAAGGAATGCTGGATCTTCTATCTGAGAGTTCCCAAAATGGTAAAGTGACTATTGTTGCTCATAGCAATGGAGGTTTGATTGCCAAGGCGCTTTTGAAAAAATTACAGGATGATAAGTTGGCTGGACTAAATAATTTAATAGACAAAGTTGATAATTTGATACTGGTTGCAGTTCCACAGATTGGCACAGCACTTGCAGTTCCGGCCACACTTCATGGGTATGACCAACGTATTTTAGGTGGAATACTTTTGGACGAGATTCACGCGAGGGAGTTGGGGCGCAACATGCTAAGTGGTTATGGCCTTTTACCATCCAGAGAGTATATAAAACACGTCGGGATTTCTCCAGTGACTTTTATTGATGGTGCTATTCCATCTGGAGTAACAACTAGTTTGGTTGGTGCATACGGTTCATCAATTGATTCATATATAGAATACATAAATTTTATTTTTGGGAATGAGGGTAGAGTTAGTCCAGCGATAGATAGAACAGATTTACCAATAAAACTTTCAGCAAATCTTTTTCATAAAGCAGAAGTCTTGCATGACAGTATTGATTCATTTGCTCCACCTGCGAGTCTCCGCGTTATTGAGGTTGCAGGTTGGGGTTTACGGACAGTTGCTAGTTTTCAGTATTATCCTAAGTTCACAGGCTGTCTTTCTACAGGGCTTGGTGTTGGTTGTAATAATGTTTACATGTTGGACCAAGAACCAGAATTTACTATTGACGGTGATGGGACGGTCATTGGTCCAAGTGCACAGTACATGAGTTTTTTAGGAAAGGCAGAGAAGTATTGGGTTGATTTACCAACTCACAATAGAGATCTAAGGAGACTTAGAAGGAACAGAGAGCATAAAGATATATTAGAGGTTGATTCATTAAATAACCTCATAAATTCAGTTATAGAAAACAAGGAAATAGTTTTAGATAATGTTTTAAGGGACACTATGCCAGTTTATACCGGAGATCTTTTGAGAATATCCGTTCACTCACCAGTTTCTATGGATGCATATGATTCAGAGGGTAACCATACAGGCAAGATTTGTCCACCAACATCTGATTTTTGTTATATTGAAGAGGGAATTGTGAACAGCTCATATTTGGAATTCGGAGAGGGTAAGTATATAAACCTACCGGAGTCAGAGTTTGGAGAGGTTAGACTCCAAGGTACAGGTATTGGCACATTTACCTATGAGTCGGAGAAAGTTTCTCCAGATGGAGCCGTAGAGATTTCAAGATTTGTGGATATTCCAGTTACCACACAAACACAAGCTAAAATAGTTTTAAATCAAAACAACACTCCAGAATTAAAGCTAGATGTGACCGGAGATGGTATGTCAGATTTTACTATTTTACCTAAAAATTCTTTTGATCCGGTTACTTATTTGCAGATAATGAAAGCAACAGTTAATTCTCTTGATCTAAACCAAATTAGGAAGAATAACTTTGAAAGGAGAATAAATAATATAATAAAGTCTATACAGAAAGGTAAAATAGACAAAACAACACTACGAGTTGAACGGTTTAGGCTGGTGTTGGATAAAAGAATATCAAAAACAGATCCAAAACATCCAAAAATAAAGAGGCTATCAAAAACTGATGCACAGTTGTTGCTTGATATGTTGAATCAATTATTAGATAATTTAGACTAACATGAAAATAAAATTTATAATTTTTTCGATCGTTTTTTTAATTTTTGGATTTCAGAAATTGTTTCGAAAAAGTAAGATATTTTTCGTCCCGTTTGCCAGAAAAAACTCTGAAGGGGCTCTGAAATTTTATAAAAGAAGTTTTTCACCTCTTTTTGGTAAAAATTAAAAAGAAAAATTATTAAAACAAAAATAACTATAAAAATTAAGGTCTAGTAAATGGGTTTTTGAGGAAATCTCATATATTTTAATATTTTACCAGAATTTAAGGGAAAATAAAAAGAGGGGGTTATTTCCCCTTTTAAAAGTTA
>CAZKFS010000031.1:0-363 GCA_964552275.1 uncultured Candidatus Saccharibacteria bacterium | reverse complement strand
AGTAGAACCTCGACAACTCGGTTCACTACGGGGCAAGTCGACCTTGAGGTATTTCACTTCCGAGCCCGTCCCCCCACCAATTATCAAATTGGATGTTATAGAGTTAAAACACTTTGGTGGCGATTACCTACTTTCGCAGGAAAAACCTACTATCATCGGCCTTGGGCTATTTCACTTCTCTGTTCGGAATGGGAAGAGGTGGAACAAGCCCAGCATAATCGCCACCGAAATGTATAATTGGTGGGGGATGAAAAATGGGATCGGGTGGGACAACCTCAGTATAGCCGCCACAGCATAACTTCATTTATTGATTACTAACCAATTTCTACACCAAAATTTGGAGAGGTCAAGAATTTGGCCATT
>CAZKFS010000030.1:0-9614 GCA_964552275.1 uncultured Candidatus Saccharibacteria bacterium | reverse complement strand
AATTATGGAAAAACAATTATTGTTGATCACGGTCTTGGGGTCTTATCTTTTTATCTACATCTATCACAGACGAGGGTGAAACCAGGAGAATTTGTTCTAAAAGGTCAAACCATAGGTCTTTCTGGGGAAAGTGGTTATGCTGATTCACCACATTTGCATTTTAGTATTCGTATATACGGAGTGTCTATTGATCCAGTCAAATTCTTGGAGTTGTTCAAATAATAACTGAGGACTTTTTGTTGTTCATTTGTTATAATTTTGAACATGGATGATTCAAATTTAAATACAAACGAAAGAAATCTAGAGAAAGAAAAAGTTTCGTTTGAGACGGCTATGCTGGAGCCTATTTTGGAAATAGAAACAGAGTTTGATCCAGATGCTACAAACAGTTTGATTGACGATATTGTGGGCGGTGCATCTTTTGTTGTGGGTGAGATGCATGGGGTTAAGGAGAATCCTAGTATCGTATATACACTAATAAAAAAATTCGGCTTTAGACAACTCGGTATAGAGTGGGATAAGGAAAACCAAAGAGTTGTTGATCTTTTCCAAAATGAGGGGGCACTTGATTACAACACAATAATGAATAGTTGTGACGGTAGAATCACTGCAGGATATTTTAGTATGTTAAAAAAAGTTAAGGACGAAGGTCTGGTCGACTCCGTATTCTTTTTTGATGATAAAGACAGTTGGAATCGTAGAGATGAGGTTATGGCTGAAGAGATTATAGGTAAAACTGCCAACGGGCTTCCAACTTTGATTATCGCAGGATCTGCTCATGCTGATCTAAGAGACATCAGAGAAGGTGACGGCACTGTACATCCATCTATGGTGAAGTTTTTGGAAAACAAAGGCAAAGCTTTTTCTTTAGGAGAAATACACTATCTTTCTGGAAAGTTTTTCAACAATCAACTAAAAGACTTCAAGTTTGTGGATGGTGCGAAAGAAAGAAAGCCAAAGTTTTATAGAAATGAATCAGACGTCTATGTTTATGATCTACCACAAGCAACTCAGGCTGTGGTTCCAAACCCGACTGGTATTTATATAGGTTAAAAATATGAATCCTATTTTAATCACAGAACCATCTCAGGACTATGAGTTGTTGGATAGTGGAGATGGCCAGAAATTAGAAAGATATGGATCTGTTGTAGTGTCTCGTCCAGATCCACAAGTTCTTTGGAACAAGTCTCTACCAAAAACAGAGTGGGACAAAGCAAATGCTGTTTTTTTAAAAACAGGCACTAGTGGTAAGTGGAAAATTGTGGACTTGATAAATAAAAATTGGCAGGTATCCATAAATAAATTGGTTTTCTCTCTGAGTCTGCAACCCTCCAAACATCTCGGAGTTTTTCCTGAGCAGTCTGTTCAATGGAAATGGCTAGAAGATAAAATAATCGCCTCCTCGGCGATCCGTGGAGGAAGCGGAAAAGTAAAAGTTCTAAATTTGTTTGCATATACTGGTGGGGCGAGTCTTGCTTGCGCCAGAGCTGGAGCAGAAGTTTGTCATGTTGACTCATCCAAATATTCCGTTGATTTGGCCAATCAAAATATGAAATCTTCCAACCTTTCTGCTTCAAAGATAAGATTTATAGTTGATGATGTTAGAAAATTTGTAGAGAGGGAAATCAAGAGGGGAAACAAATATGACGTGGTGGTCATGGATCCTCCTGTTTATGGCAAAGGTGCAAAAGGGGAAGTTTGGAAAATTGAAAAAGATTTACTCAGTTTGTTATCCAGAGTAAACCTTATCCTGTCTCAAAAACCAATAGCTTTAGTTCTAAACGGTTATGCATCAGTTTACTCTAGCGCGACTTATGCTCAGATGTTTGCTGTTGCAATCTCGGGTTTAGCCGGCGAAACATCTCATGGGGAACTGGCCATAAGGGAGACTTCTGGTAACAGGATTTTGACTTGTGGGGTTTTTTCTCGTTGGGAAAATAAAAAAGATGAATAGTCTTGATATTTTTATAAACAACTACCTGTCTTTTGCTAGAACATCTAGCTTAACCGGATTTTTCTATTTGGTAACTACTTTATTTGATCTCTCGGTATTTTTCGTTGCGATTGTTCTGTTTATAATGTTTCTGGTCTATTTGGTTAGAGACATAAAATATTCTCTTTTGTTTGGTTTTGTTTTGGTGGCCAATTCATTTATTGTCTATGTATTAAAGTATTTGTTTGATGTGGAGAGACCAACTCAATCTCTGGCTATTTATTTCGGGCAGAGTTTTCCTAGTTATCACGCTATGATAGCAACAACTTTTTTTGTTTTACTCATTTATATTTTTGATGATTACTTTTCGAAAATACCTAGATTAGTTTTTAATTTTATTTGTATAGCATCCATATTTCTAGTCTCTATTTCTAGGGTTTATTTAGGGGCTCATTGGGTGAGTGACGTTTTCTTTGGTGTTGTTATTGGTTCTGTTTCTACTTACATATTTATAAAGATTTTTAAATATGTAACAAATAGGCTGGTTGTTACGTCTGTGATAAAATAGAGGTTATATTATAAGTTAGCTCACATATTTTTATGTATCAATCATTAAGCGATTTGCAAAAGAAGAGATTTTTTAATTCAGTGGTAACAGCGATTATTCTTCTTACAGTTTTTCTTGGGGTTAAATCAGTTTTAACTCTAAAAGAGTATTCACAACTCGGTAGTGGAGTTTACCCGTCAAACGTTATTAGTGTAAATGGTATGGGTAAAGTTTTTTCAATCCCTGATATCGGATCTTTCTCTTTCTCTGTAACAGAAGAAGGGAAGACAGTTAAAGAGGCTCAAGATAAGGCAACTAAGAAAATGAATGCCATTCTCGACGCCGTAAAAGGCATGGGTATAGCAGAAAAGGATATCAAAACAATAGGATACAACTCATATCCAAAATACGAGTACCAGCAAGCTGGAATTTGTTCTGATAGATACTGTCCTCCAGGCAAACAAGTTTTACTTGGTTATGAAGTTAGTCAGACTATAGGTATTAAAGTTAGAAATACAGATCAAGCTGGAGATGTCCTAACAAAAGTTGGAAGTCTCGGTGCAGCAAATATAAGCGGACTAAGTTTTGTGGTTGATGATGAGGAGAAGGTTATGGCAGAAGCAAGAGACAAGGCAATAGCTGATGCAAAACAAAAAGCAGAAGATTTAGCTGACTCACTCGGGGTAAAACTAGTTAGAATAGTTAACTTCAGTGAGGGAGGTAACTATCCAATGCCATACTATGCAATGGGGGGAATGGATAAGGCTGTTAGCATGGAGGCTTCAGTAGCCATGGCACCACAGTTGCCGGTTGGGGAGAATGAAGTGGTATCCAACGTTACTATCACCTACGAAATCCGATAACACCCAGGTCTTTTTCTCAGACACCAAAAAGCCTTAAAATAGGGTTTTTTTGGTGTCTGGCAAGATAAAACAAAAAGCATGTTTGATGTTTCTATATATTTGACTAATTTGTCATAAAGGAGTAGTATATTACCAAGTCCCCAGCAGGGGTTTTTTAATACCAGAGGTAGTATAATTATAAAAACATGAGTCTAATTACTTACTTAAAAGATACACAAGGAGAACTAAAACACGTTTCTTGGCCTACACGTAACCAAGCGATTGCTTTTACTGTTGTTGTTATTGTTATCTCGATTTTCGTTTCAGTTTTTTTGGGATTTTTTGATTTTATCTTAAATCTAATTCTAGAAAAGTTTGTAATCTAAATTTATTTTTAACTATTTAATTTTTAACCATGTCAAAACAACAAACACACAACACTCGAAACTGGTATGTGGTTCACACATACGCAGGCTATGAAAACGCTGTTATGCGAAATCTGAAACAGCGTATAGAGTCTCTAGGAATGGAAGACAAGATTTTTAACGTAATAGTTCCAACAGAGAAAAAAATAAAAATAAAAGCTGGAAAGAGAGTAGAAGAGGAAGAGAAGATATACCCAGGATACATTCTTGTGGACATGATCGTAACAGAAGATTCATGGTTTGTTGTTAGAAACACTCCTCGTGTTACAGGTTTCGTTGGTTCAGGTGTTTATCCAGTTCCAATCGACAAGAAAGAAATAGACGAGCTGTTTGCCAGAATGAACACTGGTGATGTTAAACACAAGATAGATCTTTCTTTGAACGACGCTATAAAGATAGTAGACGGTCCGTTTAAAGATCTAGAGGGCAAGGTAAATGAAGTTGATGAGGAGAGAGGTAAGGTTAAGGTCCTAGTGGCTATGTTCGGAAGAGAAACTCCGGTGGAGCTAGACTTCTTGCAAGTTAAGAAAATATAAGGTAATCTTTGAAACACACAAAATATGGCAAAGAAAATCACAAAAAAGCTTAAGTTAGTTATCCCAGGCGGAGCAGCAACTCCAGCAGGTAAGACAGGTCCAGCTTTGGGACAGGCGGGTGTTAACATTGGTGAGTTCGTAAAGCAATTCAACGATGCTACAAAGGATATGAAAGGGGATGTTGTTCCTGTTGAGATTTCAGTATACGAAGACAGAACTTTCTCTTTTGTGCTAAAGACTCCTCCAGCCTCAGCTCTTATTTTAAAAGCTATTGGTAAAGAAAAAGGTTCAGGTAAAAACGCAGTTTCAAAAGTTGGTTCTCTAACAAAAGCTCAACTAAAAGAAATCGCAGAAAAGAAAATGCCAGACCTAAACGCAAATGATATAGACGCAGCAATGAAAATCATTGCAGGTTCTGCTCGCTCAATGGGAGTTGATATAAAATAAAATAAAACCCCGAAAGGGGTTTTATTTTATTTCTTTATGTCTCTATCAGTATATAGTCTCGGTAACATGCTGAGTGGGTCCCATTCTTTAACCAACTTTTTAATATCTGATGATGTCTGATATTTTCCTTTGTGAGAGTAATCCTTATCAAGTATAGGGCCTGTTTCAAAGAATATAAGCTGTGCTATACGTCTGCCAACCACTAGGGGTATGTAGTAGTGTTTTGAGTTGTTTGTTATTTCCATAGTCCACCTGTTTACATAACCAACATCCCCCCAACCTGCACATTTACATACTTCTATAAAACTTCTACCCATAGAAGATCTTGCCTTCATCATTGTTGTTATGTGGTTCAATCCTCCTATAAACTCGTTTGTGTGGGCAAGAATTGTTTCTCCTGGAGCCAACATTATAACTTTATCAGTTGGTGATATGTTGCCAAATTTGAATTTGTAATCGGCGAAAACTTCTTTTGCAGATAAAGCTTTTTTCGGTTTTGTTCCCCATACATGATCAACGTGTTCTTTTTCGTATATGTTGAATATGTTTTGAAAATGTTTTGGTGGTTGTTCCACAAAGAAGTACTCACCCAAAGTTAAGTCATAACTTGATGTAGCCAAGTTTTCTTTTTTGAATGGGGTGATTATTATATTTCCAGCCTTTATTTCTTCTAGTATCTTTTTGTCTGATAGTGCCATATTTTTATGATTATTTTTTTTAAGATTTCTTCTCTATCGTCTGACTACCTCTCTTTGAAGACCAGACATCATCTGAGAAATCACAGTAAAGGTTCATCTTGGGAAAAACTTTTTTTATGCTTTTTCCTATCTCTTGAGCGATAACCCTGAGTGTCGGGTGAACGGTTTGTCCTGAGCGCAACTCTGCTAAATATGTTGCTGCCGGTAGGTCAAAAGTACACCCGCACATTACATTGAAACCCATAGCAGTGTAGTATTGTTTTGTTTTGTCATCACACTTCAAAGAATTTATTTTTTTCGTTTGTTTTTTTATTACATTTAAAACTTCAGTTCTGTACTTCTTTGGTATTTGTTCTAGATACCATTTATGAAAACCATACTTGGTTGTTAGGAGTGGCATTAGGATGTTTCCACTTCGGTGCCTTTGCAGATCTCTAAATGAGCCAAAATCTAACAAGAATTGGTAAGTAAAAGTTCCATATCTTTTCAGGAAAAAAGGAAGCTCTGTTTTTGCTGGTCTGGAGGATAAAAGATCTTTATATTTTCGTATCGCTTTTACATTCAGGTTGTTAGTTGTGCTGAGCATTTTGTTTTTTAGTTTCGTTTCTGGCTCTAGATAAACATACTCATCCATATACGCGTTTATATAGTTTTCTGTTTGTTCGTATCTTTTATCAAAACCAGAAGAAGGGTATTTTTTGTGAAGCTCTGCAGACATTTCGTTGGCCACTTCTTTTATTTCAGGTAGAGGGTGGTTTCTTAGTTCCATGAGATGATCAACAGCTTGTCTCAGGTTTGTGTGCCAACCAACATACGTAGTTGCTCCAGCAGGCAGTAGAGATCTTGCTATATCAAAAGCTTTTGCATTTATGGCCCTATCGTACACTTTTGGATTTTCACCTTCTGAAATAGGAAACTTTTCTTTCAGATGGGGAACAAGTACCACTAGTAGTTTTTTGTACATCCGCATCCATTCATCTTGGATTTCTTTTCCGGCCTTTGTTTTTAGGGGATTAAGTATTTCTTGAGAGCTCATGTCTAGATATCGAGTACTTGCTTCTTGTCCGTTATAAAGAGCCCATTGTTGTATTGCTTTTGCACAAAGCATGCTCACATTTTCTGCACATATTGTTGTTGTGCCACAGTCACCAATAGATTTGTGTCCATATCCTACATAATACTGCGACATAAACTTTTCTGGACCAACACGGTTTACTGTCTCAAGATGGGAGTTGAAACTTTGAGGGTCTCTAGAGTACATCGCCAGCGCCATAGCATTTGCTTCCGGAGGTAATTCGTGACTCACAATGATTTTTCTCATATTTGTATTATACTATGACCAACTAACTTTAAACTATATGCAAAAAGGCAAATTAATTGTATTAGATGGAATAGATGGTTCTGGCAAGGCGACTCAAGTTAGACTTTTGGCAGAAAGACTTAAAAGGGAAGGAAAAAAGGTTAAAACTATTGATTTTCCTAGGTATGAGGATAACTTTTTTGGTCAGTTTATCGGAGAGCATCTTTCTGGTATATATGGTGATTTTATAAAAGTTGATCCCAAACTAGCCTCAGTTTTGTATGCGGCGGACAGATTTGAGTCTTCTAAGCAAATAAAGGATTGGCTGGATTCAGGTTTTATGGTTATCGCTGACAGATATGCTTCTGCAAATCAGATTCATCAAGGGGGCAAAATTTCTAATTTAAAAAAAAGAAAAGAATTTTTAAATTTTCTGGATACTATGGAGTATTCAGTTTTTAAAATTCCTAAACCAGATTTAGTTATTTATCTAGATGTTCCGTTTGAAGTTAGTAAATTGTGGCTACAAAAGAAAGCAGCTCAAGCAAAGAAAACATATTTAAAAGGAAGGAAAGACGTTGCGGAAGAGAATTTTCTTCATTTAAAAAATTCAAGAAACAGTGCTCTGCTTTTGGAAAAGCAAAATAAAAATTGGGAGAAAGTTCTCTGTTGTAAAGGCTTGGTTTGTTTGCCGCCAGAAGGTGTTCACGATGAGGTTTATAAGATTATTAAAAATAAATTTAAAATTTAAAAACATGAAAGACAAACAGATAGAAAAACTTATTGATGCAGAGGAGAAGAGACAAAAAAAAGTTATCAATCTAATCGCCTCGGAAAATTATGTTTCAAATGATGTTTTGGAAGCTTTAGGGTCAGAACTTACAAATAAATACGCAGAAGGGTATGCTGGCGCAAGATACTACGGTGGCAATGAAATTGTAGATAAGATAGAAGTTGTTGCAAAAGATAGAGCACTGAAACTTTTTGGATTATTGAGTTCAAAATGGCATGTAAATGTCCAACCTCTTTCTGGTTCTCCTGCAAACCTAGCAGTTTATGTTGGACTTGTCCCGCTTGGTGGAAAAATTATGGGAATGAGTTTGCAAGATGGTGGACATCTTACTCATGGACATAAAGTTTCAATGACAGGTAAATCTTGGGTTCAAGTGCCATTTGGAGTTAGGGGAGATACAGAAGTTATTGATTATGACGAACTTAAAAAATTAGCTCAAAAAGAAAAGCCGCAAATAATAGTTGCTGGATTTACTGCGTACCCAAGAAAAGTTGATTTCAAAAAATTCAGAGAGATTGCTGATAGTTGTAAGGCGTTACTTATGGTGGACATGTCTCACTTTGCTGGACTTGTTGCAGGTAAGGAATATCCATCACCATTTCAGTATGCTGATGTTGTGACCACAACAGTTCACAAAACCTTGCGAGGTCCAAGATCTGCAATGATTTTTTCTAAAATAGACGACAGAGAGATTGGTAAAAAAATCGACAAAGCCGTTTTTCCGGGACTTCAGGGAGGTCCACATTTAAACCAAATCGCTGCAGTCGCGGTTGCATTAAAAGAAGCTTCTTCACCAGCTTTCAAAAAATATGCAAAGCAAGTTGTGAAAAATGCTAATGCTTTGGCGATAGAGCTTAAAAAACTTGGGTGGAAAATTATTTCAGGTGGAACAGATTCGCATTTGGTACTTATGGATACTTGGATGGGAGGAAGAGGACTTCCTGGAAAAGATGCTAGTGACAAACTAGAGAAAAATGGAATTATTGTAAATAAAAATACTATTCCAGGAGAAACACGATCTCCCATGGACCCATCCGGAATTAGAATCGGCTCAGCCGCGGAAACAACTAGAGGTAAAAAAGAGAAGGATTTTGTTTTGATCGCTAGAAAGATAGATTCTGTTTTGAGGAAAAACATCTCAAATTAAAATACTTTATAAAGAGTCCAAGTGGTGTTATTATGGGCAAATGGAACTAAACGACTATCAAAAAAAAGCAAAGGAAACAGCCATCTATCCAGAAAAATATAAAGTTATTTATCCAGCTTTGGGTTTGGGAAGTGAAGCTGGAGAAGTTGCGGGTACGGTTAGTAAGCTCCTCCGAGGAGACGATGGGGGTGAGAATATGACAGACAAAAGGAAACTTGAACTAAAAGCGGAATTAGGAGACGTTCTGTGGTTTTTGGCTGTATTATCAAGTGACTTAGGTTTTTCTTTGGACGAGGTTGCTCTTGGTAATATAGAAAAAATACAATCAAGAAAAGACAGAGGTGTCATAAGAGGTGATGGTGATAATAGATAGAATTTTGTGAAAGAAGATTTAATAAAAAAAATTGAAAATGTTTTAAAAGATTTTGGTATAGAAAATCCAAAGGTTGTTTTGGATTACCCGATTCATATAGAAATGGGGGATTTTACTTCAAACGTGGCGATGGTTTATGCAAAAGAGTTAAAAAAGAATCCTTTTGATTTTGCAGAGGAAATAAAATCAAAAATAAGTTTAGATGGGATTACTGTGGAAGTCGCAAAACCAGGATTTTTAAATTTCTTTTTTTCTCCAACATATTTCGCAAATAAGCTGGAAAAAATAAAAAATGGGAATACAGATAGCCTTATATTTTCAGGACAAAAAATAATTATTGAGTACACTGATCCAAATCCGTTTAAGGAATTTCATATAGGGCATTTGATGCCAAATGTGATTGGTGAATCTATTTCACGAATACTAGAAAAAAATGGAGCAGAAATACAAAGAGCTAATTATCAAGGGGATGTTGGTCTTCATGTTGCCAAGGCTGTTTGGGCAATGAAAAAAGGAACAGATTTAATGCAGGCATATGCAGAAGGTCACAAAGCATATGAAGAAGATCAAGAC
>CAZKFS010000029.1:0-9925 GCA_964552275.1 uncultured Candidatus Saccharibacteria bacterium | reverse complement strand
ATTGTTTTCTTGATTTCCGAGCAGAGCAAAATCGCAACAGCGATTTATGCGGGTTCCAGAAAATTTTATTCTGCGTTAGTATGTTAAAATACAAAAATGAAAATAATCTCCATAGATCCGGGATATGAGAGACTGGGTATAGCTATTATAGACAAAGAAAAAGGTGCCAAAGAAAAACTTATTTTTTCTGAGTGTTTTAAAACAAGTGCCAAAATCCCCCACCCAGAAAGACTTTCTCTTATTGGAAACAGGATCAAAGAAGTAATAAAAAAATATAAGCCAGAACAACTAGCGACAGAAAAACTATTCTTTAGTGGCAACCAAAAAACAGCAATGATGGTAAGTGAAGCTAGAGGAGTAATACTTTATACTGGAAGCTCACTAGGTCTTTCTGTATTTGAATACACTCCAAACGATGTAAAAATAGCCATAACTGGTTATGGCCGAAGCGAGAAAAAACAAATAATAGACATGGTAAAAAAACTAATTACTGTCGATTCCAAAAAAAGTAGTGACGATGAATTTGATGCTATTGCTATTGGTCTGACCCACTTTGCAATACAACGCTAGTTTCTGAGCATTTTTAGAAATACATCTTGTGGAATATCCACCGTCCCCCTACCCCTCTCTTTCATTTTCTTTTTACCTTTCTTTTGCTTTTCTCGTAATTTCATTTTGCGAGTAATATCTCCTCCATACATATGTTGCGTCACGTCTTTGCTGAAAGCTGAAACTGTACGAGATGAGATTATTCTTCCCAAAGCTTTGGCCTGAACTTTCATAACAAACATTTGTCTTGGTAGAAGAGCATGAAGTTTTTCCACCATCAGTTCCGCTTCTTGTTCTACAATCCTCCTAGAAATAACCCTGGAGAAAGCAGGTAAAACTTCATCGGCAACCAATATATCCATACGCACAACGTTTGCATCCCTCATTCCCTCTATTTCATATGAGATAGATGCAAAACCAGAAGTAACACTTTTCAATTTATCAAAGAAATTTCTCATGAGTTCCCTAAGTGGCATCTTTAAAAACAGTCTGGTTCTATCTTCTCCAAAATTTTCTGACTCACCGAGCTCAGCCTCATGCTCGTATAAAAGTGGCATCATGTTACCTAGATAATTAGCTGGAGTAATTATTATACAGTTAACCCAAGGTTCCCTTATTTGAGAAAGTAGTCCTTCGTCAGGAAAATGTGCTGGTGAATATATTATTTCAGATTTTCCAGCTTTAGGACCATTTTTATATGTAACCTCATATGTAATAGTCGGCATCGTCACTACCAACTCTAGATTGAACTCTCTGTGGAGTCTTTCAGATATTATCTCTAGGTGTAACATACCCAAAAAACCACATCTAAAACCTCTTCCCAGAACTCCGGATGATTCTTCTTCGTATGTATACGAAGAGTCTGACAATTTCAATTTTCCCAAAGCTTGTTTTAGCGAAACAAAATCGTCCTGACTTTCTGGATAAATAGAAGCCCAAACTACTGGCCGAGGTAACATGTATCCAGGAAGTGGAGGAAGATTGTCTGACTGAAGAGATACCGTATCTCCAACAGAAGCAATGCCGGGTTGTTTTATACCAGTTACAATATAACCTATTTCTCCTGCAGACAAAGTCTCTTTCGGTAATTCGTCGGGAGAGAAAATCCCCACTTCAATAGAAGTAAAAGTTTCTTTAGCAATCTTGAAAATTAGTGGTGTGTTTCTTTTTACTTCCCCACTAACAACACGAACAAAAACAATAACACCCCTGTGTGTTGAATATTTAAAATCAAAAATTAGTGACTGAAAATTATTAGTTAAACTTTTTTTAGGTGCTGGTATTTTTTTTATTACCTCTTTTAACAAATTCTCCACCCCCTCACCTGTTCTACCAGACACGAGCAGTATATCTTCTGGAAGACAATCCAAAAGTTTTACCACTTCTTGTTTCACCTCATCTACTCTAGCCAAAGGAGAATCTATTTTTGAAAGAACAGGGATAATAGTCAGCCCCGACTCACGAGCCATCCCCAAAGTAGTTAGAGTTTGAGCTTGAACACCTTGCGTTGAATCAACCAAAAGAATAGACCCTTCTACGGCCTTGAGAGCACGAGAAACTTCATAAGAAAAGTCTATGTGCCCAGGTGTATCGATGAGGTTTAAAATAAAGTCGGTTCCGTTGTCACGATAGTTCATTCTAACTGGTTGCATCTTTATAGTAATCCCCCTTTCACGCTCAAGCTCCATAGAATCCAGGACTTGATCCTGCATTTTTCGTTTCTCTATAGTCCCAGTTATTTCTAACATTCTATCAGCCAAAGTCGATTTACCGTGGTCTATGTGGGCAATAATGCTAAAATTTCTTATATTATCCATGAGCTACATTAAAGCACAAAACTGCCTCGAAAACCAAAAACTAGTTAGGGTCTGCGTCAGGACCAACTATTTTTGCTTTCCATATTTTTTTGTGTAAAGTAATCCAAACCTCTGCCAACTCTTTGCTTTTTAGCAAATACAAAACAACTAATCCAACCAAGATACCTAGGAGTCCTGACAAAAATCCTTGCAAAAATATTCCCAGTAATGTATTTATGTTGAAAATTGTGTCAAAAATACCCAAAGATTTATATGCAACATAACCCATGATTATAGAAGAACCACAAACCTCAAAAAGTGTTCTTAGTACTGGACGAGAAAAAGATGGAAAATGATAATTAAAACCAATCCAGTGAATTATGAGATTTATAATAACACCAATAGAATATGCCAGAGGTAACATCAGAACTATTGTTCCTGGTATATCTGAAACTTTAAAAATAGATTCTATAAAATATCTAAAAGGAATATTTGTTTTGAATAGACTTATCAAAAAATATCCTCCAAAAACAATCAGTCCTGCAGAAAAAACATTCATGAACAAAGGTGTTTTAGTTTTACCCCGAGAATAATACGATCTAACAAAAAGAGCTACTAGATTTTGGGCAACAAGAGAAAGTGTGAATATGGCAAGAGCTGCGGCTGTGAGTCTCGTATCTTCCCAGTTAAATCTTCCAGCACCAAAAACAGTTCGAACTATCTGCGCACGCAAAACAACAAACAAAACTGACACGGGTATTGACCAAAATATTATATGTCTCGACGAAGTAATCATTTGCCCAACAAAATCATCATGAGATCCGTTAGTAAAAAGACGAGTTAGAGTTGGAAAAGCAGCGAGAGAATAGCTAATACCTATAACACTAAAAGGTACAGATTGGAGATTGAAAGCAAAATTGAATATGGATATTGAGCCGACAGTAAGAAAAGATGCTATAGAAATAAGAAAAAGTTCTGCTAGTTCACTCGAGGAAACAGTTACCGTCCTTGGTAGTGAGGTGAAAACTATCTTTTTAATAAAACTTAATTTTATGGGAAAATGCAACTTAGGAAACATTTTAATACTCAATATAAAAGGAATCTGTATAGCAAAATGCATAAAAGCTCCCAACACAACCCCGTAACCCAAACCCACAATTCCAAAAATTGGATACAGAACTAGTATTCCCACTATAATACCGATGTTATAAACAACTGGTGATACAGCATAGATAAAAAACCTCTTGTGTATTTGGGTTATGCTAGCAAATAAATTTGATAAACCAAGAAACACTGGAGAAAGTATCAATACCCTAGTCAATGATACCAACTGATCAAAAGAAGATGTTTTAGCAAATATTGGAAACAAAACTTTCATGAGATATGGCGCAGTAATGTACGCCACGACACCCACAACAAAGACAAAACAAAAGAAAAACGAGAATACTGTATCAACAAACTCTTTGGCCTCCTCCTCTCCTTTTTCAAACCTTTCAATAAGAAATGGTATAAGTACTGATATAGAAACTATGGAAGCAACCGTGACAAATATGATATCAGGAATTCTAAATGCTGAATAATAAAGATCTAGTGTATCCCCTGCACCAAACTGTGCCGCAAGAATCCTGTCTCTGACAAGAGCTAACACTTGTGAACATATTGCGAAAAACCCCAAAAGATAAGCGGCCTGATGCAGGCCGTTTATCTCTTTATTTAATAAGTCTAAAAATCTTTTTACCATTTTGATTATCTTATACTTTCCTTAACTGGAAGCTTTGTAACATTACCCGGATTTGTTTCTGAGTTGTTTGTAAATATTGATTTGCCTGATTTTAGGTTTTCTAGTATTAATTCAACATCTTTGCTTTCTGGGTTTGTAATTCTTAACTGCTCAAATTGAGAAATGGCCTTATCATGTTGTTTGGTTGCTTCATAAGAAAGTCCCAAAAAATACTTTGCATTAGCGTAATCTGGAGTCATGCTCACTGCTTTTTCTAGAACTTCTATAGCGCCATTGAAATCCTGTTGATTGTATTTCAAAAGACCTAGTTGGAAAAATATTGCTGGGTTTGTTGGATCAATAACAGAGGAAGCTGTAATTGCATCTATAGCCCCTTTCAAATTCTTATCAGCAACTTCAATTTGGGAAAGTAGAAAATATGCATCCAAATAATTTCTCTTTAATAAAATTGACTGCATGGCATACTGTCTAGCCAATTCCATATCCCCTTTTGTTAAAGCCAGCCTCGACAAAAACAGTGGAATCATTGGGTTCTTTGGATTTAGTTTCAGGGCTTCTTTGTAAGAAAACTCTGACTTATCATATGAACCTTCTATTTTTAAAGCTGGGCTGGAAACAAACTCATAAACCTGACCTAAAGATATCCAGTTTAAATAATTTGATGGATCAATATCTCTTGCCGATGAAGCAAAGTTTATGGCCTTAGATAATACACTAGAAAATTGTTCCTGGATATCACCTTGTTTCAGATTGTTTTGGTTTTGATAAACAATAGTGTTCAACTTGGCCATCTCTATTTGAGAAAGGGCTCTGAAATAAACATCATTTTTTGCATAACGTAAGGCTTTGATCATATACTCTTCCGAAGAAGATATGTCTCCCAATTGATTTGCGGCAAAATGACTCTTCTGAAAATACCAAGTAGATTTTGAATTATTCCAAAGACCATAAGCAAACCACCCACAAGAAACAAAAACTACAACAAAAAAGAAAACCTGGGTAAAACCTAGTATGTAATTTTTAGAAAAAAATACAGTCTTAATCTTTATCAAACCAACTAGATAAACTGAAGCAAAAAATATTCCGGTAAAGAAGAACGTCATCAAAAAAACAACAGTGCTGGGAATATAAACAAAAGAAACAATCCAGAGATACAAAGATACAATAAAAGAAGACAACAAAGAGTATCTGACAAAAGAATCATCTATTTTTGTAAAAAATGATTTGAAACCTAGATACAAATAATACCCAAAAAATAATAACCACGATATTATCCCGACAATACCTGTAGTTACAGCAAATGTTGGGATAAGACCTGCGCCATTTGCAAAATCAATATTCCAAAAAGGAGTATTCAAAACATCATCAGGCTTTAACAATAACCATTGATTGCCAAATGAATTTACACCAGAACCAAAAAAAGGTTTTGTTTTTAAAGTGTTACGAGCAATATCCATAGTTACAGAAAGGGATGGTCTAACTTCTAGATTTGAAACTTCAAATTTATTAGAAAGATAAGTTCCAAATGAACCACCCCACAACACAAAAACGACTGATAAAATTAACACAAATGTTGCAAATATAGGTAAATTATTTATTTTATTTTTCCAGAAGTTTTTATCAGAATTATTCTTGTTTGAAACAAACAAACTGTATGCAATAAAAATAAATAATGACATGGCCATTAAAACCCACACCATAACAAAGTTTATAAGTGCCACAAAAAACAATGACAAAAGTACTAGTGTGGCAAAAATGAACTTCGCCACTTTTTTAATATTCAGCATATGAAATCCCACAACAAGCAGGATTGCCACTACCCCGAAAAACACAGATGTGTTATTCCAACTACCTATTGTTGTGTTAGTTATCGTAGTGAAAAATCCAAATGATAGAACCTTTGCTCCAAAAATTATTCTTATTATCAAGAATATTTCCACAACTAAAGCTGCAAAAATAAAAGATATGTATGAATACAAAATATAATTTTTATTTCTAAAAAAAACCGATACGAGAAATAAGTACACAAAAGAGAGTAACATGAAACCAACTGTTGTAATTTCAAAAGTGTGACCAAAAAAAGATGACCTAGAAAAACCACCCATACCCCAAGTGAGCACGTAAAGAAAAGGAACCGCCAACATGGAACATAATATGTATTTATTTGACCCAGGTAAATCAATGGATTTTGTTTTTAAAACTGACAATATGTATATAAATACAGACAAAATAATGCCTGAAGCAAATATTAGTCTTGTCCCAAACTGTAGTGGAACAAAAGCCGATGGAACGAAAAATATTGGTATTAAAAAGGTGGTTATTGCTAACACCAAAAAAGAAACTTTATCAAAAGTAGTCTTAGAATTTACTGGTGTTATCTGATTTTCTATCATTTTGTACTTTAGATTATTAAACAATCGATAATACATTGTATAAAATATAACACTAACAATCAAACTATGTTTTTATCTAAAATACATTGGTAATTATAAATATATTTCGAACAAATAGACATAATATAAAATGAAAATCACCTCGATTAAGAGGTGATTTTCATTTTATATTATGTCTATAAGCCGAATTCTGTACCAGATTTAATTCAAATCTGGCGATAGCCATTTATCTGTCTTTTGTGTTACCACAAAGATCAAGCGGCACTCCCGAGTTGCCTCGAGCACGGCCTTGCACCAAAGTAAGGATTTTGCCGTTTCACCCCTGTATTGCTACAGGATTATTCCTAAAGGAACCCTTTGGTTTTCACCTTAGGCGTCACTGCTCGCACCTCTCACATTGCTGTGGATGGGTATTACCCACTACTCTTGCTTAGAATAAACTAGGCATGGTGTTCGGACTTTCCTCCCCAACAAATTTTGGAGTAGCTACCCGACATAACACCACATATTCTATAACAATGTTTAAACACAGTCAAGCACCAAAACTTGTCTAGATAGTTTCAGGAGTAGTTGTTCCAGTTGTTATCTCTTGTAAGTCTATTTCTGGAGTATCCTCTTCGTTGTCAGGAGTAGCTAATTCCTCTGTATCTGTTTCTGGGACATCTTCTTCATTGTCAGGAGTAGCTGGGATTGGATCTACCACTGTATTTGGATCAATAACCTCCACCACCCTTTCAGCAGTTCCAATATTTCCAGCACCATCGACACTACTATATATAATAGTGTGAGTTCCAGTAACTGTAGTGTCTATACTTATATCTATAACTTCCACACCATCAACACTATACTTTAAGCCAAGGTTATTATTCACAACACCATTTATACCAACATCTGTAACTGTCGCCCCAAGATCTACATAACTTGTTCCAATCTCTATTATTGCAGGGTTGTTACCAACAACTGTAATGACTGGAGGTGTTGTGTCTGAATCCTCTGAAACAGTATTTGTGGAACCTGTATTTCCCCCACCAGAAGATACTGCGTTAGCTAGTAATAAATCTAGTTGGTTTTTGGTAATACATGTTTCCCCTGTGCCGTCAGAAACACAGAGTGTATCAGTGTAAACCTCTTTTGCAAAGAATTTCTTTATGCCATTGTTTTTGTTTTCAAACCAAGAAATAAATCTTGAGAACATTCCGTCAAAAAATCTTGTGACAAAAGCCTCAGATTCAGGTGTTGTGGTTGAACTTGTAGAAACTAAGCTTTCTAGATTAAGATTTAATTCTTGAATGGCCTTCACTGCAACTGAAATTACCGCTCTGTCATCAATACCACTTATATCTCCAAGTGCATTATATGTTGCCAAATGCTCATCAACATCTGCAGTGTCTTCGGCTATAAAACCATACCTTGTTCTGTCATCTCCATAACCTTCGTTGTACACAAATGATACTGTTTTTAATGAATTCACCAAATCAATACCTGATACCGAGAGATCACCTATGTCATGCTTTGTGCTTCTCAATGAAGGAAGACAAGCATCTGAACCTGAGTTATAAACCAATTCTTTATTTGATGACAAACAAATTGAACCCGCTCCAGTTGAAGCAGTTAGACCATCCAGAGCCACGTTACCAGAGACCGAAAGAACCTTCCATGGTGTTGTTGAGCCAAATCCAGTATTTACTGCAAAATTTATAACGTCTCCACTGTCACCAAAAGTTAAATTCCTTCCACCTGTTTGACCTCTGATTAATGAGTCCTCCTCAAAAACTAGATCGGATGCTTGGCCCACAGCACCTATTGTTACATCACCGCCAAGCACTCCTATAACAACTTGCTCTGAGCCTGTGGTTGTATCAATTCTTAATAATGGTGTAGCTGTTGAGGATGTAGCTATTGTCCATGCATAACTATTGTTATCTATAACAGTAGTTGTTGATATTGTTCCATAGTTAAATATTGAACCTGCTGTCCCGTTTGTAAATATAGAAAACGCTGTAGCACTTGTTGAACCCACAGCAAACGCCGGTCCTGTGATTCCGTCTGGATTAATAGATAATTGTGCCCATGGTGTTGTTGATCCAAGACCTAGTCTGTTTGTCGTGTTGTTAAAGAAGAAGTTTGAATTATCTTGTTGTAGTTGACCTCCATCAACAAACAAGACTGAGCCATCTGTTCCACTGGTAACTGCAGAACCTATTGAAAGACTTCCAGCTCCACCCCCAGAAATACATGTTCCATTTACTGCATAACAACCGGATGTAATGTTAAATCCTACGTTAGATGTTGATGTTGCAAAGCCTGATATAGAGAGACCTCTTAGTGTTGTTGTTCCGAAACCACCTAGTGCTATTTCTAATGCTGATGTTGTTGTTGTAGATGTTCCTGCTACTGTTGTAGTAGAGATGTAGAAGTTTGTTCCATCATTTCTGAATACTGTTTGTGCTAGTCCTGCTCCTGCTGAGAGGGAGAGTTGTGGGGCGGTGGAGGAAGCGAGGGTTGTAGTAAAGGATCCTGTAGTTGTTGTACCTATTGCTAATTCCCCTGTTGAGAGAAGTCTCAACCTTTCGTTGGTAGTTGCTAATCCACCAGAATACAATCTGATATCTCCTACTTGAGACGACAAATCTAAACCACCAGCAGTTGAGTCTGCATACAACAATGCCCTATCTGACAAATGTGTCAGGGCTGTATAACCTGCTGGTATAGCGCTTAATGAAACACTAGAAGTTCCAGAGACAACAGCGAGGCTGGCCGACGCGGTGGTGTTGTTTGTAGAGTTCTCTATTCTAAGTCCAGTAGTTGTGTTTGCGTCTTCTTTTACATGTAAGGACATCGCCGGCAAGGCTGTTCCTATTCCCACTCTTCCTGCATTGGTCACAACAAAACTTGTTGCTGTAGAAGATCCCACAGCAAACGCTGGTCCCGCGATTCCGCTTGGATTCACTGATAGTTGTGCCCATGGTGATGATGAAGCTAGACCTATTCTACCTGTGAAGTTGTTTGTGTTGGAGAATGTGTTGAAGTCAGATAGGAGTGTTGATGAAGCAGCTGTACCACTAGATGTATCTACCCAGACTAGACCTGATGCATTTGTCTTTAGTGTTCCTACTGTTGTAGTAGATAGTGTTAGGAATGCTGTGTTTAGGTTTGTTGATGATGCTGTTAGGAAAGATGAGTATATAGTAGATGATGAGTAGTTAAATGTTTGTAGTGCTGACCATGTGTTTGGGTTAGAGAGGTTTAGTGCAATAGATGAGTTTGTTCCACCTAGTAGGTTACCTATTGTACCTGTAACTGTGAGTGTAGAGTTTGTTGCTCCGAATGTTGTTGTTGCTACTGTTTGAACTAGACCATTTGAACCAATGTATGCTGATCCTTGTGACAAAGACGGAAGGTATAGTGATGATCCAAATGTTGATGATGCTGTTGAGAATATACCG
>CAZKFS010000028.1:0-10282 GCA_964552275.1 uncultured Candidatus Saccharibacteria bacterium | reverse complement strand
CAATACTATAATCCGTAAGTTCTCTCAATCTTTCTATCGCCCTTATCAAACGGACAGACACAACATTTGAAGAAACATCCAAAATCTCACCTATATCTTTGGGATTCAGACCCTCAACAAAACGCAAATAAATAATTTGTTGATCATTGGCAGGAAGAAGAGAAACTTTATCCATTACAAACCTGGCTTCACTGGAGATTTCTATATCTTCTTTTGTTTTGTCCAAATCCGACATGAACATTTTATCTTCGTTCTCTTCCAAAATAGAATCCAGGGAGAAAGATTTTTTCTTTCTATACAAATCTATAACCAGGTTTCTAGCTATTTTGAAAATAAAGGCCCTATCGTTATCTATGTCTTTACCAGAGGAAACTGAGTCCCAAAACTTGGTAAATGTTTCTTGCATCAAATCAATAGCCGTATCGCGATCCGAAACTCTAAAAAAGCAGTACCTAAAAATAGCATCTGATTCAGTCTCATATATGCCAATGAACCTGTTTTTTAATGAGTCTTTATCCATTTATGTAGACGATCTTGAATACAAAATCTTACCTATATCCTACCACTGTTTTTAAAAATTAGACAAAAAAGGGCCGCCAACGGGGGCGGCCAAAGTTTTTTTACCGTGGGCTGGGATCCACGGCAAGGGTGATGAAGAAACGGACTACTGCCTAGACGAAGACTGCTCTTGGAGACACAGTCGCCTGGGAGGTCGGCTTCTTTGCCTTGGCCTTGGCGCACTCTTTGCAACATGCGCTCCAAGGAATCGCCGCCAAACGTTCGGGTGAAATGCTTCCTTCGCACCCACCTTGGCAGTTGTAGTAGGTTCCCAACGAAATTCGAGTGAGAGCCGCCTCTACTGCCTTCAACGTCAGTTCTTCCTCTTCAGAACGAACCGCCAGACTTCTCAGTCTTGCTTTGTCCTTCAGAAGACGAGCTTCCTGCTTCACAAAAAACAACATATCCCCTCCAGGGAAACACCAATTGTCACCAACAATTAATGGTACACCCTTCTGGACAAGTGTCAAATACCGAGGTCTTTATAGTGTTCAAAAAGTGCCAAACTTCCCGCCAGATTTTCTATCCAATCAATGTCGTTGTGGTTTTTTAATTCAACCGTAATTGCTGGAATACCGATCTTTGCTAGCCATGCTTCTGAATCCCCTGTTGTTTCGTATGCGTCGAATTCTGGAACTGCTTTATAACCAGATGCTTTTGCAAAAATATTCATGATAGTTATAGTCTCGGGGATTATTCCATCTTCACACTGAGAAGCATAAACTGCATTTCCTTGACTATGCCAAAAAACAACAGCAACTGGGTTGTTGTTTTTTATAAAATCCCTTATAGCAACAGATTCTGGTTCAGAAAAAGGTTTGTCACCTGCACTTACTGTTTTGTTCTGCCAAGTGCTTTTCGGTTGCCACTTACAATCAAAGTTTCTGTTTAGATCAACAGCATTTGCATTGAAACGTCCTGGTGAAGTAGCCAAACCAGCAGGTATATCAGTTTCCGAAAATCTCCCCTCTTTTCCAATAATCTTGTATAACCCATCAGGGTTAGCTGAAGGGATAACATTTATAGTTAAATTCTTTGGGATACTGTCTGGATTATCTTTTAGGTAATCCATGAACCGATAAGCCAACAAAACACTGTTCCATTCATACCCGCCGTGTACACCACCAACAAAGGTTAGCTCCTTCGATCCGTTTCCATATGAATAAGCTTCAATATCTCTACCCTCTACAGATTTGCCTATTACGCTACTAGTTGAACTAGGGATAACGGTCTCAACCGCCTGGGTACTAGTTGAATCTTTTTTATTGAAAACCACAAACAAAACCACGCAAAGCAGGACAACTATTGCTCCACCAATGATTTTTACATAAGAGTTCCTAAACATTATTTAGTATAATGCTTCAACAGCGCCTCTATGGCTTTTCTGTTTTTATCCCAATCTGTTCCCACGTGATCAGTTAACAGAACACTTATTGCAGGAACATTTATTTTAGCTAACCAGTTAGGTAGATCTCCTGAAGTTTCATAATAATCAAAACTACTATAGCCTTTGTAACCTGAAGCATTAGCATACATATCTGTAACAGCTTTAGTCTCTGGAGAAACAGCTCCACCACAACTTGAAGCATACACTCCGCCAGCAGAACTATACCAAACAACAACTAGACTAGGTTTATTGGACTCTACATAATTCTTTATGGCCAAGCTTTCTGGTTCAGAGAAGACACTTGTTCCCCCACTTACATCTGTTGTTTGCCACTTAGCATTGGATTTCCAATCACAATCAAAGTTTCTGCTTAGATCAACTTTGTTTGCGTTAAATCTTCCCTCAATTTGGATAGCTTGTGACGGATTAACATTTGAAGCGTTGAACCTATTAACATTTGGTACCGCCTTACTCAATCCATCTGGGTTCATGACTGGTATAACAGTTACTTTTATATTGTTTGGAATCATGTCCGGATTGGTGCGAAGATACGCCATGAGTTCATATGCTGTGAGAGAAGTATTCCAAGAATATCCTCCGTGGATACCACCGATAAACAAAAGCGTGGTGGTTCCCTGACCATAACTAAAAGCCAAAATATCTCTACCCTCTACAGATTTTCCAACAACCACCACAGCGTCATTTGTGGCATCAGGTTTCTTTACTTCTGTGGTTGTACTAACCTGATTTTGAGTAGTTTCCGTCTTGTTTTCTACCGGAGCATCTGTTTTTTGGGTTATAAAATAAATACCAAGGCCAATAATTATAGCTATCGCAATTCCAATTGTGTAATTTTTCATATGTACATTATATCACTAGCTCAGACTGTAGACGAGTTGACCATTAATCTATTCTCTGCTCATCTTTATAAGGCCAATCTTCTTATCTTTTGGCCAATTCTTGATCTCTGATTCACGTTTTGAAGCTTCTGATCTGTTTTTATGCTGTTCTGTATAAATAATTTTCTCTACACCCCTTGATCTAGTATAACGACCACCTTTGCCCACCTTATGTTCCAAAAAACGACGTTTCAAGTCTGTAGTGATTCCTGTATATAAACTACCATCCAAGCATTTGATTATATATAGGTAATACATGGAATAATATATTTAACACTATTATCACACAGATCTACACAATCTCTTCATTAAAAAGTCATGTCACAAGTGAATAATGAAGATACATGTAGGACAGAAAACCAGTAATGAACAACCCCTCTACCCGTCTTAACATGTAATAAAGGTCGGATTATTAGCAGTTAATAAATAAATTATATGATAAAAAATTTAAAGCTAAGATCACTTTATTCGATTAAAAATCATGCCATTGGAATGGCTGTTATAACGACGTTACTTATTGCTTCAATATGTTTATATCTATTACCTGTACAGACCAAGGCTGCAACAACTATACCCCTATGTGAGATAACTAGAAGTTTAACGATTGGATCAAGTGGTGAAGATGTTAGATGTCTACAAAGATATCTAAACTGGGCTGGTTTTACAGTCTCACCAAGTGGAGTAGGATCCCCAGGAAATGAAAGTCTCTACTTTGGACAACTCACGGCTAGTGCTGTGACTAGATGGCAAAATTCAAATTCCGCTCAAGTATTAAATCCAGTTGGATTAACTTCCGGAACAGGTTACTTCGGTCCATCTTCTTTTAATTGGTATGTAAGTATAGTTACAACTCAGTTAGCATTACCCTAGAGATTCTAGAAACAATTAAAAAGTCGCTATGAAAATAGCGGCTTTTTAATTGTTTTTCAAAAAATCTACATACACCTCATTGTCTGTGCGAGGACTAGCATCAAATGATTTTGTGTTATTTTTACTGTAAGGCAAAAGAATTGTAACAGTTGTACCTTCTTTTATGCGACTCCCCACACTTATTCTTCCAGAATGTAGTTTGACCAATTCACTAACGATGGTAAGGCCTAGTCCACTTGAACCGGATTGCCTGTTTCTAGATCTCTCTGCTCTGTAAAATGGTTCGAAAATATGAATTAGATCTTCTTGAGAAATCCCTCTGCCAGTATCCTCAACTAAAAAAATTATATTCCCGCTATAATCTGGCTCAACCGTTACGGTTATAGACCCGCCAAGACGGTTATAGTTTATTGCATTTTTAATAATATTTATGGCAATTTGTTCCAAAGCAACACTGTTGCCCAAGACGGTATATGGACTTATTTTTTTCACAGTCAATTTTATCTCCTTCTTTTTTATTAACTCATCTAATTTTTTTATTGCTGTATCCACCACATCTCCCAAGTTTACAGATGTAAACCTAATTCTTTCTGGGTGAACCAGATTATTAAAAGTTAAAAGATTATTTATTATTCCCGAAACTCTATCAAGCTCTTCTACATTGTTTTTAAATATTTTTCTTATCCCATTATTTATATTCTCATCAAGCAGAGCTACTTCACTGTTCGTTTTTATAACTGACAATGGTGTACGTAATTCATGGGCAATATCACTAACAAAACGCTTCTGAGATTTCAAAGCATCTCTAGTTGGGGTCAAAGTCATTTTGGCAATAATATAACTGAAAACAAGAGTTATCGATACAGTAACACTAAAAAAACTTAGAAAATTTTTAGCTCTAACAACTTTTATAGAGTCGACCATATCTGAACTAGTAAAAGTCCCATCTCTACTTATGTTTTCTTGGATACCAGTCAATATGGTTTGCAATATATCCTTATACAAATAGTTAAAAGAAACAGCAATAAGTAACGACAAAACAATAGCAAAAACTATTTGCAATAAAATAACGTTAAATTCTGTGCGAAAGAATATATCGCTGGAATATTTATTTCGTAAGCCTATAACCCACACCGCGAACTGTTTCCAGTACGATCGGACCTTTTGCCAAATCAAGTTTTTTTCTGAGATTTTTAACATGTACGTCAACTACGTTACTAAACGATGAATAATTAAAGTCCCACAAATGCGTCAATATCTCCTCCCTGTTAATCACCAGATCGGGGTGACGCATAAAATACTCAAGCAAAACAAATTCTTTAAGAGTTAGTGGAATCTTTTTGTCTTTTTTGGTAACTACATGCTTGGATGAATCCAAGAAAATATCACCAAACGAGATGGTCGAAGGAACTGACTCTGTTGGCCTTCTAAGCAGAGCTGCTATACGAGCACACAACTCTTCAAAAGAGAAAGGTTTAACCAAGTAGTCATCTGCCCCATTTAACAACAAATTAACCTTTGTGTCCATTTCATCCCTAGCCGTCAAAATAAGTATGGGTGTCATGATCATCTCTTGACGCATTTTATTACATATAGCCAAACCGTCCATACCAGGAAGCATGAGGTCCAGAATAACCAAATCATAGTCCATATGGTTTAAGGCAATACGTTTCATGGCCTTATCACCATCAGTAATAAAGTCCACAGCATAGCCCTTCTTTGAAAGACCTTGGACCAAGGCTTTTGCTAGTTTTTCTTCATCTTCCACAAGAAGTAATCTCATAATATTGATATTTAACTTAAAGTATAACTATATAACACAAATAATGAAGGATTAATGAAGATCGTCTCACAGCCACAATATAGCACATAAATGACTTCACCGATTATTCAGGGTGTTTTTTATACAATACTGTAAGTAGTCACTAGGTGGCCGAAAGTGACCACTGCCTTTATCATTAACCCTTATCATTAACATTTTTAAAAAATGTAAATACAATAAAACCACAAAATAAAATCTCACCTCAAATCTAGTGTCAAAAAACTACTTGTTATGAGCAAGTAGTTTTTAGTTTTTTAATATTCGATAGTAATCGGAAAAGAAATAGATGCATCATACTCTGGGAGTCCAGAAGGATTATCTTTTTTGAAAACCAAGGTAGCACTTCCTATGTAAGACTCTGGAATCTTTACATTGGCCTCAAAAGGAACAAAATTTTCTGTCATCCAATCAGTTTTAGCTTGAGCAACTACTATAGTAATAGACTTGCCATTTTTATCCAAAACCTCTATAGGAAAAGAGGCCTCAAAAAACCACTGTCCCCTTGCCTGACCCAATATTTTAAACTCTTTACCCGTAACTGATCCAGGAAAAGGTAGGTCTACCTTAATTAAATCTGCGGAAGAATTTGTATATGTTATATCTGGAGTTATTTCTTCTGCATATGTCCTGCCATCAGGTGTCTTACATTGTCTGGGATAAATTTCTAAAACCGGATAGCCTGCTGTGACACAAGTATCAAAAGAAGTAACTAATGGTTCCTCACTTTTTGTGTTAGAGAACAAAAACCAAGCTCCTATGCAAAGGACTGCAACCAATAAAATAAGTAGAAATATTTTTGTATTCTGCATAATGTAATTATACCAAAAAACTGACCTGTCTAGCTAGAATGCACTTTTAGTCAGGCAGGTTGGTTTTTACTCCACCAATAGTATTTTTTACTTTTCTCTCATACACACCCGCAACAACAGAAACTATAGAAAAAATCAAAATAAGAAAGACTCCCATGGCAACACCACCCGCAATATCATCCTTGCCTCGCTCTAAAATAAACAAACAAACTTCTGCCCCAGCTATTAGGGCAACCAGGGAAATCATGCAGTATTTTATGGTTAACAAGGCTTTTGTAGTCGCTTGTGAGAATATTTTATTTTCTCTTATATATCCCAATACTTTAAATGCTCTGTGTAGTGCGACAAAAAATAAAATAGAAGACAAATAAGCATATGCCAAAAAAGGATCTTTGAAATAAACTTCGAAAAGTTTTGAGTTAACATTTCTCCCCTCAAAGTTTGGTTCTATGAGCATGAACGCGAGAGCAAATATAGCTATTAACACTACAACTACCTGAAGAAATATTGTTAGTCCTTTTTTCATAGATGATTATTATAAATTTTATAATTTCATCTTAATCCACTCCTTATCGTTTGTCAATATATATTTATCGTTATTTATTGAGATTTCAAATCCAGCTCTTATGTAAAATTTACAATATTTTTTGCTGACCTAATGGACCTCGTACACTCTAGCGTGAGGTACCACAAGGGTTTCCTGGTGATTTTCTTAGCACCAAATTAACACCCCTCGGAACAGCTCATGTATGTTTATTAAGTGCGGTCTTTGAATTCAATTTCTATAAATAGAGAGGCTATATTCTTTTTTGTTTCGTCACTCAACGTAACTGACCCAGCACATGCCTTCTGGAGAAACTTGCGAGCGAGCACGACCTTGTCGGGACGAGGCTTGAGACTTTTTACATATTCGGAATTGGTCGAGGTGTAAGTAACTGTTGTATCTTCGAGGACATGGGTTTTGAAGTCATTGGTACTGAATATGTCAACAATGGTTACCCCTTCCTTTTTCATTACAACCTTTATGACTTCAGGAAGCACTTTCCAGTCTTTGAGGCGTCTCTCGCCGTCCTTTTTTCCTTGATCGTTATCAAACAGGTAGTGAACACCTGCACCCCAACCTTCTAGAATCGCGCCGACTAATCCCATGTTAGGCGCGCCACCTCCGTTGATGAAGTTGGTCTTGAGGGCTTTCTTTTCTAACTGTTTAAAGGCTCGGATGTAAAAGACGTCCTCGGGTCCCTCAACGACCACATTATCTTTCTGGTCTACGTTGGTGATTGAGTCGTTAACACCAAGACCAATAGCGGTGAGTATAGGGGTAAGGGTTTCTTTGTCAGCAGTCGGGTGTGCGTGGATTTTACCCAGAATCTTCGTCCCGTCAGCGGCTTTTTCGATAAGACGAATGTTTTCCAGATTGTCTCCAGTGATGAGATATGGTGAATGCGTCGAGAACATGACGGGATTTTCCTTCGTGTGTTCCATCAGGACCTGCAAAAGATCCTTTTGGGCCTTTGCGTGGAGATAGAGACCCGGCTCATCAATCAAGATTACGTTAGGTTTATCCTCCTGCAAGCGGGCAACAATCTTCACGTAGAAGGAGAGATACCACTGTTGCCCCTTGCTCCTCTGCGATGGGTAGTAAGGTATATCATTTTCTATGATCCAGAAGTTTAAATCTTGCGTATCTGCTTTCACTTGCAGCTTTATATCGTCCTGAGTCCAGAACTTCTTAAACTTATCGGTGAAATCAATATTGACAGAGTTTTCATGCTTGGTCTGTTCCTGTTTATCACTCGAAGAGATTTTCTGGATCGAGAAATTACTGACGTGTTCGAGGTCTTGAGCCCATTCGTTCTGTGCAAGCGACGCTATTGGAATTGATTTCGGAAACTTGTCATCGAAAGAAGAGAAGAGAACGAAGTACGGCAACTGGTTCTCTACGAACTTTTCAACAAAGGAAGTTGCGGCAGCTTCACGCGCATAGAAGTCATCAGCTGCCTTTACGATCTTATCGACTTCGGTTGTCAAATCCGTAATGCTAGGATTTTGATCTTTGAATGTACCTACTTCTGTCTTGTAGTCGCTAAGTTTTTGCTTCTCAAAATGTGGGAACTTCGCGCTGCTCCCGGCAGCCTTGATGAGTAAGCCCGCTTTCTTGTTGGCGTCAATGATCTGCCTTTTGGATGCGTCGTATATACCAAGCAGGCCGAGCAATTTGCGTGAATCGGCATCCATCGAATACATTTTTGCTCCAAATTTCTTTGTGAGGGTAATAAGTGTGTCTTTGGAAACTGTCACTCCCGCTTGAACTTCTCCCAGAATTTCATTCGTCTTGTCTGTCGTTAGTGTAAATGAAATGGAGACCTCGGGTGTACCACTTCCTTCGATTGGTTTTGCTTCCTCTCGGATATTGCGGTCCTGATGAAAATCCTCAAGCGCTTCAAGTACTGAGGTTTTGCCCGACTCGTTCTTACCGGCAAGAATCGTCAGCTTATCGCTGAAATAACAATCGCCAGAATCAACGATAGACTTGTAGTGTTTGATTCTAAATTTCGTAAGTTTCATGGTATGCCCTAGGGCAGCTTCATTATACGCTCATCATTTAAAGACATCCACTGTATGCGAGTCTCTATGCTCTTAGGAGCCCAAACCTACCTCAAATTTGCTGACTGTCTGGTACAAAGTTGGAACTTTTATAGAACAATCTTTCTCAGAACATCTGCAGTAATCCTACAATCCTCTAGAGCATTATGAAGATCTCTTGGTTTTGCCCCAAAAGCTTGAAAAATATCTTCAGAATTTATCTTTCCAGTGTATCCATCTTTTAACAAATGAACGTAAGCTAATGGCCAAATATCCAAAACATGATAATCATATAATGTTGGATCAATTCCTGCAGAAGATATAATGGTTCTAAAATGTCTAAAATCCAAATCTGCAACAAAAGACGCAATTAAAATATCTGCTCCAAATTTATCGAAAACTATTTTACCAACTTCAGATTGTGACGGAGCACCTTCAAGCATTTCTTGTGTAATACCAGACTTCATACTTTTCTTTCCACCCGTATTTGTATAAATGTAAGAAGAAAAATTATCTTTTTCTTCAAGAGTATTTTTATCTAGAAGTATTGCACCAATTTGTTTGGGCACATCAAATCCCTCAAAATCAATTAACAGTATATCTTTTGTAAAATTCATAATTAGATTATATCAAACTCACGAGCTGTGTCTCCTGAACAAAATCCGAACTTTTTACCAACAAAATCCTGATGTGGAATGAATCGTTCCGCCACCGCCTCGCTTCACTCGGCAACACCAAAGAAAAATGTCTCTTGCTTTCTTGATTTGGCGGTAGTGAAATTTCTTCTAAAAAGGAAAGGACATTTTTCTTTGGTGTTCTGCCCTTAAGGTCTCGGGCAGTGTGGCGGAACAATGCGGACGAAGTTTTGCAAAAACTATTTTTTGGGGAAAGGATTTTGCAAAACTTCGGCTCATTTGTTTTTGAATTCGGAAGTCGCAAATGGAAAAGGAGGGGTTTGGGGAGGAATTTTCCATTTGCTCCTCTTTTTGTTTTGGCGAAATTCGGGACGGACAAAAAACAAAAAACCAAATTCTATATTGTGCCTCTACCATTGTACTATTTTTCGTCCACGATCTAAAGGAGTCCATCCTCGGCATTCGCCTCGGACATTTCCGCTAGGGCTACTCGCGCCTAGATGTCTAGGATTCCTGCTTATCCTCGCCATTTCCGCTCTGCGGAGCGGTGGCGAGGGCAGGAGGCTGTTTGGGGGAAGGAATCCTTCCCCCAGCTTCGGTCTCCTCCTCGCAGTGGTAGGTTAGAGTATTCAGTGCTTTATTACTTTTATCTTTTCTTAGAGCTTTGTGGCTTCGTTTAGCGTGCCTTCGGAGTCCGCCCTCGCACAACCCCCTTC
>CAZKFS010000027.1:0-10652 GCA_964552275.1 uncultured Candidatus Saccharibacteria bacterium | reverse complement strand
TGGGTCTACAAATGGAAAAATCCTACCAACTTACAAAAAAGATTCGAGGGGCTCTCATGTATCCAGCAGTTATTTTTTCTCTGATGATTGTTATCGGTGTTTTGATGATGGTTTACATGGTGCCAACCCTAACAGCTACTTTTGTTGGACTTGGGGTCAAGTTGCCACTATCTACTCGTATTATTATTGCTATAAGTGATTTTCTAAAAACATATTTTATTTTTGTTATTTTGGGAACAGTTATTCTTGGATTTTTATCGGTTGCTGGTTTTCGAACCAAAAAAGGTCAGCGCATGGTGGATGCTGTGCTTTTGCACATGCCTGTTATTAAAGACATAGTAAGAAACATAAACTCAGCTCGTACTGCTCGAACAATGTCATCACTACTTTCTTCTGGAGTGGATATTGTCCTCGCCGTTGGTGTTACGAAAGATATCGTCCAAAACTCTTATTATAAAGAGGTCTTGGATAAAGTTCAGGATACTATACAAAAAGGCGGACAGATTTCTTCTGTATTCAGTGAAAATCAAAAGTTATACCCGATGTTTGTTAGTGAAATGGTTTCGGTTGGTGAGGAGACTGGAAAGATAGGAGAAATGCTTATGAGTGTTGCTGTTTTTTATGAAGACGAAGTCGATCAAAAAACAAAAGACATGTCATCGATTATTGAACCTGTTTTGATGATAATAATAGGTGTGGCTGTTGGAGGATTTGCTATTTCTATGTTGGCGCCGACCTACTCTCTCGCAGACGCTATTTAAAAAGTTATTTTTGGAATGTTTCTAAAATGTTAAATAAACTAAAAAGAAATAGAGGTTTCAGCCTGATCGAACTGGTCGTTGGTGTTACCGTGTTTACTATCATATGCATTTCTGTTTATGGGGCTTACACGAGTATATTTGACGTTGTTTATTTGAGTAGATCAAAGCTAAATGCTGTGGATCTAACCAACGAACAGTTGGAGATAGTCAGAAACCTTCCATACGCTGATGTCGGTATTTTGGGAGGTATTCCAAACGGTAAAATACCTTACAACCAAACTTTAGTTCGTGGGGGTAGCGCTTTTAATATAACCACAACCGTTAGAAATGTTGATGATCCATTTGATGGAACTTTGGGTGGTACTCCGAACGATCTTTCACCCGCGGATTTTAAAATTGTTGAGGTCGAGGTTGACTGTCCAGCTTGTAAAAACTTTGAACCTATATCTGTCACCACAAGAGTTGCACCAAAAAGTCTAGAAACAGCTTCTACAAACGGCGCACTTTTCATAGAAGTTTTTGACGCAAATGGTGATCCAATAATAAATGCTGATGTTAATGTGGTAAACACTCAAACTGATCCAGACATTGTTATTAACGATGTTACAAACGCATCAGGTATGCTTCAGATAGTGGATGCTCCCCCAGGAATCAATGCTTATGATATAACAGTATCAAAAGCTGGTTATTCAACCGATCAGACTCACTTGGCCAGTATTGATAACCCAAATCCAACAAAATCTCCTGCTACAGTAACCATACAACAAGTCACACAATTGAGTTTCACTATAGATAGAGCGGCAACACTAAACGTTAACTCAGTGACACAGACATGTACGCCAGTTCCTGGGGTAGACTTTAATTTGAAAGGAACAAAAGTTATAGGCACTTTACCTGATGTTTTGAAATATGATGACGACAAGGTAACAGGTGGAGCTGGGACTTTGAGTATAGGAAGTCTAGAGTGGGATTCCTACGCTTTTGATTTGATAGATGGTAGTTATGATCTTATTGGGATAAACCCAGTATCTCCTATAAACTTGATTCCTAACAGTACACAGCTGGTTCAGCTTGTTGTTGCACCAAAAAATCCGAGAACACTACTTATTTTAGTTACAGATGGTGCAACAGGACTTCCTCTTTCTGATGTGGATGTGACAATATCAAAAGCCGGATTTACTTCAGTAACAAACAGTACAGGAAGAGGTTTTGTTAACCAGACCACATGGTCTTCTGGTAGTGGTCAGGCTACTTCTACTGATCTAACAAAATATTTTTCTTCTGATGGTAACATAGAAATCAATGATCCTGCTGGCGATTTAGTTTTGAAAAAGTTTTTTGAGGATTATTCACCTAGTGGTGTTTTGGAGTCTTCTTCTTTTGATACAGGAGCTCCTGGTAATTTTCAAAAAATACAATGGAACCCTATAGACCAACCAGTTGACGTTGGTGTTCCAAACGTAAGGATACAGCTAGCTACAAATAATGACGGTGGAACATGGAACTTTCTTGGTCCCGACGGAACTTCTGGTACTTACTACACAGTAGATAACCAGAATATAAACCCGATTAACAACAACAGACAGTATTTGCGTTACAAGATATTTATGGATACAGCTTCTACAACTTTTACCCCAAATGTTTCAAACATCTCGTTTACGTTTAGTTCTTTGTGTACTCCTCCAGGACAAGTTTTCTTTGATGGTCTTCCTTCTGGTACATTCAACTTACATTTCACAAAATCTGGTTACACAGACCAAGACGTTTTGGTTGATGTTGATTCACCATGGCAGAGTGAAAGTATAATCATGCTACCGAGCTAATATGACAAACAATAAACAAAAAAAATATTTGAAATCAGGATTCACTTTGGTGGAGGTGATTATCGTGTTAGCAATAATGTCGGCTTTGGTTACTGTCGTTTCAACTTTTCAAAAAGATGTTTTTTCTTTGAATTTCAATATTCAAAGCCAACTCAATGCACAGCTGGATGCAAGACATCTAATAAAAGTAATGGTCACTGAACTGAGAAAAACTTCACCATCTATATCAGGGGCTTATCCTATAGAACTGGCTTCATCTACTGGAGTTACTTTTTATGCAGATGTTGGCAATAACGGTTCAATAGATAGAATTAGATATTTTTTGAGTGGTTCTACAATACGAAAGGGTGTTATTACACCAGTTGGAAATGTTTACAATGCTGGGTCCGAAGTGTTAACAACAATAATGAATTCTGTTGTTGCTTCATCCACTCTTCCTATTTTTCAATATTATTCTTCATCATACGATGGAACAACAGTTCCTTTGTCTGTGCCAGTTGATATCGCCTCTATCCGTTTAGTCAAAATAAATATTATAATTGATAATGACCCAAATCGTTCTCCAGTTCCTCTAGTTGTAACATCAAATGTTACTCTGCGTAACTTGAAAGACAATTTTTAAAAAATATTTAAATGATTATCAAGAAAACAAATTTATATAACAGAGGTAGTATGTTGATTCAAGCAATAGTTTTCGGATCTATTGCTGTGGTCATAATAGGTAGTCTCATAAGTTGGGCGGGGGTTAACATAAAAGCTGGGAGAATAGCTTTGCAGAGAGAACAAGCTCTCCAGGTGGCAGAAGCGGGGATAGACTATTATAGGTGGCATTTGGCTCATGCATCTACTGATTACACAGATGGAACTGGTTTACCCGGACCATACGTTCATGATTTCTTTGACAAAGACGGTATAAAAATAGGCACCTTTACTTTGGATATAACCCCACCACCTGTAGGATCAACTATTGTAAGAGTAAAATCTACAGGAAATATTTTGTCTGATCCATCCATATCTAGATCCATATCTGTCCAAATGGCCATACCGTCACTTGCAAAATACGCTATAGCTTCGAACAGTGACATTCGTTTTGGAGAAGGAACAGAAGTTTTTGGTCCCATTCACTCAAACGGAGGAATTCGCTTTGATGGTCTGGCTCATAACCTGATAACAAGTTCTAGAGATAGTTATGATGATCCTGACCATCCTGGAGCTGTAGAGTTCGGTGTTCACACTCATTTAAATCCTCCTCCTAGTAGTGGTTCCAATGATAACTTTAGGCCATTAGAAGCTCCACCAAGTGCGATACAAAACAGGGCAGATGTATTTCAAGTCGGAAGACTTTTTCCAGTTCCCGTTGTAGATTTTGCTGGTTTTACAGCTGACTTGGCTGATATTAAGAGTGGTGCTCAATCCGCTGGTAGATATTTGTCTGGTTCAGGTGCTTTGGGTTATCGTGTTGTTTTTAAAGTAAACGATACTTTTGATGTGTATAGAGTTAATAACCTGATGGCAGCACCAAGTGGTTGCTCAAACAGTCAGGGTCAGGCAGGGTGGGGTACATGGAGTATAAGAACAACTGGAGGGGGGAATCAAACTTTCCTTGCTAACTATCCGATTCCAGCAAACGGACTGATTTTTGTTGAAGACAATGTTTGGGTGGAAGGACAAATAAATACTGCTAGAGTTACTTTGGCAGCTGGCAAGTTCCCAGATAACGCAGCCACTAGACCAAACATCACAGTAAATAACAATTTGCTTTATACAAACTACGACGGCCAAGATGTAATATCTCTCATATCTCAAGGAAACTTTAACGTTGGACTGCTCGGTCTAGACACTTTGAGAATAGACGGGGCACTTGTAGCTCAGAATGGTCGTGTTGGCAGGTACTATTATTCAAGTAACTGTGGTGCTGGTTACGATCGAGATGAAATTACTCTATATGGAATGATTGCAAGTAACTTGAGATATGGTTTTGCTTATACAAACGGCACAGGGTATGACATAAGAAACATTATTTATGATGGTCATTTGTTGTATGGTCCACCACCTAGTTTTCCTTTGACTTCGGATCAGTACTCCACCATCTCTTGGACTGAAGTCCAATAGAGAAACCTCCAAAACTGTTGTATTTCGTTGTTGGAAAGACAAAAATTCTCGTCAACGTATGTCCAATACGCCTCCTCGCCTTTTCGTCTTTCCGCCTAGAACTACAATCAGTTTTGGAGGTTTCTTAAATCCCTAGTCAGTTTTTTTCTATAAAAATAATTACCGTGATACAATAATACCCATGAAACGACCAAAAAAACTGATAGTGGGTAACTGGAAAATGAATCCTTTGACGGTTGAAGAGGCAAAGAAGATCGCCAGCCAGGTTAAGAGGTCTATGGGGACAGTAAAGAAAACCGAAGTAGTGATGTGTCCTCCTTTTATATATTTACCGATTTTGTCTAAAACAGTTAGTAAGAACTTGTATTTGGGTGCACAGGATGCTTTTTATGAAGAGTTTGGATCTTTCACTGGCGAAGTTAGTTTCCGAGAACTCCCACAGTTCAATGTGAGTTTTGTTATCCTTGGTCACTCTGAAAGAAGAAAGATGGGGGAGACAGACCAACTAATCAACAGAAAAGTTAGAGCTGTAGTGGATCAGGGGATGAGCGCTATTGTTTGTGTGGGTGAAAGTACTAGAGATAACCATGGTGAGTATTTGGGTTTTATAAAAGATCAAATACTCTGGGCTATTCGTGATGTTCCAAAGAAACTCTTGAGCAACGTTATTATTGCCTATGAGCCTATCTGGGCTATTGGAGCAAAAGAAGCTATGAGTCCAACCGACCTTCACGAAATGTCTATTTATATAACAAAGATTCTAAAGGATTATTGTGGAGATGCTTCCTATGGAATTAGAATTCTCTACGGTGGGTCAGCGGACAAGGTCAATGCAGATGTTTTGGTGAGAGAAGGTAATGTATCTGGCCTTTTGGTTGGTAGACAGAGTCTTGTGCCAAAAGATTTTATTGAGATGATAAAAATAATAGACACTTTATAAGTTTTCGCTACTCAGATGAAATACATTGATGAATTAAAAAAAGAAGATCTACAGGGTAAAAGAGTTTTACTCCGACTGGATTTGAATGTTCCTCTAACTGATACGGGTATTGGCGATACATATAGACTGGAAAAAGCTGTATCTACAGTGGATTTTCTAAGAGAAATGGAGGCCAAGACTATAATAATAGCTCACCTAGAAAACAAAGAAGGGGGAAACGACAGTTTGTTACCTATTTGGAACTATTTAAATGGATATTTCAAAACAGATTTTTGTCCTACATATTTTTCTCCTGAAGCCATCGAGAAAGTTTTGAAACTGGAAGACAAAGGAGTTTTGCTTTTTGAAAATGTCAGAGTAAACCCAGGTGAAAAAGAAAACGATAAAGAGTTTGCCAAAAAACTTTCCCAAATGGCAGATATATATGTAAACGACGCTTTCAGTGTAAGTCACAGGAAACATGCATCTATAGTGGGTGTGCCAGAGTTTCTACCACACTACGGTGGACTCGTTTTGAAAGAAGAGATAGAAAACATTTCTAAAGCTTTTAATCCAAAACGTCCTTTTGTTTTTATACTAGGCGGTGCAAAGTTTGAAACAAAACTTCCTTTAATAAAAAAATATTTAGAAAAAGCAGACACGGTTTTTGTTGGTGGGGCTTTAGCAAACGATGTTTTGAAAGTTTCTGGACATGAAGTTGGAACTTCTCTTGTGGCGAAAAGTGTAGAAGGTCTGGGTATAGAAGATATGATAAAAAATCCAAAGTTTAAAACTTTCGTTGATGTTACTGTTACCAACGAAAAAGGATATGTGTCTTTAAAAAAAATAGATGAATTGAAAAGTGACGAGTGTATTGTAGACAGTGGTCCAGAGACTGTAGAAGAACTAAAGAAAATAATCTCTGAAGCAAAAACTGTTGTCTGGAACGGACCTTTGGGTAACTACGAAAAAGGTTTTTCTGACAAGACAGAACAGTTGGCAGAAATAATATCTTCTTTAACATCCGACTCTGGTGTTGAGAGCATAATAGGAGGAGGGGATACTATTGCTTCTATTCAGAAACTAAAACTTGAACACAAATTTACTTTTGTTTCGACTGGTGGTGGGGCGATGTTAGATTATTTGGTAAATGAAACTCTCCCCGGCATAGAAGCACTAAAGTAAACTTCCAAAACTGGCGCATTTCGTTGTTGGAAAGGCAAAAATTCTCGTCAACGTATGTCCAATACGCCTCCTCGCCTTTTCGTCTTTCCGCCTAGAGCTACATCCAGTTTTTGGAGTTCCTAAAACCCTTATTTTAAGCCATATCTTCACAATTTAACCATAATTTCTTGACAAAAAACATAAGATATGGTATACTTAAAATAGTTAAGTTTAGAGCCGAAGGAGGCCACCATGACACCAAAGATTGCAACGCAGATTCTGTTCTGGGGCAGGGCGCATAACCCTAGGTTTCATTTCGATGACATGGTTAGGATTGCCCGTGAGGCTGGGTACACCATGTTCTTGCACAATGGTGATGTGTACGCGGTACCTCCCGTTGGCAAGGGTGATGAGCCCTACGTGATCTTCAGCTCCAGCGATCTTTTTGAAAAGTAAGCCGGCCATCTAGCAGACAGAAGGAAAACTGTTTCGCTAGTTGAGCCGGTTTTCCATATTGGTGTGGTGCACGTCGGCTGGCTCGATGGCCGTTGGAACGTCTTATCTCGCGTCCGGTTGGGTGGATTGCTGAGAACCGGGTGTTTTCTCGCAGACCCTAAGTTACTTGGGTCCTGACCATTTGACCATGTGACACTTTGCCCCCCCCTCTGAAATCCGCAAGGAAAGTATAAGGGGGCATTTTTATATCCAAATCTTTTATAAATTCTCCCTTATTTTCTCTGCGTTTCTTTCGTAATCATTTTTTATACCTTTCACTTGTCCGTTTGGGAAAACCCAGATGTGGGCGTGGGGGACTTCATCACCAACTATTTTAGATAAAATAAATTCAGTATCAAATGCTTTTTGTTGGGCGAGGGCTATCTTTTTTGCTATCTCAAAATATTCACCAGTGTTTGGTGTATCCCAAACCCAGCGATAGTGTTCTTTGGGTATTATCTGAGTGTGTCCGGGGGATTGAGGGTTGATATCTAGAAAAGCTAAGTATTTATCATCCTCATATACCTTATAACTAGGTATTTCACCTGAGACTATTTTGCAAAATATACAGTTTTCCATAGGCTCATTTTAACACACATTTTTTGTATTTTTTAAAACCCGCATAAATCGCTGTTGCGATTTTGCTCTGCTCGGAAATCAAGAAAACAATCTTCCTCACTCCAGAGCCTTCCCGCAAACTCGCTTTGCTCAAACAGTGCTCCAGTCTTCTTCTCGTTCGTCGTTGTTTTCTAATTTCCTGTGCAAGGCTTTAAAAAATCCAAAAATGTGTGTTATTCACCATTATTTTATGTGCTAAACTAGTGGGATGAAAAAATACTCTCTTCGTGAACCAGTACCGAAGGAAATTGATGAGGTTTTTGCAAACCACAATCCACTAGTTCGATCACTTCTTTATTCTAGGGGGATTGTAGATCAGGCTGGGGCAGAAGCATTTCTAAATCCAAACTATGAGACCCACTTACATGATCCATTTTTGTTGAAAGATATGGATAAGGTGGTAGAGAGGATTTTGAAAGCAATAAAGAAAGATGAAAAAATTGGAATATTTTCTGACTATGACGCAGACGGTATTCCGGGAGCTGTAGCTCTACACGATTTTTTTAAAAAAATAGGTTTTCATAATTTTGTAAATTATATTCCACTTCGAAACGAAGAAGGTTTTGGTTTAAACGATGTGGCTATAAAAAACTTGGTAGACCAAGACGTGAAACTGCTCATAACTATAGATTGCGGTATAACAGATGTAGATCAGGTTACTTTTGCAAACAAACAAAAGATTGATGTTATTATCACCGACCACCACCTACCAGGTAAGAAAATTCCGAAGGCGTTTGCCATAATAAATCCGAAACAAAAAGAATGTGAGTATCCAGAGAAAATGCTTTGCGGGTCAGGGGTGATTTTTAAAGTTATTCAGGCTCTTATTATAAAAATAAAGGAAGACAAAAAACTAACAGAGAAGTTTAACTGGAAAGATGGGCAGGAGAAGTGGCTACTAGATATGGTTGGACTGGCTACACTATCTGATATGGTTCCTCTTTTGGGAGAGAACAGGGCGCTTTCGTATTATGGAATGAAAGTTTTACAAAAGAGTCCTCGAGTGGGACTCCAAAAACTTCTTTCACTTTTGAAAATAGATCAGAGAACTTTGACCGAAGATGATATTGGTTTCATGGTCACTCCTCGTATAAACGCAGCAAGCCGTATGGGAATTCCAAAAGACGCTTTTACTTTGATGTCGACAATAGACGAAGTGGAGGCAGGGGTTTTGGCAGAACATTTAAATAATAAAAATGATGAAAGAAAGGGTGTAGTCGGGAGCATGATAAAAGAAATAAAAAAGAGACTGGAGGAGAGAGACGAGGATATGCGACACGTTTTTGTTTTCGGTAATCCAGAGTGGAAACCAAGTTTGCTCGGTTTGGTGGCTAACAGTTTTTCTGACGAACATAACCGGCCTGTTTTTTTCTGGGGAAGAAATGGTGAGTCATCCGACGATGGTCTTATAAAAGGTTCATGCAGAGCGGGAGGAGATACAAACATAGTGAAACTCATGGAGAAATGCAGAGATATTTTTGTGGACTATGGTGGACACAAAGGTGCCGGAGGTTTTTCTATACTTCAGGAAAATATTCACACACTCGAAGATAGACTAAACGAAGCTTTTCTAGATCTTTTAAAAGAGGAAAAAATTATTGAAGCTACACTCCTGGATAAAAAGATATCTCTTGATGATGTAAATTGGAATACATACAGTAGTGTAGAAAAGTTTGCGCCTTTTGGGTTGGATAACCCTAAACCTCTTTTCCTTTTGGAAAATATAAAAGTCTCAAACATGAAACTTTTTGGTAAAGAGAAAAATCATCTAGAACTCAAGTTCAAAAATTCAAAAGATAAAGACGTAACAGCTATCGCTTTTTTCCAAAACGGCGATAAGTTTCCTGTTTCAGTAAAAGAAGGGGAGAGTATCAATATGGTAGCAACCCTAGAAAAGTCCCAGTTTAGAAATTTCCCAGAGTTGAGGCTTCGAATAGTGGATGTGTTTTAATTTGTTATAATCACTATATGATTACAATTTTTACAGATGGATCATCACGAGGGAATCCTGGACCAGGCGGGTGGGGATCTATTTTGGCGACAGAGGATACAGCTATCGAGATTGGAGGAAGAGAAGACAATACTACAAACAATAGAATGGAACTAACCGCAGTTATTTCTGCTTTGGAAAAAGCTGTTCACGAAAAAGAAGCAACAATCTTTACTGACTCTGCATATGTGGTAAACGGGATAACTCGTTGGGTAAAAGGTTGGGAAGCAAATGGTTGGAAAACATCTCAAAAAGAAGATGTGTTGAATAAAGATTTGTGGCAAAAACTTATTCCACTTACAGTTCATAGAATAATAAATTGGAAACTTATAAAGGGTCATTCAGGTAGTCCAGGAAATGAAAGATGTGATGTTATTGCAACTTCATTTGCAGATGGTTCTCCAGTTGTTTTGTATAACGGAAGTAGAGAAAGATATGGAGTAAATATCTCAGAGATAAAACAGGCAGATCCTTCGGCTAAATCCAAAAGTAAATCGAAAGCATATTCGTATGTTAGTTTGGTAGATGGGGAAATAAAAATTCACAAAACTTGGGAGGAGTGCAAGGCTCGCGTAAATGGGGTTAATGCAAAATATAAAAAATCTATTTCACCAGCAGATGAGGCAGAAATAATAAAAGAGTTTAATAGATAAGTATTAGAACTTTGTTGACTCATGACTTTTCTGGAGACTAGCGACGCTCGACGGAGGGAGCTCGAGGAATTTTTCAGCAGAAAAATATCCGTGCTCCAGAAAAGTTATGAGGAGAAA
>CAZKFS010000026.1:0-10976 GCA_964552275.1 uncultured Candidatus Saccharibacteria bacterium | reverse complement strand
AACTATTTTTTTCTTACGAGATAAGCATATCATATCTTTTAAATAAATTCTATTCAATATTTCATAAGTGTCAATTTTCCCAAATCTAAGAGAATATATTGAAGAATTGTATCTTTTTGATATAGTTCCTCCTTTTATATTAAATTGGGATTTGCATTCATCAAATATCCATTCTAGGAATTTTTTACTGGCAGAGTATAAAGTAGTTCTATTTTGTGGGAGGTTACTTTCAGGGTGTATCGATACAACTATTGTTCCATCTCCATCTATACAACCTCGTAAAAAATGTGGAAAGTATTTTTTTGGGATAAGGATTTTACCTAAAGTTTTAGATTTTCTTGGAGTCAGTCCAATACTTAATAAAAAATCAAAAAAATTAACATCTCCAAATTGAAGTGCATAATATTTTTTCTCCTTTTCTTTTCCACGAGATTTTTTCCCAATTTTATTTTTTATTCCAAGACATTTTTTACAATTTCTAGCCATTTCATAGTCTTTAGATGTTATGTTTATATGTCTTAAATCTGAAGAAAGATTACCATCCGTAGTAATTACTCCAATAACATAAGCAAAATCATTATTCCAATTAATTTTAACCTTACTTTTTCTCAACGCCATATGCCTATTATACTAAGGCTTATAGTGATTGCCAATATCATATTGATACATTTGAAATATTGAGATTAATAATGTAATATTCAGTTTGTTATTTATTTGCACCTATAGCTCAGCTGGTAGAGCAGATCCCTCTTAAGGATAAGGTCCCAGGTTCGATCCCTGGTGGGCGCACAAAGTACGGGTGTACTTTGTGCGAGACGGAGCGCGACGGCGCGAGTCCGGGTCGGGAAAATTTTTAGCAAAAAATTATTCCTGACCACGCGCACTTCAGTTTTTATTGGATTTATTGTATTGTATTTCAACTGGGCAAGTGGCGGAATTGGTATACGCGTTAGTCTTAGGAACTAATGCCGCAAGGCTTGGGAGTTCGAGTCTCCCCTTGCCCACACGAAAATCGGCGAAAGCCGATTTTTTCGTGGGGCAAAAGCAAAACCATGGTTTTGCGTGGGGAGACTCGAACAACGGAGCGATTCCTGTTTTAGCAAAAACAGGACGCGAGTTGGTGTCCAGACCAAATTTTCTGACGAGAAAATTTTGAGTCGCGGACGAGTCTCCGAACAGGTATACAGAACCTGTAAGGTTCGAGTCCCCTTGCCCACATATTTGACATACTAAAAATACTGTGATACTATTGACATAGGAGGTCACAATGTTCGCATCGCCCTACAAACAGGAGCTGGTGGACTACAAAGCGTTGCTTTGTGTGTCCGTCCTCGCAGGAATCACGCAGGAAAGTTTTTTCCATGCCGAAATGGTGGGGGCACCTATCCACGAATCGCAAACCGAAATCAGGGACTTCGTAGAAGTTCGCGTTGTCGGCAAGTGCGACGGTTCCTGTCGGGAACACCACCCTGGTCAGGTGCGAAAGATGATGAGTGTGAGCGAAGAACTCCGTCTCGCCATCACTAGTGCCGACGGCTTCAGGGAAGCCGTTCAGTAACACCCGCCACCGTACGACGCAACCCGTCGACATCGGTCGGCGGGTTTCGTTTTTCATTTTAGTAAAACTTCCAACTCCCTCTCACTCATTTTTATATCTTTCCCCCAACGGCTCACCCCCTGAGCCGTTTAGCAACCCTACTTTTCAACGTATTTTTAACCCACTTTAAACAAAACGGGTTACCTCCGAACTTATTTGATATATATGTTATACTATGATACTACTGTTGTAGGAGGAAATCGTGACACTTGAATTCCACGACAACGAAACAGGAAATACTCTGTGTGCCGTAGCGAGAAATCTAGACTACGACTACCAAGCTGAACAGCACGTTCAGGATTCAAGCCGAGAACGACCCTTTCTCGTCAAATGGGTTCTGAGTGACGACCAGGGAACTCGATGTGTCTGGGAACGTCCCGAAGGAAACACCGGCTTCCCCAACATCACTCGACGTTCCCCTCGTTTCCGAGGAAAATGGGAAAAGGGTCCTGCCGAAGTTTCAATCTGACACCGCCCGCCACTGAGAACACATCGTCGTTCTCTCGGCGAGGCGGTTCTTTTTTATAATCCGAAAATTCTTTTTGTAAAATCGTTTTGGAAAACACCTTTTGGATCTACTTCTCTACAAATATTTTTGAACTGTTCCAAGTTTGGATAAAGTTTATTTACATCTTCAAAATCTAAAGGAAAATGTTTGCCCCAGTGAATCCTCACTCCGTATTTCTCAGACAAAATCTTGGCAACTGTTTTTGTAAACAAATAATATCCTTCTCTGTCTTTTTCTTTGTTATAAGTAAATAAACCGATTGAATAATAACTCTCACCCCCTGCTGTCATAGAAATCAGGGTGTCATCTGGCAGTATTTTCCTTATAAACGGTGTGTAATGCAGAGTGTACTTCCCTTTCATGCCTTGCAGATGTTTTTCCATGTCCGCACTTGGAGAAGTGAGCCCAGCAAACACTTCTATTATTTCTTTGAGTGACATAAATACTTCTTTCATTTTTTTCTCTGGAATAAAAATCTCCATTTCTACATGCCTATAATAATAATGATGCCTTACATGCAATGTTAAAGCTCTATAGTCTTCGTTTATCACAGATATCGAGTTACCCAAAAGACTTGAGAGAAAATCTCTGTAATACCATACGTACATACTGCTGTTTTTAAACAAAAGTATTATTTTAAGAAAAACATGGGGCATGTTTTCGATAACGACGAAATCCATACCTCGCATAAGCCAAGCTTTTATTTTTTGAGAAAAAGTTCTGCTCTCTATTTTTTTTCTTCTGAAAATAAGAAACTTCCAAGAATACGGTACGATAACAGTTTGACTAAAAGGCCACTCTGCTTCGGCGGAAATAACCTCATCAATAGAACTAACTAGATGACTAGATTCGAGCATAAAATATCTAGGAACAGTTTTTATCTTCATAGACACAATAACTCCCATACAACCCACCGCACATCTAGCTGCTTTTAGTGTGTCTCCTTCGGTGTATTCAAATATTTTTGCTTTTCCGTCTGTGTCATAAGCAGCTATTCTTATCGAATGAACAAAATGAGAAAAACTATGATTTCCTGTTCCGTGTGTAGCTGTTGAAGCAAGACCAGCTACTGATTGTTTCAGTATTCCTCCCATCGCTGGGATCATGAGATTTCTTTTTGTTAGAAACTTAATTAGGTTTTCTAGTTTTACTCCACCTTGAGTATTCACGCAGTCATTTTCTATAACTATTTTATTTAGATGTTTTATGTCCACAAAAACATCGTCAGAATAAATACCTTTGTTCCATGCATGACCAGAACCGATACAACGTATAGTGCCGGAGTTGTGTCTGTTTAAAATATCCAAAACTTCTGATTCATCTTTTGGTTCATAAAAATACTTGGGCTTGAATTCAAAATTGTGTCCGAAATTTTTTATAATCATAAATCTTTGAAGTATAGTTTCGACGAGTTTTAACAACTAACTAAATTTATCTATATTGTATTTCATAAAAACAATATAAACAAACAGAAAAATGTGTTTATTTTGATCAAATTTCAGGCCTTTACAAGGCCATATTTTAGTGATTAAATGACTTGACTTTTACATAGTTATGTGATAGAATACTAGGTAGAGCAGAAAGGCTGGCATCCCGCCCGCCCACATGTCAGCTCTTTGACGTTCTAGAAAGGATTGGGCAATGAATAGAGTTCAGATTATCACTTACAGCATCGTTGCTGTTGTGATCCTGGGCGGTCTACTCTTGGCATGGTTTTCCGGACGCAAGTCTCGGAACACGATAGCGATGACCGACATCACAATCACCTTCGAGCCACCTCCACAACATGGATGGTGGAGGCGCAAGGTGTGGTCCAAAACACAGAGAGTAGTTTCTCTCTGGAACAAGGTGGCTGGACCGCGTGCGAAGAAGATCATGAAAGACCCGGTCTTCATCAGCTTCCTCGTCCTGCACTCCATCATCTTCTTGGTTGCTGTACTCAGTACAGGAACTCTGGGAGTTCCTGGTTGGTGGATCATTTCACTCACCCTGGCAATCTGCCATGGGGTGGCTGGACTGACCACCGTCTCTGAGAAGGAGAAGGGCGCACTAATCCTGTGGGGGAAGATCCTCAAGGAAGTTGAGTCTGGCCCGGTCTTCAGACCGTGGCCTATGCGCCTAACTCTCGTAGCCAAGACGTCCATCAAGGTGGACTTTGGCACACTACAGAATGACGTCGACAAGGAAAATCGTTGGCGTTCACTCATCGATCCTTCGTGGTACGTTATGGATACCGATATTCGCACCAACTGGGGCGATATCAAATCCTACAGAGGCACCCTGACTGATAAGCAAAGGGAAGCCTACAGGGATGACCCGTACGCCAGACGTATCACGACCGACCCTCGCTTCTACGCGATGCTCCGTGTCAAAAGTCTTCGGGCTTTGATCGGGGAAACTGGTACATTGGAGGAGGCAATCAAGAGGATTCAGGATGTCTGCATTACCGCCATGGCGGAGTACGCCGGCGGAACTTTCCTCGCCCTGGCCAACGAAAACATCCAATTCATCAGCGACATCTTGATGAAGCGAGTCCAGTACCTGATCGGCGACCCAGAAGGCAACGCGTGGGCAGTCGAGAATGGCAAACCTGAAATGCCCTCATGGGGCATCGACCTGTTGGACGTCAAGGTGCGTGACCTTGGAGTACCGCATCGGACAAACTCGGCGATGGTTGATAGATCAGAGAGCATCGCCAAGGCTGACGGAGAAGCGCTCGCCGCCATCCGCAAGTCAGAAGGAGAAAAAACCAGACTCATCAATGAAGGTGATGCTGCCGCCCATGTCACAAACGTGACATCCAAGGCAGACGAACAACGCCTCAAGCGAGTTGGTCGTGGAGAAGCTGCGGCATTTGCAGCTAAAGCCAGAGTCGCAGCAACACGTGGTGGTGCAACGATTATCCAAGCAGAAGCCCTTGAAGCTGGCTTGAAGCACGGCAAAGCCGTCATTATCCCGTCTGGAAGTGGTATCGGCGAGGTCATGTCGGCGCTACTCAGCGGACAAGCAGCTCTCAAAGCTGCTGGGGATTCGACTCCTCCGCCATCACCACCGACTCCACCGAAGGCCTAACTAGAACACACATTGAAAGGAGCGTGAAAACGCTACACTGAGCCCCTGATTGGATTCCAATCAGGGGCTTGACTTATATATATTATTATGATACAATTATGACAGGAGGATTAAACCGATGCCCGATTTTGGGACATTTGTAACCTGGTTCATTGTCAGCATGATCGTGGTATTCACGATCTGGAGTAAGCGTGGAGTTTGGTACGGACGATCAACGTCGTCCACGCCGACGACCCCGACTCCAGCTACCGTCCTCGAAACCGAGGACCCCTCACCCACTTGGTGGGACTTCTTGGCAAGCCACAGTGGCAAGTTCGGCATCGTCTTGATGTGGGTTCTGCTCTACAACCTCGTTCGGATCGTTTTCCCCGTATGGGCAAGCGACCACGCGTGGTTCTCGACAGAGAGTCTGTACTTCATACTCGCACTCACCATCTTCGCCATGAACAGGCCAACCAATCCTGGTTTTCGCGAGAAGCTGGCAATGTTTGGAATGTGGGTCACTGTCATCTTCGCTGTCCTGTTTTTCTTCGTAGTGAAGAATGAGACAGCTATGAGAATGTGGGACTCTCTGTTCACTCAGGGAGGCTCCATCACAAACCCCATGGCGACAACCAAAACCCCGTGGTCCTTGGAGTTTCCTGAGAAGGACAAGGGCAACGAGGACGCGGAGGAAGCCTGGACGTTCTGGACCCTATACAGCGGTCTCAGTCTCTACGAGGCTGTAGAGATGTACGAAGTCTGTCGGGAGGAATCCAATCTCCGCCAGTTCGGGGAGGATGGAGAGCCTTTGCGAAGCGATACCGGCGACGTCGGCATCTGCCAGACCAATGAAAAGCTGTGGAGGACAAAACCGCCTGAACTAACGGGCAACGAGGAACCTTGGGACTCCGATGGGAATCTCAAGCCGGCCTACGACATGGACACCAGACAGGGCAACCTACGTCTGGCCATCTGGATCCGAAACAAGTACGGTCCAGCGAAGTGGAACACTCTCAACGAAGTCCGTCGCAAGATGGGTACAGAAACCGTCTTGGCTATTCATCAGGGAGAGATCGAAGCCAAACCTGGTGAGTGGAGTGACCTCCTCGCGATTCCGCGAGGAACGATAATCCGTCCAGAAGGTCCTGTCTCATACCTTCCCTGCAAGGGGCAGGTATGCTCAGATAGAATCCTTTATGACGACAAGGGTATAGCGTCGGACCCACTGCCAGTGGGGACGACTCATATCCGTGCGAAATCCGAATCGGAGACCGTGACGAAAGTCAGGGTCTACTGATGAAGTTCTTTTGTGAGCCACGTGGTTCTCCTTAGGGAGTCCCGCGTGGTTTTTTTATATTCAAAACACTCACCTGAGTGAGTGTTTTGAAACTATCTTTCCCGTATATCTCTCGTCTGTATTTTACTTCAAATACTGTGCTGCATCTTTTAGGGAATCGTCGTTTGTTGAAATCCCTAGAGTAGCAAGAACAAAATGTATTAGACCGTAAACAGATATCATGATGACCATCCCAACAATACCCCACATAATAGCGTTTCTAGCTTCTATTCTCGTTGTGCCTTTATCTGCAGCGTCAGTAGAAAGAAACTTTATGACACTATAAATAAAGTAAACTGTGGCGAGAGCGAAAAGTAGTAATATAATAGGGTTGATTATCAAATCAGTTACCCTACCCAAGAATTGATTGATGGACATTTGATATTCTGTCTAAAACTAAACTCTAGGAAGATTTGGAACATTACCTCCTCCTATACCTAGCGTATTTTGGAAGAAAGCGACTATACCAAAGATAGATACCATCACAACAATAGCTATGATACCCCAGATCATTTGGCTTCTTCCAGCCTCGATAGCTTTTGGATCACCAGATGCTCGTAGGAATGTAATAAGTCCCCAGATAAAATAAATAACTGCAAGAGCAATAAGAACAGGAATAACGTTGTTTAGAAAATTTCTTAATGTTCCAAGCAAAGCATCCAGTCTATTAACTGTTCCTCCTGCATCTTGTGCAAATGCTAGAACTGGTGAGAAAGCTAATAACCCATAAACTATTTTTTTCATATTTTTCTTAATTATCTCGAAAAATATCGAGATTCTGTTAAATGATTAATACGCTAGATTATATTATATTATTGACACAAAAACAAGTTTTATGTGGATAAAATAGGCTTTATTTAAACAAGACTATGCGTTGAGATCTCCGCCAAAAGGAGCAGGACCTCGATACTGATTTACATTGTTACCACTTGGATCAACAGGTATATCTAGAGTATTGCCCACCCAAGCTATGATACCCATAATAGAGATCATCACAAACAGAGCGATGACACCCCAAAGCATTTTTTGTTTTCCGTCTGCTCTAGTTTTTTCGTTACCTGCGTCGTTTAAAATAAACTGGCCCATACCCCAAAGAAAAAACACAATAGCCAAAGCTACGATAACTGGTATGGTTAGGTTTAGAAGTTTTCGTGATGAAATCAAAAAATCCTCAATCCCCTCCAAAGCAGCAAAGGTTAAAACTGGGGTCAAAAAAGTAGCTAAATAAAGTGATAATTTTATATTTGTGTTTGTTTTTTTCATGTTTTTAATTTTTATTTAAATTATAACTGTGGAATATTTCCAGTATCGCCTATCTCCAGATTTGAAGCTATGATGCTTATGATAGCTCTAGCTGAAACTAGTACAAACAAAGCCAAGACACCCCAGAACATATAGTTTTTGCCTTTTGTAACTTCTGCCGGACTACCAGAATTTAATATAAACTTGGACAAGCCCCAAAAGAAAACAACAAAGGCACCGGCCGAAAGAATCGGTACCAACAACTCTATGAGGCTTATGACATAGTCGACTATCCCTTTGAAATTCATCCCAGCTTGAGTGAGAGAAAAGTCCTGAGCTCTCGCCACAAAAGGCAAAACTAGGGGTATCTGGTAGATTATACTTTTTGGTATTTGTTTTATTTCTTTCATTTTTTGATTATTGTAGATTTACTACTTCTCTTACTGTAGTTTCAACCACTGCGGATATACCCGCGGCACCTAGCAAAATTCCTGCTCCAATAAGGGCCCATAACAACTGATTCTTTGCTTTTCGGATTTCTTCGGGTTTACCTTGAGCCATGAGAAAAGAAAAACCAGCCCATATGATAAAGAGAACTACAGCTATAGCGGCTATAGGCATGACTACTTTGTTTAGCAATGCAACCAAAACTGACATCAAGTCACTGCCGACGTTGGTTGGGTTCGGAATGTTTATGTTTATAGGAGGATTTGAGGTTTGTGGTGTATCAGCTAAAGCCATGAATGGCAAAACTAACAAAAATGTTAATTGAAACAAGGTTTTTTTAAATTTGTGCATAAAATTATTTATTATCCTAAGTTAACAACGTTATTGACACCCAGCGCATTTAGGATGAGTGTTACTATAAGCCATGCTGCTATTATAAATATGATACCTATAACAACAAACTTGAGCATTTTGTTGGCTTTGGCTCTTCCTCCCGCACTATCGCCAGCAGTCATGTATGTAAAACCTGCCCAGGCAATAACCACAACAGAAAACTGTAATGCAAAGATAGTTCCCCAGTTAAGTACCTTTTTTACGGCCGTTATGAGATCTTCGAATCTGCAGTCACCGGGAGCACCACTCGTACAAACATAGACTATTCCCCCTGCAGGTTGAACATCCACTGCTCCACCAGGTGCCTCCGGAGTATCAGCTAAAGCCATGAATGGTACAAGAAATACAAAAAACGAAAAAATAATTTGGATTAAAAATATTTCTTTTGATTTTATTTTTGAAAACATGTTAGTTTATAGCAGAACCTATTTCTTCTTCTAGTCGGTTCAGCGCTTCTGTTACTTTTCTTCTACCACTTGTTACAGATTCTACCATATCACGGAAAGCCTCTGTAGTTACGGCTGGATTTGGATCTATCCAACCACGAGATATTAATGCTGAATTATAAAATACAGAACGAAAATCCTCTATGGGTTTGTTGGCTAGTAAATCTCTTCGAACTGGAGGCAGGTTTGTCGCGACTTCCAGAGCCATTATCGAATTGGGCTCTACTAGGGCCTTTATAGCTGTGAAAGCTCCTTGAATCTGCTGGGATTGTTTTACCATAGCTAGCCCATACATATGTCCAAAAACAACCCTTCTTGCTGTATCACGAATCTGAGGAACATAAGTCACGTTAAAATTGAGATTTGAATTCTTTTGTTGGATAGAAAAAACTTCACTAGCAAAACCGATATAGATAGCTAGGTCACCAGAAAGGAAAAAGTTGAGTGAACTTGGTAGAGACCTGTTCCATGTATAAGACGGAGATGTTGGGTTTGAAAATTTTACATAAAAATCAACTGCGGATCGACTCGGTAATACAGGATAGTCGAATTGTGAATTCACAAAAGAAGTGACTTTGCCTTTGTTGTCTCTAGAGACTATCGGAGTTCCTGCTTGGAGCATGAGCATGGATATTATTTCTTTGGCATTTGTTACATTTCTCCATTCACCGAAAGCAATGGCGCTTTTTATTATGTTTGCATTGTTATCGCGATGAGTGACTTTATCTACCATGGAATCCACCTGATCCCAGTATTGAGGTGGTAGAGAAATATTGTTATTGGAAAATACATCTCTGTTCCAATACATAACCATAGGATCAACAATAAAAGGTATAGCTGTAACCCCCTCGGCACTCAAAAATAGCTCACCTTGTTCAATAAAAGTATTTTTAAAATTTTCTTCTGGATAACTCTTGTAAGGAATAGTGAAAAGTTTGTTTCTATGTTTGTACATCAAATCTTCCCTCAACAGAACTATATCTGGTCCCCTACCTTCGGCCAGACTCTCAACAAATTCTGTATCAAATGTAGCCGTATCTTTCATTACATAAGAAACTTTTATTATGTTTCCTCGGGCGATAGATGAAGCTTTTAGTGCACTGTTGAAAGCAACTTCGGGCACTGTGCCCCAAACAAGCAAGTCAGCTTTGCCCTCCGAAGATGAATATTTAGAAAATGCGAACAAGAAAACTCCTACCACCATACAAACGGCAAATACAGAAGTCAGGGCGATTTTGAAAGGACTCATACTGTTCATAATTTTTTGTATATCATACCATAGTGATGACTACCGGCACTTATCTCACGATCAAGATGAAATCCTTCTTTTTGGAAAAGTTCTTGGATTTTATCTTTTTTAATAACCATTTTGGGTTGTGGACCCATACCACCAAAAGAATCCGACCAATCAACAACCAAAACCCTACCGTTTGGTTTCAAAATTCTTTTTGCTTCTTTTATTGTGCTACTTCTGTCCTCGACCTGAAAGAGAACGTTACAAAGCAAGGCCAAATCCACAGAAGAATCTCGGAGTTTGGTTCCGTTTATTTTTTCGATGTTGCCCCAAATCACCTCGATGTTATAGACACCTTCATGAGCAGCGTTGTTCTTTAGTTTGGACAGGATTTCCTTGTGGGCATCTATAGCGTAGACCCTGCCAGTAGATATGAGTGCCTTTGCGGCAGCCATAGAGTAAAATCCTGATCCACTACCTAGATCAGCAATATCCATACCTGCTTGGATACCACATTGTTCAATATTTTTTACAGGATCAGAAAACATAGTTTTATATAACTATATTATATATGAAAAAAAATGATGTGCACTTTAGTTATTAACAAAATCCCTTTTCTAAAACACCCCTCACTACAAGTTTCCAAGACACGCATAAAGTCTTGCTAGACTTTTGCTATGCTCGGAAATCAAGAAAACAATCTTCCTCACTCCAGAGCC
>CAZKFS010000025.1:0-10982 GCA_964552275.1 uncultured Candidatus Saccharibacteria bacterium | reverse complement strand
ACCTACTTATTCTAGTTTTATAAAAATCACGAAGTAAAACTAAATCCCCTGTACGCTCAACATATCCTTCCCAAAGAAAATCCCCTCCAGTTCTTATGATTATTTTTTTTCTAAAAATAAAAGATGCAAACACTGAAGGAAAACCCACACTATAAGTATCGAGTGCAAAAATAAAATCTGAAGCTAATAGACTTGGTAATATTTTAAAGAAAAACCATATATGCCTTATACCAGTCGGTAATGAATTTTCAATTCCATAAGTCTTAACGGTGACTTTGTGACCCATTTTACTCCATAAATCCAGCATATTTTTCGCGTATTGAGAAGGACCACCGATTTTTGGAGGATATATACCTGTAGTAATAAGTATTTTCATAATTATTTTTTTCTTGTCTCAAACCATTCCACTGTCTTCTTTAGTCCATCCTCAAAATTAACTAATGGTTTATAACCAAACCACTTTTTCGCTTTAGAAATATCAGCATAAGTGTGTTTAACATCTCCCACCCGAGCTGGTCTTTTTTCCATGTTGATACTTTTTTTGCTATATTTTTCTATCATCTTTTTCACGTCATTTATTACAGTTCTTTCTCCATTGGCCACATTAAAAGCCTGCCCTTTAAAATCTTTTTTTGACAACATCGCTTTTATATTCGCCGAAACAACATTATCTACATAACAAAAATCTCTAGATTGTTTTCCATCACCCTCTATAAAAGCTTTTTTATTTTTCGGGAAATAAATAGATTCAAGCCAAGCTGAAACTACTGTGGAATATGCGGAGTCACCGTACTGACCGGGGCCAAAAACGTTAAAGTAACGTAGGCACACTGTATCTAGACCAAACAAATCACTAAATATTTTACAAAAAATTTCATCTGCATATTTATCTGCAGCATATGGAGATTTTGGATCAGGAGAATTTTCAGACTCTTTTGTCGGGAGTTTCTTTGCTCCTCCATAAACAGAAGATGAGGATGAGAGTATAAACCTTTTTATCTTGTATTTTTTTGCTTTCTCCAACAAAGCTATTGTGCCACATATATTCACTTGAGCTGTTCTGAGTGGATGTTCTACTGAGTATGAAACTCTTGGTATTGCAGCAAAATGAAAAACGTAATCCAATTTATGCTTTTTAAATATTCTCTCCAAAAGGGCGCTGTCCTCTATTCCTCCCTCATAAAAAACCATGCTTTTATCTATATTTTCTCTGCGTCCACTAGAAAAATCATCTATTCCAACAATATTGGCTTTTGGAAATTTATTTCTGAATTCCTTGCTAAAATTTGACCCTATAAACCCAGCTACTCCTGTGATTAATATATTCATAAATCCATAGTATAACTATTTTGATAACTTATCAAAAACCTCTTGCATTTCTAAACTTATTCTATCCCATCCATATCTTTCTACGGCTCTATCTAAGGCTTTTTTGGTTATTTTTGATCTAAGGTTACTATCTGCCAATATAGTTTTCACAGCAATTACTATGCTCTGAGGATTGTCTGCTGAACAAAATAATCCCGTCTCCTTGTCATCAATAAAATCAACTATACCGCCAACTGGAGTGGCTATAATAGGCAGACCAGCTGCCATAGCCTCTATAAAAGAATTACCAAAACCTTCTGATCTGCTTGGTCTGATAAAAATATCACAAACAGAAAGATATTTGGGTATTTCTGGATAATCTACAAAACCTAAAAACTTAACCCTCTCTTCCAAACCTAAGTCGTGGACTTGTTTTTGAAGTTTTGGACCCTCATCTCCAATACCAATAACCACAAAACTAATGTTATTTGGCAAACTGACAAGAGATGATATAACGTCATCTACTGCATTTTTGTGAGTTAGGCGACTTGTAGTTACCAGAAAGATATCATCTTCTTTTTTATTTAAAGCAACTTTTAATTTATCTTTTGTGTCTTGATCAACAGCTTTCGAAAAAAGTTCTAGATTCACACCGTTTGGAATAAGAGCACTGTCGCCTTTAAAACCTCTTCTTTTTGCTCTATTTAATAAAAAGTTACTGATTGCCGTTAGAAAATCTGTTTGCCACAGAGCAAGTCTCCATGACAAATCTATCATTCCAGCCCATTTATATTTTAAATAATCTTCTGAATCCCCTTCTTGTAAAGTTAAAATTATTGGAACTCTGCCCTTCCCAAGAACTTTTCTAAATATATTAAAAATATATCCTGCCCCACTTGAAAAAGAAGCCATCATCGCCCACAAACAAACGTACTTTCGGTTTTTATTTAATCTCCAAGCCAAAACTGCTCCCCTAAAAGGTAGAAACATTTTATCAAAAAAAGTATTGCCTGAACCTACTCTGTAAATATTTACTGATCCTATTTTTTCAAAACTCGGTAATCCTTTTTGGAGTTTTGCTGTTATAAGATCAAAATCAAAATTATTACTCAGTCTATCTGTTATCTCTTTTATAGCAACTTCTGCACCACCAACAAAAGGATGGTAGGCGGTTGAGAAAATCAGAATTTTCTTTTTATTTTGATGCATGTTATTTATCATCCATACTGAGTAGGTCTCTCAACACCTTTTCTGGAATCTCATTCTTTGAATTAGGTGACTTTACATTTTCTGAGGCTTTTTCTGTTGTTTGTTTTTTCTCCTCTTTTACATCCTTTTGAATATGTTTTTTATCTTCAATATCTTTTGTGACGTCTTTTGGTGTAGTCAACAAACTAGCCAAGGCACTCTTTAGATTGGAGATATTTTCTTTTGTGGGTGTTTTTTTGTTTTCTTTTATCTGAGCCAAGGCAGACAAAGAAACTACTACTTCTTTTTGTGTCTCGATAACCGGCTCACTCATCAAATTTTTCTTCTTTAATTCCTCAGCGGCCTTAAGAAACGCTTCTTTGTTTTCATCAATTTTTGGTTTGTCTTTTGAAACATCTGGAGTCCTATGAGTTTCGCTTCTATTTTCTACTCCAGAATACGTTGGAGTTTTGTCTGGGCGGTAATTATTCTGATGATTATTTTGTTGATTTGTATAATTGTTTGAGTGGTTATTATTTGACTGGTTTTGTGTTTCTGAACCAGACATATGCCAATCCAATATTTCTTTTTCAACAACAGATCTAGGTCGAGCAAACTGCTCTCTCGAACTATTAATAACAACGTCTTTAAAACTTATTTCGGGTTTAGCTATTGGAGGCATAGTGGTTGCAGAAAAAGGCTGTGAACTAACCCCGTCTATCATCAGTTTTAAATATATTTGAGCAAATCCAAGGTTAACCATGTCTTCAGCAGTAAATGTTGGAGCAAATTCTTTTTCCAAAACTTCGGCATCGAAAGCACCAACTCTAAAAGAAATCATGGTTCCCACGTTACCAAAAACCGCATCCCTAACCTCTTCTTCCATTTGTTCAATGTATTGATGAGCTATAGTTAAATTTAATTTATATTTTCTGGCTTCTGATAAAATATCTGCAAATGATTTGTTGGCAAAAGATTGAAACTCATCCACATAAAGATAAAAATTTGGAAGTTTTGACAACTCTGCCTCACTTTTGTCTGCGCGCGACATAGCAGCAAGATAAATCTTTGTGATAAGCATTGATCCAAGAAGATTTGCATTACCTTCACCCACTCTACCCTTTGATAAGTTTATTATAAGGATTTTCTTTTCATCCATCATCTGTCTTATATCAAAAGTGGATTTTGGTTGACCCAATAGATTTCTAACCAAAGGATTTGATGTAAATTGACCGACTTTATTTTGGATTGCTGGTATGGCTTCTGCAATAAATTTTTCTGTCCATTTACCAAACTCATCAACCCAAAAAGCCTTTACTGAAGTATCTTGTATGTTTGCTACAACTTTTTTTCTATATTCCTTGTCAGAAAGCATTCTGTTAACACCCAACAAAGTCGCCCCTGGATACTCAAGTAGAGCCAAGAGCGTATTGTTTAAAATATACGCCATACGTGCAGACCATGCATCCACCCAAATTTTCTCAAAAGTAGACATCAAACCGTTTACCACTAGGTGTCTCTTGTCTACACCTATGTCCTCCATAACATTGAAAGACACTGGGTATTCCATATCAAAAGGAGCAAAATACAATACATCTTTGACTCTGCTCTCTGGGATATAATCCAAAAGTTTGTCGGCCATACTTCCATGAGGATCAATAACAGCAAGACCGTTGCCGTTCTGTATGTCTTGAATGGCCATATTCTCCAAAAGAGTAGACTTACCCATCCCTGTCTTACCTATAACATACAAATGTTTTAAACGGTCTTTTGCCTTAATACCAAATCTGATCTTTTTATTTCGGGCATCTGTTTCGGCAAAATATGTAACATGATTAGGATCCATATAAAACAAATTATAACACAAAATTAAATAAAACAGACTCCATAGAAGTCTGTTTTATTTAAGAATAATCTAAATTTACTTACTAAGGGCAAACAGTTGCACCAGCTAAGGAGTCATCAATAACTTTACTAGCACCTGTATAATCCACACACCAGTAATCCTGTCCTGATGGAGCCAAAGGATCATATTGATCTAAAACTTTAAGCGGTGCGGCTACTGCCCATTGTGCTGCAGACTCCTCGCATTCCCCTAGTAAGGGGTCACCAGATCCAGCCTGTCCGGCCGCTTCAACCGCTGCAATAACCTTATCATCCAAACAAATACCAGTGTAAGAACCATTGTCATCTTCAAAAATAGCCGCCTGAGAAGTCACCCCTTTCAAATCCGCTTTTACAGCAGCATCTGCACCCTTGTCTCTTGCCTTGTTAAGAGAAGCTAGAACAACAGAAGAAAGAATACCTATTATGGCGATAACCACTAGGAGTTCGATTAATGTAAAACCTTTATTATTAAATTTCATGAAGTAATAATTAAAATTAATTGTTATGAGATTAATTGTACCTCACCTGTTTTTTAAAAGAAAGCAACCTATATGTCTTCTTTATTTAAAGCTCCTACAGTATATTTGTTTGAAGCAGACCAGAGAATCCAGGAAGACAACCCTATATCGTTGGTTGCCTTTATCTGAGCACGAACCTCTTCTGGTCCATATTTCATTCTTAAACCAAAATCCTGGAGCCAAGGCCTCAATTTATTAGGCGTTGTGCTGGCTTTTATTGATCTGTCTATGGCAGATTGCATAGTAAATTTTATAACTTCATATGGATGCGCTTCTGGTTCTTTAAGATTCATAAAAGAAGTTGGATAATGTGACGGATAAACCATCGGCATAATGTAATCAAAATGTGGGAGCGCATCTTCCAAAAGCTGTCCAATGCCCATATCATCTGTAGCAGTAGTCACCATACCAAAAAGATCTGCTGAAGTAGTGATCTCTGTTCCCTCAAGCTCCTTATCGAGATAAGCAAAAAACTCTTTCATAACCACATGTTTCGGAGTTGTTGAACTAAATGGAAAAGAAATATCTGTCATATTTCCATCGGATGGAAAACGTATGTAGTCAAAGTTTATTTCATCAAAACCTATTTTTCGAACTTCTTTTGATAGTAAAACTATGTAATCCCAGTACTCCTGTGAACCAGCGTCAATCCATGAAATACCTTTTCTGTCTTTCCAAACTGAATTCCCTGCTTTATTTTTTACAGCCAAGTCTGGTCTGTGTTTTACAAAATAAGCATCCTGGAAAACTGCTATTCGTCCTATAACATATATTCCTTTTTTATGAAGATCTTCGACAAAACTTTGTAAATCATTTATTCTGACTTCTTCAGAACCAAAAGATTTTAGCTCAGGATTATCTATAATAGGGAAAACTATTTTGCCCGTGTAGTCTTTTATATCAATAACAACAGAATTTATCTCTGTTTCCTCTATGATTTTAACTAATTTATCCCTAAGTTCTGGGGTTCCAGCTATCCAACTAGTCATATATATTCCCTTCAAAGGATCTGGAGTGGACACATAGGATGGAACAAAAACAATTTCTTCAGTGCTAGTGGATACATTATCTTGTACAAAATCTTCACTATAGATAGAAACGTAGTGATTACTGAGTACTTTTGGAAGAAGGATAAAAAACATAACCGCAGAAATAATTAAAAAAAGTATAAATGATATTTCTTTATTTTTTTTAATAAAGTTTGGCATTTTTATTTAATAGATGTCGATGTGCTGGATTTTCGTCTTCGAGTTTTTGGTTTTTGAGGTTCGACTATTGGCAAAATAACTTCTGGTTCAGGAATTATAACTTGCTCTTGAACCACTTCTTCTACAACAACTGGGTTTACTATTTCTTTCTTTGGTTTACTGATTCTTATGCTTTTTTTAGGTAATGATACCCTAATCGACAGTAAAACTAACAATACTCCAGAGAAAATTATGAATACTGTCTTCCAAAAAGATGGCACTCCAAAAAATGGAATGAGAAAGATAAAAACTCCTAGAAAAAATGTTGATCTACGATTTATTACCATTATTTTATTAATGTGAATTATACATCCAGTGGGATTTTTATCAAAATTAGACTGTTTGAACAACCAACATATTTGTCTTAGAACCTTTGTTAAAAGGAACTCCCGCTGCTATCACAATTTTGTCTCCTTTTTTGACAAGTTTTGATTTTATACAATGCTCCTTAACAATCTTGAATACATCATCTATTACTGAATATTTTGGGGCCACTAAAGTGTCACACCCAAAAACAAGACTTAATTTGTTGGCTGTTCTACTGTTTGAAGTTACTGCTAGTATATGTGAATTTGGTTTATGTCTAGAAACAATTCTGGCAGTAAAACCTGAATCCGTGAGAGCAACAATAAGTTTTGATCCCACATCATGAGCTGTTTTCACAACAGAACTAGCTACTGAATCATAAACTTTTGTATCACCATTTCTACCAATACCTCTCATTATTTTCTTGAATGTTCTTTCTGGATAGTTACCCTCAACCTCTAGTGCTATTCTACTCATAACCGTAACTGCTTCTACTGGGTAGTCACCTAGAGTTGTCTCCTCAGAAAGCATTATCGCATCTGTACCATCCAAAATAGCGTTGGCAACGTCTGAGACTTCAGCTCGAGTAGCAACTGGAGACTTGATCATTGATTCCAACATTTGAGTAGCAGTGATAACTGGTTTACCCAATTCATTACATTTTCTTATAATCATCTTTTGATAACTAGGAACTTTTTCAAAAGGCACTTCGATAGCCAAGTCCCCTCTTGCTATCATTATTCCATCCACAAGACTTATTATCTCATCTATATTTGCTATAGCTTGAGGTGTCTCTATCTTGGCTATTATTCCGGCATCAGATTTTCTTTTGTTAAGTATTTCTCTGAGCTCGATAATATCTGAAGGACGTCTAACAAAGGAAAGAGCAATATAATCCACCTTGTTTTTTATACCAAACTCCAAATCCTTTAGATCTTTATTTGTTAGAGATTTTATAGATAAATTAGAATCAGGAAGGTTAACTCCTCTCCTACCCTTTATATCTCCACCAACCAAAACTTTACAAACAACTTTATTACCTTTTACTTCTGTTACTTCAAGTTTTTTCTTACCATCATGCAAGAAAATAATATGACCTTTTTCAACTTCTTTTGGAAGCAATGGATAATTTACAGAAACAATATTCTCATCCCCAACAATATCTTCTGTGGTAAGAGTAAAAGTTTGACCAATCTTCAAGTTAACTGATTCTGTTTTAAAATTCCCGATACGAATCTTTGGTCCACCTAGATCTTGCAATATAGCAACAACCTTATTTGTTTTTTTCAAAACTTTTTGAAGGTTATCTACTCTAACTTGGTGTTCAGAAAAATCACCATGAGAAAAATTCAACCTCATAACGTTCATGCCAGCATTCAAAAGTTTCTCTAACTTTTCTACAGTTTCTGTAGCTGGACCTATCGTTGCAACTATTTTTGTTTTTTTCATTTTTGATTTTTTATTTTATTAAACTGTATTTTCCCTCTTTTCTCCTAAAACCCCTTGTGATTCTGCTGTTCCGGCACTATCCACGTCATAACAATGAACCTCTCCTGTTGCGAGCTCTACGTCACAAACTTGATTCTCATCTAGATTTTCCAAATGCTTCACCAGTGCTCTCAAAGTGTTTCCGTGAGCAACAACCAAAACATTTTTCCCCTCCTTCAAATCCTTTTTGATATTCTCTTCATAATAAGGAACGACTCTTGTGTATACATCTTTTAAAGTTTCACCTTGTGGAATTTTCACATCCCAACCTCGACGAATATTTTGAAATTCTTCTTCTCCGACTTCTTCTTTGACCTGCCATTTATTCTTTCCTGTATGAATACCGTAATCTCTTTCGCTCAGTGCTTTGTCGACTACACAAGTAAGTCCTAGTGGTCCACAAATTTCGTTTATTTTATCAAACGTCTGATGTGTTCTCTTTAGCTCAGAAACATATACCTTATCGATCTTGTGGCCTTTCAACGCCTCTCCAGCTTTCAGTGCCTCTATATATCCTTCTGGCGCCAGATCAATATCAGTCTTTCCTGTCCACTGACCTGTGGCATTCCATGTGCTTTTGCCATGTCTTACTAAAAATAGTTTTGCCATATTTTTATTTTTTATTTATTTTAAAAGTATCTTTTCCTAAAAATGCTACTTTTTTACCAAGTGTTTCTTCAACCCTCAATAATTGATTATATTTGGCAACACGGTCAGATCTACAAAGTGAACCTGTTTTTATTTGTCCTGCTCCTAGACCAACAGCAAAATCAGCGATAGTTGAGTCTTCTGTTTCCCCAGATCTGTGAGAAATAATAGAGTTAAATCCTGCACTTCTTGCCATTTGTATTGCATCTATAGTCTCTGTTACCGTACCGATCTGGTTTAGTTTGATAAGGATTGAGTTTCCGGCCTTTCCATCAATTCCCATTTTTAGTCTAGATATATTTGTCACAAACAAATCATCTCCAACTATTTGAATTTTATTTCCAAGAGTTTTTGTCATCAACTTGTAACCTTCCCAATCATCTTCGGAAAGTCCATCCTCAATAGAAACTATAGGATATTTTTTAACCCAATCTACATAGAAAAAAACCATTTGCTCGCTTGTAAATGTTTTTCCTTCTGTTTTTAAAACATATTTACCGTCTTTATAAAACTCACTTGCTGCAGCATCTATAGCAATACCTATTTGAGCCCCCGCTTTATAACCAGCATTTTTAACGGCTTCCAAAATAACTTCGATAGCTGCTTCATTACTTGAAAGAGTTGGAGCGTAACCTCCTTCGTCACCCACGGTTGTATTCAATTTTCTAGATTTCAAAATTTTCTTAAGTTCATGAAAAATTTCAGAACCCCATTGTAGTGCTTGTCCGAAAGATTTTGCTCCGACCGGCATGATCATAAACTCTTGTAGATCTGTAGAGTTTTCTGCGTGTGCTCCTCCGTTCAATATATTCATCATTGGAACAGGCATCAAAATATTTTTTGTTTTTGAAATATCTTTAAAATATTTCCATAGTGGCTTTTTCTCTGACACTGCTTGTGCTTTTGCAAAAGCCATAGAAACTCCCAAAATAGCGTTCGCGCCAAGTTTAGTTTTGTTTTGTGTGCCGTCCAACTTAATAAGCAAATCATCGATTGTTTTTTGTGTAAAAACTTTTCCCTTGAGTGACTTTTGTATAACTGTATTAACATTGTTTACAGCTTTTAAAACCCCTTTTCCCCCATATCTTTTTTTGTCACCGTCACGCAACTCACAAGCCTCATGACTCCCTGTGGAAGCCCCTGAAGGAACTGCAGCTCTCCCAAAAGATCCATCGTTTAAAAACAAATCTACTTCTACTGTTGGATTTCCTCTTGAATCCAAAATTTCTCTTCCAATAACTTTAGTAATCTTTGTTTGCATTGATTGTAAATATAAAATGTATAAAACTCCCAACAATAAAGTTGAGTGATAATTCTGTTCAAAGTGCGCGCACCAGGATTCGAACCTGGGACCTCACGAGTGAGAAAGTGTTGTACACTTTCGCAAGACCTTTTGAGATCTTTTTCAGAAGAATAATTTATCGTGCTTTGTGCGCGCACCAGGATTCGAACCTGGGACCTCACGAGTATCAGTCGAGCGCTCTAGCCAACTGAGCTATGCGCGCACAAAGCAAATTATTATTATTCTTCTGAAAAAGATCCAAAAGGTATACCGCTCCTGTAAGGAGTCAGTCGAGATCACAAATATTTTTCTGTTGAAAAATTTTGCGACCCCGCCTCACGCCATCGCGTTCCGGCCTTGCGGTTGGGGCCCGACCCAACCTCACTCTAGCCAACAAAAACTTACGCGTACTATAAACAGAATTATCCCCAGAATATAGCAGAAATTTTATATTTTGTATATAAAAAAGTGGGGGCGCGCACAATACGCAACACCCCACCTAAATCCACGCAGGCAACAAAGTTACTCACGCGGTTTCCTGTAACCGTACTTGTTGATCCTCTGCCCGTCCAAGGCGAGGAAAACGACCGACAAGACAACAAGTCCAAACGATATGGACACTTCCACCCATGGGAAGTGTCCAGCCTGGGCATACTTCTCCACCCCGCTATACACTTTCACTGACACGAAAAACGACAAGGCCATGGCGATGAACGACAACTTGCGATAATACATCGTAATGAACTCCATTTTTTGCGCTTTATTGCGCACTACGAATACCCCTTGAATTATAACATAATTGATATGAAAATGTCAAGTATATCAAAAATACCGCCCAAACAGGCGGTATTTTTGATATATCATTCTTTATTTTGTTCCGTTCATATTGTCTTTCCAATAGTCATACTGTTTTAGGACGACAGTAATTGTCCATTGTAAATCCTTGCTTGCCCTTAAGTCTGGCAAACAGGGACTCACAATATCGACGCACATTCTTCTCTCAAAGAGAGAAGACTTATTCTGCCTCAACGGCAGAAGATTTCAAATTGAATTAATCCACGACCAGCTTCCGCTAGCCGTGCCTTGTTACGACTTACTCCCTGTTACCGA
>CAZKFS010000024.1:0-11542 GCA_964552275.1 uncultured Candidatus Saccharibacteria bacterium | reverse complement strand
ACAGTGCTCCAGTCTTCTTCTCGTTCGTCGTTGTTTTCTAATTTCCTGTGCAAGGTCCCATAAAATATTATTCTGCGTTAGTATAAATCTCTTGAACATCATCACTTTCCTCCAACTCATCAATTAGGTTTCCAAGTTTTTCTCCGTCTTCTTCTGATAAGGGGATAGTTGATGTTGGTATCCAGTCCTCTCCTGGATTGTGTGTAAAAGCCCAAGAGGCACTACCAACTCCAGCCATAGCCAAGTCGTTTTTTGCAAGGATGGTTTTCACTGCTTGGTTTGCTCTGTTTTTGTTATCTGTTAGGCATTCTATTATCATTGCACATCCACCTGGCCCATATGCCTCGTAAAATATTATTTCTTCGTTTCCACCTTCAGAGAATTTTTTGATTGCTCGTTCGATGTTGTCGTTCGGAACATTCATTGATTTGGCTTTTTCTATAGCCGCCTTTAGTCCAGGAGATGATATGTTGCCCCCAGCTTTTTTTGCTTCAACCGTAACTAGCCGAACCATTTTGCCAAAAATTTTTGATTTTTGACCATCAGTTTTTTCTTTCTGTCTTTTTATTTTAGACCATTTATTGTGACCACTCATACAGGATAGAATACAGAATAAAGAATAGGGAAGCAAGGCGGACCGTGGGGTTTTTGGTTGTGGATATGTGAGTAGAAAAATAACTTGCATTATTTTTCTCATAGTAATATTCTTAGGAAGAACGGTCCTCGGGCCGATGTACACTAATCGGTCAGAGACCACACGCGAACCTGCACAAGGAGAAGCGCATGAGACACTGGACGCAGAACGAGAATCAGGGCACGACCCGGACGAACATGTGGACGTGGAACGGCACCGGCGGCGCGGACGAGAGCCTGCGGCAGAACAGCGACACGATCGGCAAGGAGACCCAGTAGGTCCACGCCGGACCTGAGCGGTCATCGGTCCGAGGGGGACTTCAAACCCCTCGGCCGTAACACATCATCGGATTTTCTACCTATTTATAGGCACTAAGATCTCGGTGGTTTTTTTGTATCAAAATTATATGAGAGTAGGAGGATTCAGTCCCAAATGTTCATAACCAGAAGTCGTAACAACTCTTCCTCTGGGTGTCCTATCTAGAAATCCAAGCTGTATAAGGTATGGTTCGTTAAATTCTTCTATTGTTGCTTGTTCTTCGCCAAGTGCTGCAGAAAGAGTATTGAGTCCCACAGGACCTCCAGCAAATTTATTTATTATGGTATGCATTATGTCTCTGTCAGAAGGGGAAAGTCCGACTTGATCTATACCCAAAAGTTTCAAAGCTTCATCTACAGACTGTTTTGTTAGTTCAGTTTTGTGCACCTGCGCAAAGTCGCGACATCGTTTTAGAAAATAATTTGCAGTTCTCGGTGTATATCTGCTCCGTTTCGCTATTTCTTCTCCAGCGTTTTGGTCCAACTCGATTCCGAGAATTTTTGATGATCTTTCTATTATTCTCTGGATTTCGTTGTTTGTGTAGAACTCTAGTTTGAAAATTCCACCAGAAAATCTAGATCGTAGTGGGGAAGATATCATGGCTATACGAGTAGTTGCTCCAATAAGAGTAAACGGTGGCAGTTCTAGTTGTATTGTGCGAGCACTAGGACCCTTGCCAATAATAATATCCAACGAGCCTGATTCCATGGCTGGGTACAGGACTTCCTCAATGGTTTTGTTTAGTCTGTGTATCTCGTCTATAAACAATATGTCGCCAGCCGATAGGTTGGTTAGTATGGAAGCGAGGTCTCCCACCTTTTCGATAGCTGGTCCAGAAGTCACTTTCATTTGCGAACCAGTTTCTTTGGCGATGAGATGGGCTAGAGTCGTTTTACCTAGGCCTGGCGGTCCGTAGAACAGTATGTGTTCTGGTGGGTGGTTTCTCTCTTTTGCTGCAGTAAGCAATATATGCAGGTTCTTTTTTATGCTATTTTGACCTATATATTCATCCCACTTGGCTGGTCTCAGAGTATTGTCCAAGAACAGGTTGTCTTTATTTTCGTCTTTTTCAGAGTGTTTTTTCATGATTTTAAATATTGTATCATAGCAAGGCCCTCAGATAGGGTACTTGACAACAAAACTGTTTCATGATAGACTGTAGAGAGTAGAGAAAAAACCTTGAAAACAGAGAACATACCTGCTACTATAGCTGGTCTCGGATTGTTCCAAAATATAAATCTCTAAGCAACTAAGCGTTTACGTTTACGAGTCTTTCAGCGAGGACATTCTGGGTATTACCTTGTGTAATATTCTGGAATTATCCTTTGCGAAATATTTAGCTTTTTATGTTGATCATTAAAAGTGTTGCTTAGAGATTTATGCCTTGGAACTTTTTCTTTTCCAAAAATCTCTACCCTCTAGTATAGTTTTCTTATCGTTTTTCGCAAGCATTTTTACTATTAGAACCTCAAAAATTTCCAGTGGCAAATAAGTTTTGCCTTGATTTTTTCAAATTAGCTTATATCCAAGTCCACAACTCTACGGAGTTCATCGATTGTTGTTATTCCAGATAGTATTTTTATCACTCCGTCTTCTGTTATATCCAAAAGATTTTGATTTTTGGCTACTTTTTTCACCTCTCTCTCACTAGGATTTTCCATTATCAAGTTTTCTATGTTTTCATCTATCAGTATTCCTTCATAAATACCGACTCTTCCTCTGTAACCTATCTGGTTGCATTTGTCACAGCCGACTGGTTGCCAAATATGTTCCTGGTCTATTCCATCTAGATATGATTTGTCACGTATTCCTTCTACTACTTTCATTATTAGTTCCCGGTCCTCACCTTGAAGCGGGATCTGTTTTTTGCAATCCGGACAAAGCTTTCTAACTAGTCTTTGTGCCATAGCCATGTTTACCGCAGAAGGGATGATTTTTGGATTAACTTTTAGATCAACCAACCTAGCAAAAGTTCCTGCTGCATTGTTGGTGTGGAGGGTAGAGAACACCAAGTGTCCGGTCAGAGCAGAGTTCACTGCTATACCCGCAGTTTCTTCATCACGAATTTCACCGATCATTATCACATCTGGATCTTGTCGGAGTGCACTATGTAGACCCTCGACGAAAGTGTATTTTTTCTTTTCGTCAGTTTGAGTCTGAACTATTCCTGGCAAATGGTATTCAATAGGATCTTCTATGGTTATGATTTTAACTTCTGGAGTGTGGATTTTTTTGAGAAATGCATACAGAGTTGTTGTTTTTCCAGAACCTGTTGGTCCAGTGTTTAGGAGCATTCCGTTCGGCTTGTTCAGCTCTCGCAGGATTATTTTTAAAAGTTTTGGATGTATGCCCAAGTCCTCTAGAGGTACAGATATGGCGTTGGGATTTAGAACTCTCAAAACCACAGATTCTGTGACTGCTCCAGGCAGAAGAGATGTTCGGATTTCTATTTCATCTTTGTTTATTTTTATACTGAAACGACCGTCTTGAGCTTCGTTTATATTTAACTTCAAATTGGAAACTAGTTTTATACGAGAGAGGAGTAGTTTGTATGTATCCAAATCAAATTCCAAAATATCAGTTAGCATACCGTCTAGTCGGTAACGAAGTCGTACGTACTCAGCTTCTGGTTCAAGGTGAATATCAGAAGCGTTCGTGTTTATTGCTCCAGCTAGAATTATTTCCATGATTCTGGAAATACGATAGCTTTTTTTCATTTTCAAAACTTCTTCTATCAGTTTCTGCACATCTGTTATGGTGTGTAGTTGTGAAAGAAATTCTGTTATTTGTTCGTTCGATATATCGAGTGCTCCAGACTTTGTTTCAAAAGAGTAGGATAGGTCTTTGTACCTATCCCAAACTTTTCTCAGGCTGGCGTGAGACACCATAAACATATCTACAGAATATCCTTTTCCTTTGAGCTTGTTCACAGCTTCCAAAGTTTTTGGATTTTGAGGAGACAGAACACCGACGCTTACTGTTTTATTTAGCTCATCAAAAATAGCCACTTCTGCTTCTTTACTTTCAGTTTCTGTTATAAGTCTCAAAGAATCAATGTTGATCGGCGTAACATTGAGGTCGAGATAGGGAATACCGTATTTGTGAGACATGGCCGATGTCAGGTCTTCCTCCTCTTTTTTTCGGAGATCGTCGAGTCTTTTATTTTGTTTATCTTCGTCAAAGTGAACTGTCATGCTTAGTATTCTAACACAATAACACGGCCAAATGAGGCCTTTTTTGGGGATATATAAAAGCTTGACAAAAACAATGAAAGGGTGTATAATTCTAGGTAGAAAGGAGGCCATCATGGCCAATTTGACAAGACTGTTCGTGCTGGTCGTCCTCGCGTCATTTTTCAATTTCAATGGTTCGGCTTACGCTGGACCAAAGAAGCTGACTGCCGAGGAGGCGGCTCAGGTGGTGGCTACGGCCACTGCGCTCCTGGGTCGGATTCAAACCCGACTCGAGGTACTGCGAGAGCAGTACGACATTCTGAACTCGATGACGTCTGCGGAGAAGACCCCGCAGATCGTGGAAGAAATGGTGTCAACTCGAGCGGAGATACTGAAGCTCGAGGATGAACAGAAGAATACCCTCGAGATCGTGAACGAACTCGACACTCCCGAACGTAGGGAGGCAAGAGCCAAGGTTCGAAAGGATCTGAAGGCTAGAGAGAGGTCTGACCAGAACCTGGTCGACTCTCTTGTGCGCGCCAACATCGAGGGTTGTGATCCAGACACCATGTTCGTGAATCCGGCGGCGACGCAAGCTCGTCCGAACAAGAAGATGTTGGGGCAAGTCACCATTAGGGTACACAACACAAGAAACTTTTCTGTCAGCAATATCGAGACGTCCTTCAGGTCTCTCGGGGTTGCTGTGGAAAACCTCTGTGCCGGTGGATCACTGACCCTGTCTTTTGTCCTGAAGGATGCGGATGCATTCCTAACTCCATACCTGAGCGGAACACTGACCGCCAAGGATTCCAGGGGAAACATCGTTGGTTCACCATTCAGTTTTACATTGGTGAACTATAACGCCAACCAGAGAGGTTCTTGGAACAACAACTACCGCCACGAGGCATTAGACTGGGAGATCAGGTAACAAGTTCTTTGCACTCCGCGGTAGTAATAGTACTACCGCGGTACAAGTCGCCAATGGCGACTTTTTTTGTGTCTAAAAAGTGTTAATATAGATTTAAATTATGATTTATAAAACTAATAGTTTAGAGGAAATGCAAAAAGTTGCCGAGAGTTTCGTTGAATCTCTTTCTCCGTATTCTGATAGAGCGGTTGTTGTAGGTCTGTATGGTAACTTGGGAGCAGGTAAAACAACTTTTACTCAGTCGGTCGCAAAAACTTTGGGAGTTTCTGATACAGTAACTAGCCCGACATTTGTTATAGAAAAAATATACGAATTAACAAACCAAGAATTTACACATCTCATACATATCGACGCCTACAGACTAGAGGGTGGTGACGAATTGGTAAAACTTGGCTGGAACGAAATCACAGCAGATCCAAATAACTTAATTCTAATAGAATGGCCAGAAAGGGTTGAAAATATAATGCCAGAGCATATAAAAATAAGCTTGAGAGGGCTGGACGACCCTAATTCTAGGGAGATAGAAGTGGAGGTTTAGGAGGTGTTATAATAAGAAAGTCCGTTGAGTTAAAAATCTCGTCGAGTCCACAACTTTTTTCATTGTCTACGGAACCCGTGAAGAGGTGAGTAGAAAGAAATTTTGCACCAGCAAAATATTCTGGTAATGAAAAAAGTTGTGGATGAGTAAGAGATTTTGATTCAACAGTGTTTACTTAAATGCCAAAATCAAAATCCAAAAAAACTTTAGTTCTACTAGATGTGCACGCTATATTGCACAGGGCTTATCATGCTCTTCCTGAATTCGAATCAAGTAAAGGTGAGCCGACTGGGGCTTTGTATGGTCTTTGTACTTTTCTTATAAAACTGGCAAAGGATTTGAAGCCAGACTACATAGTTGCTTGCAACGATCTAGAGGGTCCCACTATGCGTCATGATGTTTATGATGGATACAAAGACGGTCGCAAAAAAACTGATGAGGCTCTAGTAGCACAGTTCGACAGAGCTCTAGATGTTTTTAAAGCGATGAATATTCCAGTGTATTCTTCTCCGGGATTTGAGGCTGACGACATGCTGGGAACAATAGTAGAAAATCTAAAGAAAGATAAAGATATGGATATTATTATTGCCTCCGGTGATATGGATACTATGCAACTCATAGATGACGACAAAGTCCGAGTTTATACTTTAAAGAAGGGTATAAAAGATACTATTATATACAACGAAGATGCGGTCAAAGAAAGATTTGGTTTTGGTCCAAAGTTTTTGACTGATTACAAAGGTCTTCGAGGTGACCCTTCTGACAACATTATCGGTATAAAAGGCATAGGAGAAAAAACAGCTGAGGAGCTCATAGTTAAATTTGGAACTATTGAAGATATATATAAAAAACTAAAAAAAGATGAAAAATCTTTTGAAAAGGCTGGTATAAAGAAAAGAATTATAGAACTTTTAAAAAACGGAGAAGAAGAAGCCTTGTTCTCTAAAATGTTGGCGACAATAAGACGAGATGCTCCTATACATTTTACTGTTCCAGATAAGGTGTGGAGAGAGGATATAGATATGAAAAAAGTCCAAGATCTTTTTGTTCAGTTCGAGTTTAGATCTTTGGGGACAAAGGTGGCTGAGGCATTGTCACTAGATCTAGCAGAGGAGGTTGTGGCGACGGCTGATCCAGAAGAAATCCGAGAGGTTGGACTTATCCTGTGGGTTGTTGATTCCAACAAAACAAATCCAAGTTTGGATGATATTTTATCCTATACTCGAACAAACAATATCAGTGACGCAAGAAAAGTTCTTGAAAAAATAGTCAAAGATCAGGACCTGTCTTTTGTTTTGGATAAAATAGAGAAACCACTGATGCCAATAGTAAAAAGAATGGGGGAGGTTGGTGTAAAAATAGACAAAGAAAGACTACTTGATCTAGGTAAGAAATATCACACAGAGCTTTCTCTGCTTGAAAAGAAAATCTGGAAAATTGTTGGAGAAGAGTTCAACATAAACTCACCAAAACAGTTGGGGGAAATGCTTTTTGTGAAAATGGGATTGAAACCGAAAAATCAAAAGAAAAATGCTAGTGGAGGGTTTTCAACCAAAGAATCAGAACTAGAGAAACTCAAAGAAGAGCATCCTATCGCTGAACTCATACTTGAATACAGAGAGTTGGCCAAGCTCTTGGGAACATATATAGATACTATTCCTACTTTGCTCGATGGAAATAACCGACTACACCCAGAATTTCTGCAGGCAGGTTCGGCAACAGGGAGAATGGCAAGCCAGAACCCAGGTGTGCAAAATATTCCAAACAAAACAGAACTTGGGAGAGAAATTCGCAAATCTTTTATAGCTGAAAAAGGTTACAAAATAGTTTCTTTTGATTATTCTCAGATAGAACTTCGCATTGCTGCTTTTCTATCTGGCGATAAAAAACTGATAGAAATATTTAAAAACGGTTTAGATGTTCACACTGCAGTTGCATGTGAGGTTTTTGCTGTCGAACCAAACGAAGTTACCAAAGCAATGAGAAGTAAAGCCAAAGTAATAAACTTTGGAGTTATGTACGGTATGGGTGTTACTGCTTTGCAGAAAAATATTGGAACAAACAGAGAGGAAGCCCAACAATTTCTAGATGGATATTTCAACAAGTTTTCTGGTTTAGCAGAATATTTAGAAAAGGTAAAAAGAGAAACATCACAGAGAGGGTACACAGAGACATTTTTTGGACGCAGGAGATATTTCCCAGAAATAAATTCCAAGCTTCCTTTCATGAGGGCTTCTGCTGAACGTATGGCTATCAACGCACCGATACAAGGAACAGAAGCAGATATTATAAAAATAGCCATGATAGAGATTGATAAGTTTCTAAAACAAAAAGATCTAGATAACGATGTTCGGCTTTTGCTACAAGTCCATGATGAGTTGGTTTATGAAATAAAAACAAACATCACTGACTCTGTGGCTCCAGAAATAAAAAAGATAATGGAGGGTGTTGTTGATCCAAAGAAAACACATGATGTGGTTTGTGTGGCAGATGTTTCTGTGGGGGACAATTGGGCTGAGCTTGATCGATGGGCGGAACCGCAAGTGAAAAAGGTGGATAACTAGCAAAATCTTTTACGGTATACAAGTATAATTGTAAGTAGGATGGGGTGACATATGACCAAGACGTCATGTTCGGTCTGTTACAATTACCTCAAGAGTGGAGTCCAGTGTCGCCTGTATGGCCTCTCTCAAGAACCAGTAGAGACCTGCAGGTGTTGTGGTGGGAACACCACAAAAGAGCTCCGCTAAGGAGGACGTGGGCCGGTAGAACCGGCCCATTTCGTTTATATAAAAATAAGAATATAATCTACCCATGATTTACTTTTTATACGGAACAGATACACACAAAGCCAGAGCCAAACTGCATGAGCTTTTAAACTTGGCACAAAAGAAACGCCCAGGAGCAGAACTTTTCAAAATAACTTCTGAAAACTGGAGTGAGGGGCAGTTGGATGAACTCATAATTTCTCAAGGGTTATTTGAACAGAAATATACAATCGTTTTAGATAGTCTGTTCGAAAAGAAAGATATAAAGAGCTATGTGTTGGATAGACTAGAGGGTATGAAAGACTCTGAGCAAATTTTTCTTTTTCTCGAAGGTTCAGTTGACGCACAGAGTTTAAAAAAAATAGAAAAACACGCGAAACAAACTCAAGAGTTTGTAAAAAAAGACGAAAAGAAAACTGATTTTAATATTTTTTCTATTACAGACAAGTTGCTACAGAGGGACAAGAAAAAACTTTGGATGTCCTATCTTGATTTGATAAAGAAGGGTGCTGTGGCCGAGGAGATTCACGGTATTTTTTTCTGGCAAATAAAAAACATGGTTTTAGCAACTAGGTCCAACAGTCAGGTGGATACAGGACTTTCTCCTTTTGTTTACAAAAACGCTTTGTCTGGTGGGAGAAACTATAAAGAAGAAGAGTTGGTTCAAATGTCTGGAGATCTAGTCGAGATGACCCACAGGGTAAGAAGTGGAAAAGGGGATTTGGGTGTGATGTTGGAGAAGTGGATTTTGGAGTTTTAAGTGTGTGTGCAACTTCTAACTCGCGCCGTCGCGCTCCGTCTCGCACACGTAAACAAAAACAGCATACCAATGCTGTTTTTGAATCGTGTGCGCCCGGTAGGAATCGAACCTACGACCATCTCCTTAAAAGGGAGCTGCTCTACCGACTGAGCTACGGGCGCGTAAGACCAAAGGGCTTAATCTGCATTAAGCCCTTGCGGACTTATGCGAACCGGAGTCATGTTTTCTTAGCAAAGAAAACAGACGAGGTGGGGTCGCGGAAATTCCTAAACGACAGTGAAGGAATTATCTGTGACCTTAAAGCTCTTAGGTACTTTAGAAATATAACAGAAAAATGTAGAAAGTCCAATTATAGAGGCAAATCAAAAGCAAAAAGTCCTGGGCCGGTAAATATTAGTGAAAGCAGGATTGCACCCACTAGAGAGTACAAAATAATATGGTCTTTTTTGGGCCAAGATATTTTGTTATCTACGATCCAATCTAGTTTTACTAAAATCAGACCTAGTATTGCGCTGAGTTGTGTGTATAAACCAACAGTTAACAAAAATGCTATAACAACATACACTAGCACAGCCCAAGAATAATTTTTTTTGCGTCTTTCTAAACCAAGATTCAATATAAAGAAACTAACTGCTATACGAAGAACAAAAGGAGCGATTAATCCAAAAGTTAATAGTTCTGGAAACATGGAAAGTTTATACATGTAAACAATTATAACTTTTTTAATATATTTATCAATTTGTGTTATAGTCGTCGTTATGAAAAACGTGGTGAAAAAAGAAGTGGTTGTTTTGCTTCATGATATACGTAGTACTCATAACGTAGGCTCCATGTTCCGAACTTCGGATGCTGGGGGAGTCGGCAGAATATATTTGTCTGGCTATACACCCACACCTTTGGATAAGTTCAACAGACCTAGAAAGGATATTGCCAAAGTAGCATTGGGAGCAGAAAAAACTATTCCGTGGGAATACCTGGATGATCCCATAAAACTTATTAAAAAATTAAAGAAAGAGGGTTTTGAGATAGTTGGGCTAGAGCAGTCTTCTAAATCTGTTGATTACAAAAAGTATACTCCGAAAAAACCGATGCTTTTTATTGTTGGAAGTGAGGTTGTTGGTATGGATAAAAAGCTTTTGGATCTGTGTGACAAAATAGTTGAAATCCCAATGAAAGGGGCGAAAGAGTCGCTCAACGTATCTGTGGCTTTCGGGGTTTCCCTTTTTCGGGTATTGAATATATAATATATAATATATATTCAATACGACTAATGAAAAAAACGTTTCTATTTTCAGTTTTTCTGTTTTTATTTTTTGCCAATACAGCTTTTTCTGCTGGAGAACATGATTATTTTAATTCTCTGATATCAAGATCTGATTTTTGGAAGTCGGCAAGCTTTAGAGACCCTGCACAACTTAAACACAAGAGCGAAGGCGGATATGCACAAGGACGTGATGTTTTCTGGGTTACATACAATCCAGCAGGAGACACAGATCCAAACAAACAAGATGCGGCAAAGGTTGTGGTGCCGATGTGGTCCGGATCAGCAACTATAGTGGCAAATGTATCACCAACAGATAATTTTATCGTACTAGATTCTGGAGGACTGAGTTCATATGGCCCCGTAAACAGAGCAATAAAAGTTGGTAATGAAGTAATGAACACATATGATCCAGACGGTAATGGACCACTTACAGTTTTTGATGAAATCACTAAAATTTTACATGTTCAAAGGGGTGTATTTGGTACTTCTCCACAAGCGCATTTTATTGGAGAAACAGCCCAGCTCTCAAACAATAGTCTTCCTAACCAAGTTCGTGTTCCACTCGTAACTTCAGACGGTAATACATATTTGTTTACATGGGACGGATACTGGACATCCTCATATTTGAACAGCACTCCAATTAATGGTCCAAGTAAGTCCTTTCAATTTAGTAGTAGGTCTGAAGGTATTTGGCTTGAACCGAATGTTCATCCGGGTGGAACAAATAGTGCAAAAATTCTAAATTTTGACTCCACAACAATGGTGGGCGCTTTTCAGACAAGATCTTATAATTGGTTCGGTGGTGATGCTAATTGGTCTCTGACTGATGGTAATACATCTGGTCCTGGTGTTACTGATAAAGAACCACTTCAGCCACAGTTAGCAAAGTTCATATATCGACCAAACACCTGGGTGCGTTTTTGGTACCTCATAGAACAAAGAGCCAATGACTATGATTACGTAAGTGCCTGGATCGCAGATGAAAATAACAATCCTGTACAGATGTATGACAGGTTGCCGATTTCTGTTAGAGATGGTGGTATAGACAGGTTTTGGATTGAATTTAATGCCTCAAACCCTAGAATAGCCAGAGACACCGACCGTGACCTCGTCGCCTACGTCCGTAACTTCGTAGCCCTCCGTAACCCAACAAACATCC
>CAZKFS010000023.1:0-11696 GCA_964552275.1 uncultured Candidatus Saccharibacteria bacterium | reverse complement strand
GTTAAACCTTATGATTTTGGAAATAAAAAACTACCTTTTTATAAAGTATTAGAGAAAAGATTAAAGATTATTAATTTTAGGGAAAGAATAAGAGAACTTCTTAATAGTTTTGATGATGTGGTTGATACAGAAGAAAATAATATTTTATCACTTATTCATGGTGATATGGCACCAAATAACATTTATGTCCATAATTCGGCTATGATTGAGTTGCTGGATATGGAGTGGGTGGGCACCACAAAAAATAAGATTATTGCTATGGTTATTGATTACGGTAATTTTAGAGAAAGAGCTTGGGTAAATAATAAATTTCAGAAACAACTAGATAAATTATTGCTTGAAAAATATAAGTTGATTAATAAAGAATATATGGGGAAAATTATTATAAAATTAAGTATAATTAGATCAGCTCTGCAATTATCTAGGTATTTTGAAAATTATGATTCAGAAAAACAAAAACTAGATTTGGAGGTGAGAAGAAAAAATTCAACAGAAAAAGATATAATATACGCTTTAAATTTTTGATTATGCTAGTCGTAAAAAGAAGTAAAAATAATCCAATACTTGAACCTCAATCAGAAAATTCTTTTGAGAATTATGCTGTTTTCAATGGTAATCCTATAGAAATAAAAAATGAGATTCATATGGTTTACAGAGCTCAGTGTTGTCCAGAGAGAATAGATGACAAAACATTTTCGATGTCTGTTATAGGAAAAGCTGTAAGTCGCGATGGTGTTAAGTTTAAAAATAGGGAAGTTTTTATTTCCCCAGAACATTCTTGGGAGAGATATGGGTGTGAGGATCCTCGAGTTACAAAAGTGGATGGTAAATACTATATTTTTTACACAGCTCTTTCTGCTTTTCCTTTAAATATTCCGGAAGGCATAAAAGTAGGTCTTGCTATAAGTAAAGACATGAAAAATATCGAGTCCAAACACCTCATCACTCCTTTCAATGCAAAGGCTATGTGTCTTTTTCCAGAAAAAATAGGAGGTAAATACGTGGCTTTGCTTACGGTTAATCCAGATAGACTTCCAACACATATGGCTATAGCAGAGTTCAACAAACTCGATGATATGTTCGACGAGAAGTATTGGAAAAAGTGGTATGACAAACTCGATAAACATATTTTTATAAAAGGTGACGATCATGACAGAATAGAAATAGGAAGTTGTCCTATAAAAACAGACAGAGGCTGGCTGTTAGTGTGTTGTAGGATACAAAATCATGCGTCGTCCAACAGGGTTTTTGCTATAGAAGCCTATCTTCTAGATCTGAAAGATCCAAGAAAAATAATCGGCAAGACTCGTGGAGCACTTCTTGTTCCAGAAGAGCCATACGAGAAAAATGGAATTATAGGTAACACGATATTTCCAAGTGGAGCCCTCATAAAAAATAATAAACTTCATATTTATTATGGTGCGACAGATACAACTATTGCTTTGGCTACTGTTGGTTTAGACGAACTTTTGGATGTCATGGAGTATCCGTATAGAGAAATAGGTTTTCACAGAATAGGCGACGGAGCTCTTTTGAAACCTAGAAAAAATATTCCATGGGAAGAAAAAGCAATATTTAACCCAGCTGCCATAGATATAGGTGGGGTAGTGAGTATACTTTACAGAGCGATGGGTAACGACAACACGTCGGTTATAGGCTTGGCCGAGAGTATTAATGCAACAGATATTTCTTTTATAGGTGACAAGCCGATATATACTCCTAGAGAATCTTTTGAAGGTAAGGGTGTTCCAAACGGCAACTCTGGTTGTGAGGATCCTCGAGTAACACAGATAGGTAATACCATTTATCTATATTACACAGCGTATAACGGCATTACACCTCCTTCTGTGGCCATGAGCTCTATATCGGTGAGTGATTTCAAAAAGAAAAAATGGAATTGGTCAAAACCTGTTGTTGTTACGGCAGATGGTGTTGATGACAAAGACGGGTGTTTGCATCCAGAAAAAGTAGATGGAAAATATTTCCTATTTCACAGAGTTAACAACTACATCTGTGGAGATTTTGGATCATCCCCAGCCTTTCCCGAAAGAAATAGTTTCAAAAATATTCCTATAATAAAAGCTCGCCCAGGTATGTGGGATTCTGTAAAAGTAGGTATATCTGTTCCTCCTATAAAAACAGATAAGGGTTGGTTACTTCTTTATCATGGAGTGTCTGGAAGATCTAGATATAGAGTAGGAGCGGTGCTTCTAGATCTCAAAGATCCAACAAAAGTCTTGTTTAGAACTACAGACCCTATTTTTGAGCCAAGAGAGGCTTACGAAATAGATGGTCAAGTAAACTACGTTGTTTTTCCTTGTGGTGCGGTAGTACGAAACGGTTATATCTACATGTACTATGGTGGAGCAGATACTGTGGTAGATGTTGCCTCAGTTAAAATAAAGGATATAATGGATATTTTCAATAAATAATATGGAAGGAGCACCAATACCAGAGAGAATACCCTTAAAGGAGGAAATACTACAAAGAATATTAGCAGAAGGTTTTAATGAAGAAATTAGGGGTGAAGTAATTAAGTGGAGAATGTTTAGAGAGACACTCGTTCAGACTTCTAGAGATCAGATAATTTTGAATATTGATATGTTTGAACTGTATAATGCTGCAGGGATGCCAGAAGATGGTTTTGAAGACGCTAGGGAAACTTACGCACAAGCATTGTTAGAAGGTGCTCATGATCTTGTTGATAGAATATTATCAATTTATCCAGAATTAGAGGAGGGTTTGACTATTATTTAGTATCCCTCAAAGCGAGAGAAAAATGTGCGCCGACTATCATTATTGTTCCTATTACAATAAAAATATATTGAAATGGTAGGAATTGTAGGGCTATAGTTGCAAGTATGGGTGTGGCTATGTAAGAGAGAGGTCTCGTGACACGGAAGAAGCTTATAATATCAGTCTTGTCTTGGTCAACATGTTTGAAGAAATAACTTTCAGTGCTAACTTCTACTAAACTGGCTCCTATTCTGGAGATAAATAATATAACTGCCCATATCCAGAAAACTTTTACTGTTACAAAACTAATAAATAGAGAAGATAGACCCATTATGACAAAACCCACTGTTAGGAACTCTTTTTCTCCATACAGACTATCCTCCAACTCTCCGACTGGTAGTTCAAACAATACAAACGGTATGAGCATTATTGTAAACATTATTCCTATTTCTTCCCAGGAGAAACCGATATTATTTTTTAGGTATATTGGAACGTAGATAACCATATAGGAATAGAACAACTGTAGCGTGAATTGTGAGAAGAATATGTTGTACAGGTCTTTGTCTTTTATGTATTCTGCAACAGTTTTTCTGACGTCTATATGTTTGATTCCGGGGTGTGATATTTTCTTCAGTTTTTTTATAAGTGAGTATATGGGTACTAGTAAGATAGACGATAATATATAAACAAAGGTGTAATTGTTGTCTATCACAACAAAGGCCACGATAAGTGGGGCTATAACAAATGTTATGTTAGTAAGCGTCAAGTATGCAGCTCTCGTACCACCAGTAGTGTCTTCACTTTTTGACGCACATTCTATAAATACATCCATGTTAAAAATTATTAGAGAGACAGACATTACGTGAATCAAGAAGAATAAACCAATCAAAAATGGATTTACTATCACTATTATTCCAACAAGAGATATAAGTTCCAAACTTATAGAAATTGTTGTAAACATATAACTCCCCATTTTTTGTAGGATTTTGGAGGCGTTAAGAAGCAGGATTATCTCCATAACAGAACCTATTATGTATAAAGCCGATACTTGAGTTTCAGAAAAAAAATTATTTAAAAAAGAAGAGTTTACGTAGATTATAAGAGCGTAGTGGAGTGATATGAAAATATTGGCAAGGAAAATAGTATTCAAAATCTTGCCTTGTCTAAAGGGGACTAGTAGTTTATCCATACATACATTATATCTCAAAAAATATTTTACCAAAAGAAAACTGCTATCTAATAGCAGTTTTCTTTGTTCTAGACACCTAGTATCACTGGTATCACTATCGGTTTCTTTGCAGTTTTTTGGAACAAGTATCTTCCTACGTCATCAGCCAAGTTCGATTTAACAAAATCAAAGTTTATTGGGTTCATACCCGCAGTAGTTGATTCCACAGTTTTCTTTATTATCATTCTGGTTGCTGCGAGGAGGTCTTGGGATTCTCTCAGGTAAACAAAACCTCTAGCAATAATATCTGGAGATTTTTTCAGTTTCCCTGTTCGAGCATTTATACTAACTACAATAACAAAGATTCCGTCTTGGGCTAGCATTTTTCTGTCTCGCATAACCATTTCCTGAACATTTCCGACAGAGAATCCATCAACAGTCATGATCACGTCCGGTGCTTGTTCTTTTAGTCTAACAAATGTCTGACCTTCGTTTTGTATTTCTATGATGCAACCATTGTCTGGAACTATAATATTTTCTTTCGGTAGACCAATAACAGAATTTACTAGGTCTTCATGAACTCGTAGCATGTAGTGGTTACCGTGTATTGGTATAAAGAATTTTTCCCCTATTTTTTTGTGTAGCCACTCTAGTTCTCCTCGGTTTCCATGTCCTGTTGAGTGGATGTATACATCACTAGTTCTGTAGTGAATTATTTTTGCACCCTGTCGAGCCAAGTTGTCTTTTAGTTTCTGAACAGCTTTCTCGTTACCAGGAATAATAGAAGAAGACAGAAGAACAGTATCTCTAGGTGTTATTTTAAAGAATTTGTGTGACTTGTTAGACATTCTCATGAGCGCTGCAAATTCGTCACCTTGAGCTCCTGTTGCTAGAACAACTACTCTGTCTGGAGGGTAGTTTTCCATATCAGCAGTTGTTATGATAGTTTCGGCTTTGGCTTTAAGCATGCCAATATGAATAACAATTTCAATATTGTTTTTCATACTTCGTCCTTCAACTACAACTTTCTTACCATATTTTTCAGCTATCATTATGATTTTCATCACACGTTCTAGCTGCGATGCAAAAGTTCCTATGATGAGTCTTCCTTTTGTGTTTTTTATAATGTTATCCAAATTTTCATGAACAACTCTTTCTGGAGTAGAGAAGCCTGGATTGTCTACGTTTGTAGAATCCATCATAAGCAACAAAACTTTTTCATTTTTGAATCTACCAAATTCTTTTTCTTCGGCTTCTGTTGGTACTCCATCCACGTGATCTAGTTTTATGTCTCCAGGTGTAACGATTGATCCATATGGTGTATCTATAATAAGACCCATTGAGTCAGGTATTGTGTGAGTTACAGCAAAGAATCTAACTTTCAAATCATTGAACTTTATAGTGTCTTCTTTTTCAACAACTTTGATATCAAGAGCTGGTAGGTGAGGGAATTCTTCTTGGCGCTTCTTCACCATGATAGAAGTTAGCGCTCTTGTGAAAAGAGGTGGGTTGCCGATACGATCCATAATATAGGGTATTCCACCTATGTGGTCCAAGTGTCCGTGAGTTATGAAAACTGCTCGGATCTTATCTTTTCTGTCTTCTAGGTATTTAATGTTAGGGAGAATGTAGTCTACGCCAGGAGTATCATCATCTTTGAACTGGAATCCCATATCAATAACAACAATGTCATTTTTGTATTCAATCATTGTCATGTTTCTTCCTATTTCCTCCACTCCTCCAAGAGGGATGATTCTTATGTTGTCTCCGATAGGAGGTATGATGTCGTCTACTTTTTTACTACTTCGCATCGGAGTGCTTCTTGGAGAAAAAGATCTCTTAGAAAAAGATCTCTGACCTCTTGCTTGAGTTCTTGGTCTGTGACTTGTCGTCGCATCAGCGTTGCTGTTGGGTGCTGAGTTCTTGTTTTCTGTTGTATTTTCCATTGTTTTTATTGATTAATTTTAATTGTTAAATATTTTCCAAACATTATTTGTTTCTATGTACCACTTGAACACCTCGTTAAACCTCTCCGAAGAGTTAGTTAGTGTTTCGAGCTTAACATTTTTTACTTTTTGTGGAACAACATAGATAAAATAAGGTGTGTATGTAAATACAGCTGGAATGTCATTTTTTATTTCTTTATCAAAATTCTCTAGAGATGTTTTTTGAGAATTTTTATCATTAGTAAGTCTGATATTTTCCAAGAGTCTATCTACTTTTATATTTGTGTACATAGCTATGTTTAGACCAGGTGAGTTTCTTGCAGAAGAGTGCCAAAAAGGATACAGATCCAAATCTCGTCCTATTATTTCTCCAAACAGTAGGGAATCGTATTTTCTAGTTCGAATAATGTTTTGATTTAAGTCTCCTATTTCAAATATCTTAACTTCTACAAGAGCACCTATTTGTTGCCATTGTCTTTGTAGTAGATAGGCCGTCTCTTTTAATTCAGGAGCATCTCCGGTGGATATTGAGAAAGATAGAGTCGTTGTGGTTGTTTTGTCTTTCTTTTGGAATATTCCCTCATCATTTTGCACCCAACCACTTTTTGTTAGAATCTCCTTTGCTCTTTCTGTATTACTTTGGGTTTCTGAGTTCTCTGTCTCTTCTTGGTTTTTGTCGTTAACTGGAATAGGACTGTCTATTGTTTGACCATATCCGTGTAGTATTTCATCAACAATGGCTTGTTTGTCAGTACCAACTTCCAAAGCTTGTCTTACTTCTTTGTTTACAAATACGTTTGCAATATTTTGATTGAAAAACACACCAAATATTCTAGATAATGGAGTTACGATCAAATCTCCTTCGGGAATGTTTATGCTAGACATTTGTTTTGGGGAAACTCCATGAAGACCGTCTATGTTTCCACTTTTATACGCATCGATTATGCTTTTCTCATTTTGGTAAGATTTTATGGTTACGTTTGTTATGTATGGTTGACCTAGTGAGAATTTGTTAAATGATTTCAAGTGATATTCAGAAGGCAATCCACTTGAAGTGTATGTTATACGGTCTATTTTATATGGTCCGCTTCCTATCGGTTTTGTGTTGAATTGACTGAATGGGAATTCTTCTACTGTGGCAGATCTCCAGATATGTTTTGGCAGTATTCCTAGTGTTAAGTTTTGAATAAAAGGTGAATAAGGTTGTTTTAGTATAAAAGCAATCTCTCTATCACTTATTTTCTCTACCATCACTCCTTCCCAGTTTGCACCTCTAGGACTTTTCAAATTTTGATCCTTTGCTTTTTCAATAGTAAAAATAACATCATCTACTGTTAGTTTTGTTCCATCATGGAAATATATATCATCTCTTAGTGTTACGTTGTATGTCAAAGAATCATCAGAAATACTATAACTTTCCGCTATGTCTGTAGCCAACTCTCCATCAGCGTTTGTTCTGAGTAGACCAGAGTATATTAGGGAAGATAGATCTTTATCTATATCACTTGATGCCAAGAGTGGGTTTATGAAACGTGGAGACCCTATCACACCTTCGGTTAAACTACCTCCATAGTCTGGAACCTCAATCTGGAAGATTTTGTTGACTCTATATAGTAGTGTTAATCCACTTATCACAAAAACAACAACAAAGAAAAAGAAAAAAGCTTTTTCTGTTATAGAAAACTTACTTATAATACGCATTATCTTATCTGAGTAGGGCAGACGCCACTCCTTTTTTAAGAATGATATTTTTTTATCTTGGTCCACGGTAAAAGTTTAAATAATATTTATCAAACTTTTAAATTTGAATTTCAGAGGATAATCCTACTGAATTTAAAAGTTTTAGATGAGTAATAGGCCAAAAGTAGTTGCGACAAATACAATAGATATAACAATAGTAGCAATAAATATCGTTTTTTCGGCACCTCTTTTTGTGTGGTGACCAGAAGAGAAACCATCTCCTCCTCCAAAGCCACTACCTAGACCAGCTTCAGACTGTTGTAGAAGTACGCCTATAACAAGCAGTACAGATAGTACAATCTGAGCATACGGAATAATTTCAGTAATACTCATAATGTTAACTAGTATACCGAAAAACTAAAAATTGGCAAATACCACTTTTGTTGACTGGGTGTCTTTCGGTCATTATAATACCGTTCGATAGGGATTCTTTAGTAGTCATAATGTACTATGTAAATATGAAAAAAACTAAAAAAACCAACAAAAAGAGTAAAACTGACAAAAAAACTGTTAAAACTATGGTAAAAGCCTATAGTAACCAGACGGGAATACAGCCACTCGGAAGTAGGGTTTTGATAAAACCATACACAAAGGAGGAGATAGTTCCAAAAAACAACTTTGGGCTTATCCTTCCAGATAGTGGATCAAAGGAAAAATCAGAACAGGGGGTTGTGGTGGCTACTGGTCCTGGGGAGTACAGAGACGGCAAGTTGATTTCTGTAACAGTCAAAGTGGGCGACAAAGTGGCTTTTTCAAAGTACGGTTATGAAGATATAAGCATAGACGGCCAAGAATTTTTCCTTATAAAGGAAGAGAATATTTTAGCAATTATTAAATAATTTCTAGAAACATATGGCAAAACAAATCTTGTTTAGTGATGAGGCTAGAAAGAAACTGAAATCAGGAATAGATCAGGTGGCAAACGTGGTGAAGGTTACTATTGGTCCAAAGGGTAGAAATGTTGTTTTGGATAAAAGTTATGGAGGACCAACAATAACCAACGATGGTGTTTCTATTGCTAAAGAAATAACTCTGAAGGATAAGTTTGAGAACATGGGTGCGGAAATAATAAAAGAAGTAGCCACAAAAACGAACGATATTGCTGGTGACGGAACAACAACTTCGGTTGTTTTAACTCAAGCTATTATTTCTGAAGGCATGAAATCAATAAATATGGGGCTTTCCGTTATGGATGTTAGATCAGGTATCGAGTCTGCAACACTAGATATAGTAAAAGAGCTCAAGTCTTCTTCTAAAAAAATAAACACAAAAGAAGAGATACGACAGATAGCCAGGATTTCTGCGGAGTCAGAAGACATGGGAAACATAATAGCTGACACTATAGATAAAGTCGGAAAGGATGGGGTTGTAACTACAGAAGAGTCTCCAACTTTCGGTATTGAGTCAGAAGTTGTTGAGGGTATGCAGTTTGATAAAGGTTATATTTCGGCATACATGATTACCAACACAGATAGAATGGAAGCAGAATATAAAGATGTACCTGTTTTAGTCACTGACAAAAAAATATCTTCTATAAAAGATGTTCTGCCTTTGCTTGAGAAAATAGCTGGAACAGGAAAAAGAGATTTGGTTATCATAGCTGACGATGTAGAGGGGGAAGCTTTGACTACTTTTGTTATAAATAAACTAAAAGGGGGATTCAATGTCCTGGCTATAAAAGCTCCAGGGTACGGTGATAGGAAAAAAGATGAGTTGGTGGATATCGCCACTGTTTTGGGTGCAGAACTTGTTTCAAGTGAACTTGGTTTTAGTTTAGAAAATGTTGAGCTATCTCAACTAGGAAGAGCAGGAAGGATTGTTTCAAAAAAAGATTCTACTATTATTGTTGGAGGAAAGGGTACTAAAGAAAATATTTCAGCTAGAGTCAGAGAACTAAAAAAACAAAAAGAATTAAGTGGGCCAAAGTCTGGAAGAAATTTTGATAGTGAAAAGTTAGAACAAAGAATAGCAAAACTTTCTGGCGGAGTTGCTGTAATAAAAGTCGGAAGTGCAACAGAGACAGAAATGAAATATTTGAAATTGAAAATAGAAGACGCTGTAAATGCAACCAAAGCTGCTATAGAAGAAGGTATAGTAGTGGGTGGTGGAGTAGCGCTGGTAAAAGCTAGTCAGTCTGTAAGGATGAAGTTTGAAAAAGCAAATAAAAATGTTTCTTCTGATTTTAAAACAGGATATCAGATAGTTCTAAATGCTTGTGAAATGCCACTGAGACAAATAGCTATAAATGCCGGAAGAGGAGATGGGTCAGTAGTTTTAGAACATGTTAAAAATAGTAAAGGAAACGGTGGATATGACGCAGGAAAAGATGAAATGATTTCTGATATGTTTGTTGCTGGAATAATAGATCCAGTCAAGGTTACCAGAACAGGGCTAGAAAATGCTTCTTCTGCGGGGGCTATATTTCTAACAACTGAGGTGGCGGTTACAGATGAGCCAAAGGAGGAAAAGTCTGAAAACCAGGGTGTAGGGGGTATGTACTAGTTTTGCTTAAAAGTGATATAATCCTTCTATTATTAAATTCTTTACTAAAAATATGGAAACACAAACACAATCAAATTTTTTCAGTAGAAATAAAACTTGGATAGTTATTTTGGCTATTGTCGTTGTTTTGGGCGCTTGGGCTGTTTCCAAGTATAACGGTTTTGTAAGAGTCGGTGAGTCAGTAACAGCACAATGGTCACAGGTAGAAAACCAATATCAAAGACGTTTCGATCTTATTCCAAACCTTGTGAACACAGTAAAAGGTGTGGCAGCACAAGAGACTTCTGTTTTTACAGCTATATCTGAAGCTAGAACGAGATACTCTGGAGCCACAACTGCAAACGAGAAAGCAGCAGCTGCATCTCAGGTAGAGGGAGCTCTCGGTAGACTTCTTGTTATTGCAGAAGCATATCCAACACTACAGTCTTCTCAGGCTTATAGAGATCTTATGACTCAACTAGAAGGCACAGAGAACAGAATTTCAGTTGAGAGAATGAAATACAATGATCTTGTTAGGTCTTTCAACGCGTCAATGAAAGTATTTCCTAGTTCTATAGTTGCCATGATTTTTGGTGTAGACGAAAGAAACTATTTTGAAGTTCCTGCAGAAAATCAGGTAAATCCTCAGGTTAATTTTTAAATCTCATTTAGTCACAAACTATTCTTTCGTTAGAAAAATTTGTGAAAAGCGAGGTAGTTTTGAAAATTATGAAAAAATATATTTTTCTAACTTTGCTACTTGTTCCTTTAGTATCCTTTGCTTTTGTTGTACCAGAAAAACCGACTGGTTTTGTGCAGGACTATGCTGGGATACTTTCTGCTGAGCAGGTTGCCCAACTTGAAACCAAAATATCTCAGTTTGAAAAAAGTACTACAAATGAGATATCTGTAGTAACCATCCCTTCACTTGATGATGATGTTATAGAAAACGTAGCTCAAGAAATATTTACAAAGTGGGGGATAGGAAAAGAAGATAAAGACAATGGTGTTCTGTTTTTGATTTCTCTAGCTGAGAGAAAAACTCGAATACATACTGGATATGGAGTAGAGGGAGATCTCACCGATTTGGGTACTTCATATATACAGAGAGAGGTGGTTACTCCAGCTTTCAGAAACGAAGACTATTATGGGGGTATAAATGGGGCGTTAGATAAAATGATAGAAGCTCTCGGTGGAACAAATATAGTTCCAGAAGATTATTCCGAAAATAACTCTAGCTCGAAAATTCCTTGGGAATTTATTGTCTTTATATTTTTTATCGCTATCCAGTGGATAGGGGCGATACTTTCTCGTTCCAAGTCTTGGTGGCATGGAGGAGTATTGGGTGGAGTTATAGGAATGATAGTTTGGTATTTTTTTGTTAGTTCCACCTTCTTTGCATTACCGATGGTGGTCATATTGATACTTTTAGGTTTGGGTTTTGACTATGTAGTCTCTCAGACTTATCAGAAAGTAAAAAGTACTGGTACAAATTATCCATGGTGGATTGGTGGCGGTGGAGGTGGATTCGGAGGAGGATCATCTGGAGGTGGTTTCGGAGGCTTTGGTGGAGGTTCATCCGGTGGTGGTGGAAGCTCTGGCTCGTGGTAGAATATTTGTATGGA
>CAZKFS010000022.1:0-11866 GCA_964552275.1 uncultured Candidatus Saccharibacteria bacterium | reverse complement strand
CTGGCTTGTGGTAGAATAGTTGTATGGAAGACCAAGATAACTTAATCAAAAAGATTGAAGACTTAGAGAGTCAAGTTCATGAACTTGAAAAAGATCTTATTCACGACTCTCTTACAGGTCTGAAGACTAGAGCATTTTTCGAAGAAGAGGTTTCTGTTTATCTATCTATTTCAAACACTGATGTCGGCAAAAGAAAAAACTGGTTTGGATTTAAAAATCTGAGTGTATTGTTTTTTGATATAGATCATTTCAAAAAAGTAAATGATACTTATGGTCATGATACTGGCGACAAGGTTTTGAAAAAAGTTGCAGAGACAATAAACACAAGCGTTCGTGAGGGTGACACGGTAGCAAGGTGGGGTGGAGAAGAAATGGTCGCTTCTCTTCTAGGAGCCAACGAAACTGATGCTAAATCAAAAGCAGAAGAGATAAGAAAAACCATAGAGAGTTTAGTTTTTGAGGATGTCCCAGATTTGAAAGTAACAATAAGTATTGGAGTGGCGACTAACTCAAAGGATTCCAGCTTTGATGTTTTGGTAAACAGTGCAGACAAGGCTTTGTATAAAGCAAAAGAAAGCGGAAGAAATAGGGTGGTGACTTTTACAGAAATATAAAAAACTATGGCAATACCAGAGATAAAAGATAAAGAGTTACATAGAATTGTTACGACAACTATTATATATAATAATACTTTCAAATATCTTATTACCCGCAGAGCTCTTACAAAAAAAGCTATGCCTGGTAAGTGGACTGTGCCAGGAGGTGGTCTTAATGTTGATGACTATATACACACACCAGTCACTAATCCTGGACAGAATCAATGGTATGGAGCTCTTGCCAAGTCTCTCGTTCGGGAAATAAGAGAAGAAGTTAATATTGAAGTCATAAATCCAGAATTTTTAGTTGATATAACTTTTATACGTCCTGATGGTGTTCCTGTCATAATATTTTCTTATTTTGCTGAGTATGTTTCTGGTGATGTTAAATTGGATGAAGATACTATAGACTATGCTTGGGTCACATTGGAAGAAGCAAAAAAGTATGATTTGATAGATGGGATTTGGGATGAAATAAGAGATGTGGAAGAAAAATTAAAATCTCGTAAATAAAAAATAACTGGAGACGTCGCATAGCTGGTCTAGTGCGCCATCTTGGAAAGGTGGTAAGGGGCAACCCTTCGCGAGTTCGAATCCCGCCGTCTCCGCTAGTTGGTAAATCCAAATTCTAATAAGTTGGAAATTTATATTTATGAGAACCATTCATCGCGAAATAGTTTCAGCACATGTTTATTCAAGCGACGGAAAGTTGTTTATGGCAAGAAACACTGATCCAAACGCAGGAGAAGCATATGGTGATTGTTGGAAAATACCTGGGGGCGGGGTAGAGCCTGGAGAAAATAAATTACAGGCTCTCGAGCGTGAGGTTTTTGAGGAAACAGGTATCGACATTAGTTCTTTTCAGGCTGAGCTAGTCGATGATTCTATGGCCGGTGAAGCAGAAAAAACTTTTCGAGAAACAGGGGAAAGAGTGCTCGCAAAAATGAAATTCTTTACATACAAAGTCGTTTTGGATAAGTCTGCTACAGAGATAAAGATAACACTCGACCCTCAAGAGTTTAGTGAGTATGAGTGGTTTGAACTACCAAAACTAAAACTCTTAAAACTAAGTCCACCATCTATAGAACTTTTTAATAAATTGGGATACTTGAAATGAGACAGTAACTTTCTTGTAAGATTAATGCAATCTTCACGTCTTAGGGTATACTATCAATAAGGTGGGTATATTCATATAACTTTAATCAACATGTCAAAATCACAAATATCCATGTTAATCATCGTAATACTGATTCTGGGAGGCTTATTTTATTACTTTGCTCCAGATTCAATGAAGTTTTGGGATGGACAGACAGCAAGCATAATCGATTCTGTTACAGATAACGAAGATAGTGAGCCTATTCACGAAACAATAACTGCAAAGCATCAATATAAAAACGGAACACATACTATAGTCGGTGAAGTAAACATGCCAAACCCATGTTATCTATTAGACACTTCTTCTGTTGTTTCTGGTAAAGAAGTAACGATATCTTTTATAGCGAGCACAACTGACGATATTTGTGCACAGGTTGTGACTGTAGAAAGATTTAGGTTTGATTTCAATGCTAGTTCTGATGCTACTATCAGAGCTACATGGAACGGAAAGCCAGTTGAGCTTAACCTGATACCAGCAGGAGCCGACGAGGATCTACTTGATTTCGAGATATACATTAAATAGGTCTTGAAATAGTGGCTTAAAATCAAAACATTAAACGGCTCAGGGGGTGAGCCGTTTAATGTTTTGGATGTCAGGTGTATCCCTGATTAAATTTAGTTTTAAAAGTGATATAATTAGCTGATTATGAGAAAAATTGGACTGATTAGAAAAATAGAAAGGTTTGAAGTGCATCACCGCATCATAGCTTTTTTCTTTATACTCATCGGAACAATAGTTCTGACCAGACTCTTTGTTGTTTTTCACAATCCAAACCCTGTTCTGTTTGACTTTGAAATACACCATTTTGATTACGGTATACTTTTGCTTTTGATCAGCTCCACTCTGTTGTTGTTTGGACGTAGAAAACACGATTTGATTTATATGTTCATGACTGCAGTGGCCGGGGGACTCATAATAGACGATTATTGGTTTATAAGAAAAAGTGTTGTAGAAAATCCGCTTATACAAACAAGAGTATACGAAGCAACATTTCCAGCTGTAGTTGTGGTCGTTTTGGTTGTTGTATTAGCAACTTTGTTTTTTCAATCTCTAAAGAGAAGAACCCATGATTAGTTTAAAAAATAATTTATCCAATCTTATTTTTATTACTGTAGTTTTAGGGGGTGGTTTTTTCTATAGGACACAACTAGAGAATGTTTGGACACAATCCTTTATTCACTATTTTCCGTGTAAACAACCAATAAAATATAGTATAGGCGAGTTCGACACCAGGTTCGGTATTTCCAAAGAAGAACTTCTGAAGTCTTTGAACAGTGCCGAGCAGATTTGGGAGAAACCTATTGCCAAGGATTTGTTTCAATATGATGAAGATGGTGGTTTGAAAATAAACTTGATATATGACGAAAGGCAAGAAACGACTCAGATTTTAAAAAACATGGGATTGGTCGTTCAGGATACCAAAGCCTCATATGATTTACTAAAGTCAAAATATAATTCTCTTAATTTTGACTATAAAAGACAAGAGAGTTTATTCAATGCGAAAATTGAAGAATTCAATTCTTTAAAAACTAAATATGAAGCAGAAGTAAAAGCTTTGAACAAAAAAGGTGGGGCGAACAAAGAAACTTATGACAGACTAAATACAGATAGAGAAAATCTGAATGCCATGTCGGATTTGTTGAAACAAATGCAGGCAAATCTGAACTCAATGATTGCTGAAGTAAACAGTGTTGCTTCTGCTCTAAATGATATAGCGGATAAACTTAATCTAAACGTAGACAAGTTCAACCAAATTGGAGGAAGCTTGGGCAGGGAATTCGACGAGGGTGTTTACAGGAGTGGTCCAGAAGGTAGGGAAATCGAGATATACCAGTTTGATAACAAAACTAAACTCGTTAGAGTTCTAGCTCATGAGTTCGGTCACGCGCTTGGTTTGGACCATGTAGAAGATTCCAAAGCTATTATGTACAGATTGAACAACGGAATAAATGAGAAACTAACCGAGACTGACCTTGTGGAGTTAAAAACTTTATGTAAAATAAAGTAATATGGTTAAAAATATATCATTGAGTTTTCTGCTTATTGTTTTTGTGGTGTTGGGTAGTTATTACTTGAAAAATAAAAAAGAAGTTTCTGTAGATATTCAATACAATACAGAGGGTTATTCCACTAGTACCGAAGTGGTCAATACAGTAGCCGAAACGGATAGTGGTGACAAGACAACAATTATTAATGAAAATAAAAAAACACACATGATTACACTAGATACAAATTACGGACCAATAGTTTTTGAAACTTATGATAGCGATGCTCCAAACACAGTAAAAAACTTTGTTACTTTGGCAGAAAAAGGTTTTTATAACGGACTTACTTTTCACCGAGTTATAAAAGGCTTTATGATCCAGGGTGGTGATCCGAGCGGTAACGGTACTGGTGGTCCAGGTTACAAATTTGCTGACGAGTTGGATCCAAACACTCCTTCTTATAAAGCTGGATACAAAAAAGGTGTTGTGGCGATGGCAAATGCTGGACCAAACACAAACGGAAGTCAGTTTTTCATAATGCACCAAGACTACCCACTACCTAACAACTACACTATTTTCGGTAAAGTAGTTTCTGGACAGGAGGTTGTTGATAAAATCGCTGATGTTCAAACTGGACCAAACGACAAGCCAGTTGCGCCGGTTATTATGAATACAGTCACTGCAAAATAGGCCCTGTGGACGTATCTTGACTTTTCAGTGCAAAAGGTGCTATAATAGTACCAATGTAAGTATCTCGTAGGTTTTCGCATTTTCATTTTTTGAAAGTTAGAAAAAGGAGAGAGCTAGTCGCCTTGCAGTTTAAAATAAAGACTAGAGAAAATAAAATGGCAAAGAAGTTGTATGTTGGTGGTATTTCTTACTCAACAAGTAATGACGGATTGAAAGATGCGTTTGCACAAGTTGGTGAAGTTACATCTGCTACTATTATCATGGATAAAATGACAGGCCGATCAAAAGGATTCGGTTTCGTTGAAATGGCTAACGATGCAGACGCTGACAAAGCTATAGAAAAGTGGAATGGTCAGGAACTTGATGGACGAAAGCTTACAGTTAATGAAGCTCGCCCAATGGAACCAAGAGCTCCAAGAACAGGAGGTTTTGACCGAGGTAATGACAGAGGTGGCCGAACTTGGTAATACAAGTTTTAACCTAAAAACAAAAAACACCCTTACGGGTGTTTTTTGTTATATAAAAATTAATTTGTTACAATATTTACATGCTTAAATCTCGCTTGATAACCATCGTGGCTTGTTTTGTGGTGGCTTTCGTCGCAATCATAGTTTTTCTATCCACTTTTACCTACCCATCCAAACTTACTTTAGGAGGCAGAGTCTTTACTGTGGAGATTGCGGACACAAAGAATCTAACTGAAAAGGGTCTTTCTGGGCATTTGCCATTAGCACCAGACGAGGGAATGTTTTTTGTTTTCAAAAATCCAGGAATTTACGGTTTTTGGATGAAAGAAATGCTTTTTGCTATTGATATCATATGGATAGACTCAGATTTTAATATTGTTTACATAGAAAAAAACGTTAAACCAGAAACTTATCCAAAAATTTTCTATCCAGACGGACCAGCTCAGTACGTTTTAGAGATTTCCTCTGGTGAATCCGACAAACTCAATTTAAAAATAGGAGATAAGGTGAAATTCATAAAAAAATACTTCTAAAAAGGTATATACAGTAAGCTGTTTCTGGGACGGACTTTACACTGGAACTTTTTCATTTCTTGGTTCACATAAAGGCACTTATCCACTTTTCCAGCAAGTTGAATTTAGAGTAAAATAGATAAACAAATTGAGAAATATCGCCGGTTTCTCTGTTTTTTTATCAAAATTTGTCTAATTTTTCGCAGAAAATAGAAAATTTTCATAAAAATATGACAATTTAATAATTTAATTTTATTTTCATCATGAGTATCACAGTAACAAGACACGATGGCACAAGAGAGCCTTTCAATGCTGACAAGATTAACCGTTCTATAGAAAGAGCTTGTTATGGTTTGCCGGATCCAGTGTCCAAAGTTACTCAGATTGCTAGTGAGACAAGACTGACTCTATACGACGGCATCACTACTGACGAAATGGATCAAGCCACCATAAATGCGGCAATCCAAAACATAAAAGATGACATAGATTATGACAAGATAGCCACTAGGCTGTTTCTAAAAGTCATATACAGAAGAGTGGTTGGTGAATATTCTCATGACAAGGAGATGTTGAACAAACTCCACAAAGAAGCTTTTCTTAAATTTATACCATGGGGTATTGAGAACGGTAGGTTAGATAAGCGCATGATGGAAAAGTTTGATTTGGCAAAGCTTTCAGAAGCTATCAGACTGGATCGTGATGAACTCTTTCAATACACCGGACTTTCTACTGTCGCATCACTCTACCTACTACGTGACGAAAGAACTGGTTATCTAGAAACTCCACAAATGTATTGGATGAGAGTTGCTATGGGTCTTTCATATAACGAAGAAGATCCAACTGCATGGGCTATCCGTTTCTATAACAAGATGTCAAAGATGGATTATGTTGCTGGAACATCTACCAACCTTGGTTCTGGTACTGCTCGTCCAGCTCTTTCAAATTGTTTTATATTGGAAATGCATGATGACATGGAGCACATAGCGAAAACAGTTGGGGATACAATGCTCATTTCAAAAGCTACTGGTGGCGTTGGACTTTCTCTAACAAAACTTCGTGCAACTGGTTCACCACTCAAATCCAACAACGGAGCTTCATCTGGGCCAACTCCTTTTGCAAAGATTATTGATACTGCTATTAGAGCCATAATGCGTGCCGGCAAAAGACGAGGAGCTTTGTGTTTCTATATGGAACCATGGCATCTAGATTTTCCAGAATTTTTGGAATGGAAACACAACGCCGGTGATGATCACATGAGAATGAGAACAGCAAACACAGCAGCCTTTATCTCCGATGAGTTTATGAAGAGGGTTAGTAGTGGAGATGTTTGGTATATGTTTGATCCAGCAGAAACTACTGATCTAGGTGAGCTATACGGGCAGGCCTTTTCAGAGCGTTACAAGGAATACGTGAAAATGGCTAATGAGGGAAATATAAAAATGTTCAAAAAAGTTCCAGCACAAGAGTTGTTTAGAAAAATGTTGGTCTCTTTGCAAACAACAAGTCACCCATGGATTACATGGAAGGACTCAATGAACGTCCGTGCGTTAAACAACAATACAGGAACTATACACTTGTCTAACCTATGTACAGAGATTTGTCTTCCACAAGATCGTGAAAATATAGCTGTTTGTAACTTGGCTTCTCTAAACTTGGCACCACACATACAAAACAAACAAGTTAACTGGACAAAGTTGGAAGAAAGCATTCGTCTCGCTGTTCGACAGCTGGACAACTTGATAGATATAAATCAGTTACCAATAAAAGAAGCCATAAAGTCTGACAAAGAAAACAGAGCTATTGGTCTAGGAGTCATGGGTCTTTCTGATGTTTTGGAACAACTCGGTATGGCTTATGACTCAACTCATGCTTGGGATTTTACTGACAGAATATTTGAGTTTGTTTCATACATGGCTATAGATGAGTCTGCCAACTTGGCAAAAACTAGAGGAGCATATCCAAACTTCCAGGGTTCTGGTTGGTCAAAAGGTATGGTTCCTATAGACACCCTTGCTCGTCTCGAAAAGGAGAGAGGAACTCCACTTACAACAACAAAGGAATCTAGACACAAAGGTCTTGATTGGAATATTTTGAGAGAGAAAGTAAAACATGGCATGAGAAACGCAACACTTATGGCTGTTGCGCCGAACGCTACTATAGGTTTGGTTGCAGGCACTGTTCCTGGAGTTGATCCACGTTTTGCTCAAGTATTTTCTAGAAATACACTTTCTGGTAAATATCTAGATCTAAACCATAACTTGGTAAAAGATCTTACTAACCTAGGTATTTGGGAGAAAGTAAAAGGTCAGATCATAGAGTTCCAAGGTGACATATCTGGAATAGAAGAAATCCCTCAACATATAAAAGATGTTTATAAAACTTCTTTCACAACTTCACCTTATGCATTTATAGAAGTTGCCGCTCGTGCACAAAAGTGGGTTGACCAAGCTTTGTCTAGAAACATGTATCTTGAAACTCGTGATGTGGATGAGACGATGAAAATATACAGTTCAGCATGGGACAAGGGTTTGAAGACTACATACTATCTACACATGAAACCTAGACACACTGCTGAGCAAAGTACTGTAAACGTGAACAAAGCTTCAAAGATGGGCAAGGTTGGTTTCGGAGCTTTGAACTTTGCTGCTTCACCAGCTTTCTCTGCACCACTTCAAAAATCTTTAGAAATGGAACCAGTCGTCTCTCCAATAGTTTCTCCAATCCCGACACCTTCTATGAACAGAGAAGTTATTGAGAGCATAAAGATAGAAGAAGAGATCATAACTTCATCAGTCTCTCGACCTGGACCGGGATTTGCTTCTGTCACATCAGAAAAAGTTGTTGTTAAGGAGGAGGTTGTTGTTACTCAGGTAGCGTCAAAAGCTCCAACTCCTGTCGCCGCGCCAGCACCAAGAAACGAGTACAAACCTATTCAAGAGATGAGTACAGATAAGGTTGTTGTTGGTCCAGAGGATCCAGCAGAAGATGAGAACAATGTTTGCATTAGTTGCCAATAAAAATAAAAAATATGATAGACGATATATTATAAATTAATAAATTAACCACAAATACTATGACACTAATAGGAAAACCATCACCTACGGATATGAACCTACACCCACTGAACTACAAGTGGGCATATGACCTGTATAACCAAGCAGTGAGAAACACTTGGTTTCCACACGAAATAGCTTTGAAAGAGGATTTGGAGGATTTTGAAAAAATGACTGATGATGAGAGACATGCAGTAAAGTTCCTGATGGCCTTCTTTAACCCTGCAGAGCTCATAGTAAACAGATCTATTGCTTTGGGTATATATCCATATCTAAAGAGTCCAGAGTGTCATCTCTATCTAGCAAAACAAATGTGGGAAGAGGCAAATCACTGTGTTGCTTTTGAATACGTATTGGAAACTTTCCCTTTTGACAAGGAAACTATATTCAACACTCACCTAGAAGTTCCATCTATGGTCGCAAAGGAGGGGTATATAAACAAATACATGAAGAGAATGACAGATGAAAAACTAGATATCTCTACTGTAGATGGCAAAAAAGATTTTATACGAAACCTAGTTGCTACAAACATAGTGATGGAGGGTGTCTGGTTCTACTCTGGTTTCATGGTGGCGCTTTCTTTCCGACAAAGAAACCAACTTCGAAACTTTGGTTCAATGATCAACTGGGTTCTGCGAGATGAGAGTCTACACCTAAAGTTCGGTATCAACCTTATTCACAACATCCTAGAAGAGAACACAGAACTTCTAACAGAAGAGTTCGCTGCAGAGATAAGAAACATCATCATAGAAGGTGTGGATCTAGAAGTTGCTTATAACAAAGACTTGTTCCCGAACGGAATACTCGGTCTAAATGCCGACTATGTTAACCAGTATGTGCAGTATGTAGCTGATCGACGTCTGCAGGAGCTTGGAATGCCAAAATACTACAACGTAACAAACCCAGCAAAGTGGATGAGTACAGCAACCGACGTGTTTGAGCTAGTGAACTTCTTTGAGAGTCAGAACACTTCATACGAAGTAGATAGTCATGCTTCGACTACAAAGAAACAGACAGTTACAGCGGAGTAAAAGAAAAAGCACCTTGATAGGAAACTTTTGGGAGGGATGGCAGAGTGGTTTAATGCACTCGTCTTAAAAACGAGCGGGGTCTGTTTGAACCGGTCCCCCGCAGGTTCGAATCCTGTTCCTTCCACAAAAGTTCCTTATCAAAGTGCCTTTTTTCTTAAAATAAATACTAACACCACTTGGTTATCAAATCTAGTTTTTCTGTGGATAGTAAAACAACCCTTAAAATAAGGGTTGTTTTTGTCCTTGACTTTTATGTACTTATTATGGTATAATTACAAGGGGAGGTAGAAGATGAGGAAAAAGGTAGACCAGAATACTCTTTCCTGCGGAGACGTGTTTCTCATCTCAGTCGTGTCTTTGACCTACGGAATCGCTGTATACTTGTGGTTCTTGTGGGTTGCTCAGCATGGTGCAAAGTAAGTAGCCGCCGTCGTGGCGTCGGAAGGGATTCCGTCAAACGATCGGCGGTTTTCTCTTATCTGAAAATGTTGATACGACCTAAATTTCTGCGAATAGAATGAGCTAGAAATTGAAAGTGGCCGTGTGCTATAATCTAAGTATTAGAATTAATTGATTTTTACTCATGGCAAAAATTAGAGTTGCAATAAATGGTTTTGGAAGAATAGGAAGAGCATTTCTGAAAGAGAGTTGGGACAGAGAAGATTTGGAAGTTGTTGCTGTAAACGACTTGGGCAATGTAGACAACATGGCTTACCTTTTGAAATACGATACTGTTTATAAAACTTGGAAACATGATGTAAAAGCAGAAAATGGAAATCTAGTTATCGACGGTAGAGAAGTTAAATTTGTTTCTGAAAGAGAACCATTGAAACTCCCTTGGAAGGATTTGAACGTAGATGTTGTAGTAGAATCAACAGGACTTTTCACTGATTTTGAAAAAGCTGGTGTGCATATACAGGCCGGAGCAAAGAAGGTTGTTATTTCTGCTCCAGCAAAAGGTGGTGAAGGTCAAGGAGAAACTATACTCATGGGTGTGAACGAAGAAAAGTTCGGCACATGCAACGTGACTTCGAACGCTAGTTGTACAACAAACGCTGCTTCACCACTTATTGCAATACTGGATGAAAATTTTGGTATAGAAAAAGCAATTCTAAACACAGTTCACGGGTATACTGCATCTCAAGCGCTAGTTGATGGTCCAAGTAAAAAAGATCTACGTGAGGGAAGAGCTGCTGCACAAAACATCGTGCCTAGTTCAACAGGTGCTGCTATAGCTGTAACAAAAGCCTTCACAAAACTCGAGGGACTTTTCGATGGTATTTCTATTCGTGTTCCTGTTCCAGCTGGTTCTATTGTGGACGTGACTTTTATTTCTAAAAAGAATACTTCAGCAGAAGAAGTAAACAATGTTTTGAGAGAGGCTAGTAAAACAGACAGATGGAAAAACATTTTCTCTGCGACAGATGAGGAGCTAGTTTCTTCTGACATACTAGGAAGTAAATTCGGCTCTATAGCAGATCTAAAGATGACCCGTGTGGTTGGAGGGAATCTGATAAAAGTGATGGCTTGGTATGATAATGAGGCAGGGTATACAAATATGCTCATAGACCACGTGGTGAAGACTGGTTCAAAAATATAAAATATGCAATTAATAAGCTTTTTATTTATAGTTATCGTTATAATCCCAGGATTTATTATTATGCGAGGTGCTTTGTGGTTGCATAAATATATTGTTGCTTATAAAGAAAGGACTACAGGTAAGGTTTCGAAATCTTATACTAATTTCTTGGCTTTCATTATTATTCTCATTGCCAGTATCCTAATCTTTTTCGTTTCATTGTATATGATGAAAATAACTTCTTCTTTTGGAGATCGAATAATTTAATGGTCTTTAAAATAAAATGAAAATATACATCGGATCAGATCATGCGGGGTTTGAAATGAAGAGAGAAATATCGGCTTTTCTTGCTACACTTCCGTACGAAAGTTTTGATTGTGGTCCTCATGAGTATCATCATGATGATGATTATCCGGATTACATATCTCAGGTGGCAGAACAAGTTTCCAAAGACCCTGATTCCAAAGGAATTGTTATTGGTTTCTCAGGCCAAGGTGAGGCTATGGTAGCGAACAGATTTCCAGGAGTTAGGTGTGCAGAGTATTATGGTGGGTCAAAACATATTTTAACTTTATCTAGGGAACACAATGACGCAAACATGCTTTCTCTCGGCGCTCACTTTCTGACTTCGATGGAAGCAAAATATGCTATTGAACTTTGGCTCAATACCAAATTCTCTGGAGATGAAAGACATATAAGGAGAATTAAAAAAATAGAAGAATATAATTAACGTATGAAAATTAATCTCTTTCTCCTCATATCCCTCGAAAAGCAATCTGTCTAGCTCTGGTGAGCTA
>CAZKFS010000021.1:0-12014 GCA_964552275.1 uncultured Candidatus Saccharibacteria bacterium | reverse complement strand
GAGTATATGAATGTTTATAATTCCATAAAATAATATGATAATTTTATCTATAGGAACAGACAGGAAGTTGTTTGAAGAAGATAGCGCAGTTTTGTCTAGAAGTAGGGAATACGCCTCAAAGGTAAACGAGATGCATATTATAGTTTTTTCTTTAAGAAAACATAAATTAGATAAAATCAAAAATCAAAACCTCACTATATACCCAACAAACTCTTCTTCACGTTTATTTTATATTTTTGATGCTATAAAAATAGGTAGAAAAATAGTCAAATCCGGCGGTTTTTCAAAAAACAATGCGGTTTTATCCTGCCAAGACCCATTTGAAACTGGAGTGGTGGGGTATATTCTTCACAAGAGATTTTATATACCACTCCAACTACAAGTGCACACTGATTTTTTGAGTCCGTTTTTCAAGAAAAACTTTCTAAACTTTATCAGAGTATTTATAGCAAATTTTCTGGTACCACAGTCTCAAGGTTTGAGGGTGGTTAGCTCTACCATCTCTGATTCAATAAAAAACAAATTTCCAAATCTAAAAGCTAAGGTTGATGTGTTGCCGATTTTTGTCGATATTGAAAAATTTGAAACGAGGGAGGGTGATTTTCATACACCATCAAAATCTATCTCTGTTTTGATGGTGTCTAGATTTACGAAAGAAAAAAGAATAGATATTGGTTTGGAAGCTTTTAGGAGAGTTGTCGACAAGGCAGAAGACGCCACTATGTTTATAGTTGGTGCAGGACCAGAGAAGGGTAACATAGAAAAAAAGATAAAGGACTTAAATTTGGAGGAAAAAGTTAAGGTTTTGGAGTGGGAAAAAGACGTAGTCCAGGTTTATAGAAGATCAGATCTTTTTCTCCTAACATCTGATTATGAGGGTTATGGTATGACTCTTATCGAGGCAGGGGCTTCTGGTTTGCCAATTGTGACTACAAATGTTGGTTTGGCTAAAACTGACTTGTTTAAGAACGGAGAAAACAGCTTTGTTTGTCCGGTGGGGGATGCGGATTGTTTGTCCAAGGCGCTTTTTGATTTGATAACAGATGAACAAAAACGCAAGTTGTTTAAAGACAGGATGCGGGATAATATTAAAAAAGTAACAATTCCAAAGGATCAATATGTGAGGGAATACATCGCCTTGTTGGAGAAACTTATTCAAAAGTAAAATGATACAAAAATTTACTAAACATCTAATAGTCAGATATATTATTTCTGGAGGGACTAGTGCAGTTGTAAATCTATCTATTTTTGCATTATTTTTTTATGTCTTTCATATTTATTATATTATTTCCAATATCATATCTTTCAGTATCGCTTTTTTTGTTAGTCTAATTTTGCAAAAATTTTGGACATTTCAAGACCATTCAACAGAAAATATTCATATTCAAGGTTTGGTTTATTTAGGTAGTTCTTTGTTTGGTTTAGGGGTGAATACATTGGTTTTGTATATTTGTGTAGATTTCTTTGGGATTGTTCCTATATTGGGAGTTATTATAGCGGGTATAACTACCGCACTGTGTACTTTTCAGATATCTCGCAGATATATTTTTAATCAAGGAGTCAGATGAAACTACTTATATTTACACAAAAAATGGATTCCACGGATCCAATCTCTGGTGGTGTAATAATTGGCTGGACAAAAGAATTATCCAAAAAGAGTGAATCAATAAAGGTGATATGTTTAGAAAAAAAATCTTTTGATTTACCAGAAAATGTCGAGGTGTATTCTCTGGGAAAAGAAGTGCTTGCTTCAAGACTCAGTTATATAAAAAATCTATATAAACATCTGTATGCGCTAAATGGTTCATATGACAAAGTGTTCGTTCATATGAACCAAGAGTACATACTTTTGTTTGGGTGGTATTGGAATTTGAGAGGAATACCTGTGTACTTTTGGAGAAATCATCCGAAAGGAAGTCTTCTAACAAACATTGCTGTACTTTTCTCCACCAAAGTTTTCTGCACATCAAAAGATTCTTATACGGCAAAGTTCAAAAAGACCACAATCATGCCTGCTGGAGTGGATACAAACTTTTTTAAACCTAAAGATGGTATGGTTCGTAAAAAGTATTCTGTTTGCATGGTTTCTCGCATCGCTCCAGTCAAAAGAATAGAGTTGGGATTTGAGGCTGTTAATCTTCTGCTTAAATCCGGAGTTCAGGTCTCTCTAGATGTTATAGGCTCGCCGATAGAAAGGGATTTGAATTATTATAATAAATTAAAAAAATACATTGCAGACAATAATCTTTCTAGCAACATAAATCTTTTGGGAGAATTTCCGTTACCAAATCATCCAGAAATTTATAGTAACTATGAAATTTGTTTGAACCTTACTCCATCTGGATCTTTTGATAAATCTATCGTGGCGACAACGGCTTGCGGGGTTGTGCCTTTAGTATCCAACTCGTCTTTATCTGCTTTGTTGCCTGCTGTTTGTGTGACAAAAGACTCGGCGTCTGAAATAGCAGCCTCCTTGAGTAATTTGCTAAATCCGAGTGAGCGAATTAAGATACAGAGTGATTTGGAGTTGTTTGTAAAAGGTCAGAGTCTCGATGCTTTGATGGATAAGCTGGGTAAAGAAATAATCTAGTTATGTATAAAGGCAAAAAAGTTAGTGTGGTTTTCGGAACATACAATGAAGCAGATTCTATAAGAGAAGTTATAGACGGCTTTTTTGCAACTGGCTTTGTTGATGAAGTTATTGCTGTAGATAACAATGCCCTAGGAAATACCAAGGAGGAAATAGCAAAAACAAAAGCGAGGAGAGTTGTTGAGACCAAACAAGGTTACGGACATGCCTATATGAGAGCTCTACAGGAAGCAACCGGAGATCTTATTGTTATGACAGAAGTAGATGGAACTTTTCAACCAAAGGATATAGAAAAATTTCTTTCATACAGTGATGAATTTGATGTAGTGTTCGGCGCTCGTACATCCAGAGAAGTTATGTGGGCTGGAGCTTTCATGCCGTATCCAGTAAGGTTTGGTAACTGGTTATGGGCCAAATGGATAGAAGTTTTATTTAACGGGCCAGTTTTGACTGATGTTGGTTGTACCTACAAACTTCTAAACAGGCGAGCTTTGGATAAAATAAAAGATCTTTTTCCTATTTCCAAAGGTGACGGAACATTTAACCCAGAACTTATGATATGGTTACTTAGACGTAAATTGAAGATAGTGGAAATACCGATTATATATAAAGAGAGAGTTGGGAAATCTATGTACACTGGTTCTGTTTGGCGGGCAGCTAAACTCGGTGGAAAAATGATACCAGTAATAGTAAGATATGTTTTTAAAAGAATATGAGTAATTTAGAAAAAGACGAATATTATAAATCTGGCCAGTATGATCCTAATCCGAAGAGAGCTTTGGTGTGGAGAGAAATAATAAGGTTTCTAAAATCATACATTCCACGAGATTCTACTGTGGTTGATCTGGGGGCTGGATATTGCGATTTCATAAATCAAATACAGGTGTCTAAAAAATATGCAGTTGACTACTCGCCAGATCTTTCAAAGTTTGCGGTGGGGGATGTGGAAAAAATAAATAGTTCCGCTTGGGATTTATCATCCATAACTAGTGCTAGTGTTGGTATTGTTCACTCTAGTAATCTGTTCGAGCATTTTACAGATGAGGAGTTAAAGAAAACAATGATGGAGATAAGTCGTGTTTTAAAAAGTAAAGGAAAACTAATCTTGATGCAACCAAACTATCGCCTACAGCCTGGTAGGTATTTCGATGATCATACTCACAAGAAAATATTTAACGACAGTTCTTTAGAGAGTTTTCTTATTGAAAATGGATTTAAAATAATTTTGAAAATGCCACGGTTCTTGCCTCAAGAGATGAAAAATACTCCATCGATTATTCCAGAATTTATTATGCCTTTGGTTGTTAGAGCTTATATCCATTCACCTATAAAACCTTTGGCTGGGCAGATGCTTTTTGTTGCAGAGAAAATTAATTAAAACGATAGCCCGGTCCGCTTGTGGCGGGGTCCGGGCTAGGGGTGATGCACCGATTTCTTAGGAAGAGGATTTCTGGACCACGGAGTTCGACAGCAAGATCAACATTCTCTTTCCGATCTTGCCACTCTTGGCCATCACCCAGAAGAGACCGCAGGGGATGAGTGTTTCCCACCAGATAGCTCGGTTGAGGTTCCGGAAGTTTACAATCGGCGACCTCGAATCGAGGGTCCTACCTGCTGGTATAGCCAGGATGTAAATCTCCGTGTTCGGGAAGAAGACCTGGTAGATGTTACGAGTTCTCCACGAATTGAACTCGTCGGTGACTATCAACATGGTTCCCGGTTCCGCGCCGCATGCCTCTTTCAAGGCAATTGCTTCGGCGGTGGTACTAAGGACCTCACCTACGCAGGTGGATCCGCGCAACACGCTCTTTACGAGGTACTCCTCCACGCTTGGTTTCGGGTTTCGAGCATACGTGCTGAACATGACCCTTGCGTCCGGGTACATCCTGCACATCCGGGCCGTTTCTTGGGTGGTTTCCCAAGAGCCATGAGTAAGCCTCTCCTTGGTTGCGCCGTGGGTAGCCTTCATGATGAGGCCTATCCCGTGAGGGGCCTCAGGTAGGCCGAATTCTGGGCTACTCGGAGCCCATCTATCAGCATACTTACGAGCGATCCGCTCAGGATCCAGCATCTAGTTATCCTCCATCTTTCTGGAAGGTATTATATCACATTTACATCAAAAATTCAAGTTTAGTCTATCTTTTATATTTTCTTTTACAAAATCAAAGGCAAGAGGTATAAAACCTTTTTCTAGTATTTTATCTATTGCGTTCACAAAAGTATCTAGATGTTCTTTTTCTACAATAAGTGGCGGCATTATGTGGAGTGTATCAATATTTGAATCAGCAAAATGCGCTATTATGTCGTGCTTTTCATATAGTGTGCGAATCAGGCTGGCCATCATCACTTTATCAAAAGTATCTACAAGAGGCATATCTGGTATTTCAAATTTACTGTCGTTGAATATATTTCTAAAATTTAATTGAATAGCCTGCATGAGACCTCTACCTTTCAATGAAACTATTTTGTTAGGGTATTTTTGTTGTAATTTTTCTAGCTTAGTTTTTAGATAAGCACCTTTGTCTTTTACGTCGTTTTGGAAATCTGAGTCACCTAAAATATTTAGTGACTCTATTGCCACAGCGCAAGAAACACCGAGACCGCCAAAGGTTGTTGTGTGAAGACCGCTCGACTCTTTTTTGCCATAAGCTTTTTTGAATAAGTTTTCACTTGTGACCATAGCTCCGATAGCTCGGGAACCACCACCAAGTGCTTTTGATATTGTAACTACATCTGGAACGACATCTTCGTTTTGAAATGCACAGAATGTTCCAGTTCTGGACATGCCAGATTTTACTTCGTCAAAAATAACAAGTAAGTTGTGTTTGTGGCAAAGTTCAACTACAGATTTTAGGTAACCTGTTTCTGGAGTTTCTATGCTTTGACCTTGAATCGCTTCAACAATAATGGCAACGATTTGGTCTGATTGTTCCTTTAAGATATTTTCTAGAGAAGTGATGTTTCCGTATGGTATTTGGATAACATTTTCCTCTGGAATTCCTTGTATGAAGCTGTCTCTAATATGACCAGATCTTGTCATTGATATGGCAGTGTGGGTTTTTCCGTGGTATGAGTTTTCGGTTGTAATAAATTTTCTTCTACCAGGTCCTTGGACTCGTTCACATAGTTTCATCGCTGCTTCAACAGCTTCTGCTCCTGAAACGGTAAAAAATGAAACTGAAAGGGGATTTGGTAACAGTTGTGATAGGTTGTACGCTAGAGCTGACTGGAGTTTGTGTGGGGCTATTTTTATTGCATTTAACACTTTTTTATCACGACATTTCTCTTCCGCTTCAAGAATTTTTGGATGGTTATGACCCAAGCCTAGAATACCTATTGCAGAAGTGAAATCTAGGATTTTTCTCCCATCTTTTAGGTTTATATACATTCCTTCTGCATAATCCACATCCATCTTGTCTAATCCAAGGATTTGGTAAATACCAAGTAGTCCGGCATTTACATGTTTTTTATATAGTTCATTTGCATGGCTTTGCTCCAAGTTAAGAGATTCATCTAGGGTGAGTAGTTTTTTATTTGTGTTGTTCATTGGTTAATTTTTGAAAATTCTTCTATACATATCAGATTGAAACAATTCATCTGGATCGTATTTTTTCTTCAACAAAAGGAACTCATCAATTTTATACATTTGTTTAAACTCGCCTGGAGTCAAAACTGCATCTTTAGCCAAGTATATAATACCACCAGCTTTAATTACAATATCATTCATTTTTCGAAATAGTTCAGTTTGTTTTTCCTGATTCTTTGGTTGTCTAGGAATATCTAGACCCAAAGAATATCCATCTAAAGAATAAGATAGGAGAAAGTTGTCTCTACGGTGGATTTTTATGGCAGATAGGTAAGCCGGCATTTTGTATTCATGTGTTAGTTTGATAAGACTCAAAAAAACATCATATGCTTTTTCTTTGGGAACGAGCGGTTCGTATTCAAAAAATCCATAACGAAAAACTTTCTTCCAACCTGGCATATTATCGAGTAGAAATGTGAATTGAAAAAAGTTTTGTGTAAAGTTTTTTGGAGAAGAGGTGACTTTGTCCAAGTAATATTTTGCACTAGAGACCGCCTGCATAGTGTAGTCATTTAAAAAGATTTTTCCAATAACGGGTATAAATTTTTTAGGGAATATCCCGAAAATTTTTTTAGATATGTTTTGTATTCCTTTTGTATCTTCAGAATTTTTTGAAATGAATTTGCTTGAGTGTATGGTTCCTCGACCCAAGTTTTTTTGTTTGGAAAAAGAATCCACCTGAGCAATTGCAAAATCGTTTGTTAGCGACTCGCTTTCCAAATTTTTCATCAGATCTCCGAGCGATGAGGCAGTCGTTTTTTTTACAGATAGATGTGCAGATGGAATTTGTATTAGTTGTAGGGTTATTTCGCTTACAATACCTAAGAGTCCCGCTCCACCAATTGCTCCCCAAAATAAATCACTATTTTTTTCTCTCGAGCAAACAATCTGTTCACCAGAACTGGTTATAATTTTGAATTCTTTTACAAACTCACCAAAGTTTCCTTCCTTGTAACTATTTTTGCCATGGATATTGTTTGCAAGGGCTCCACCCACAGTGACGAACCTTGTTCCGGGAACTGCCCCAAGTGTCCACTTGTCTCCCAGAGAAACTATCAGCGCTTGTTCAAAAGTTACTCCTGGCTCCAGTTTTAAAATACCTGTAGATTTATTCCAGTCTATTATTTTATTTAAATTCCTAGTATCAATAACTACGTGCTCATTATTTAAAGCTTGATCTCCATAACTTCTACCAGCTCCACGAGCAATAATTTTTTTGCCACTATTTTTAATATTTTTGATTATATTGACGATTTCCTCAGTCGTTTTTGGTGTCTCAATTTCCGAATATGAAAAGTTAGTATTTGACCAACCAAGAATTTGTTGGCCAGAACCAGCCAAGGTTTTTTGTTTGTTCATGTATTAGGATATGATTATATAACATTTTTTTAAAAACTCAAGTAATATCCAATAAGAGTTTATTTTGATATTATGGTTATCACTATGTTTAGAACACTAAAGAATTGGCTCGATAAAAACGAATGGGCCACGATTTCTTTGCTCGTTTTACTTTTTGTGTTAGTTCGACTACCTGGCGTCCACACACCTCTACATCAGGATGAATACAAGTGGCCAAGAATCGTAGATCCAAACCATACTGTTGAAAATATTATTCCTCACCCTCCTTTGTCAGAATTTATTTATCGTTCTGGAGGTTATATTGTTGGGTTCGATGTTAACCTCAGATTTGTGCCTTTGTTCTTCGGGGCTGTTAATCTCGTTCTTTTGTACTATTTGGTAAGGATGCTGTTTGGTCGTCGTGAAGCATTGGTCGCATCATTTATCTGGGTATTTTCATATTTTTCTGTTCTAGCCTCGCTCATGGTAGATACTGATGGACAGATCATGCCTTTCTTTTTTCTTTTGGCATTAATATTTTATTACAAACTTATTAATACAGTAGGAAACCAACGATACACCTGGGCAGGATTGTTAGCGGTCTCTTGTATTCTAGGTTTTTTGGTAAAAGTTAGTTTTTTACTTGCCATCGGTGCTATCATAGCTGATTTTTTCTGGTCAAAAAGGAATCTGATCACAAAAAAAGATATTATAAAATACTCAAGTTTTTTCGTCCTAGGAGTCTTGGGTCTTATTGTCCTGTTGTTTGCTGTAAAGTTTGTATTTCCATTTTTTAACTTAAGTCAGTCAATAGAGTACTGGAAACACTTTTTGGTTGGTGACAGGGGTTGGTTTCAAACAATAATACAATCCATAAAAGCAGTCTTGTTCGCTTCACCATTTCTAGTTTTGATTCCATTTTTGGGAACCAAAAAGGATTTTTCCAAAATCCCAGTTTTTATATTTTTCCTAATATTCTCTTTTCTTTTTTATATTGTAATATTTGATTTCTCAATAGGGGCGTTAGACAAGTATTTACAACTTCTCGTGTTGCCACTAACCATAATCACTTCAGTTATTATAACCCCAATTATTTTTTCTAAAGAGGGAAGGAGGAAAGAATTTATTTTCCTGGGAACTGTAGTTGCTCTTATTTTTGTAATCTTGCAATCCATACCCCACAGTGTTCCACCACTTCACCCAAAAACAGAATGGATAGCTAGAATTTTAAGTCTAAAATGGAATTTTCTTTATCCATTTTCTGGTGGATCAGGACCTCTACCTTTTTATGTATCCTTTTTGTTTATGGGTCTAGTTTGGGCCACTTCATTTTTTGTGATTATTTGGGCTAAGATTAAAAATAATTATAAAAAGTTTTCTATTTTATTTTTACTACCCATAGGTTTGGCTTACAATTTTGTTTTTATCGAAGAGTATATGTTCGGTCTTTGGAATGGAAGCGCTAAATATCTAATTAAAGAAGTTTCACTGTTTATTAAGGATAATCCACAAATATCTAAAGTCACCACTTATAATGACAATGGGGGAGATGAGCTTTTGCGTGTAGATAAATACAGAAAGAGATTGTACATTGATCCAAAGTTTGATGTAAATGAAAAAGTTAAAACTCTAAATCAGTACAAAGAACATTATTTGGTTATAAATATTCCAAGAATAGATCAGAGTAGTGTTTATCAGAGATATTTTAATTCTTGTAATATTATATTTGATAAAAATAGTGGTAAAATATCTGCAATCGTTTATGATTGTAGAAATGCTCCGGATATAAAAATATGAAAATAAAAGATAGACTTCTCCATCTTCGAAAAATAGACGTTCATATAGCAGGGGATTATTCCAATATAATCTGTTGCCCTTTTTGTAAGATTGATTTAAAAAAAACAGGAAGGACTTTTGTGTGTGATACTCATGCTGAATTCCATATAGATGGTGCCAATAGAGCTATTCTTATAGAAAGGGAAGTTTATATACAAAATACAAATTTACATGAGTCCGGAATAAATTGGTTGAAATCACTTTTGAAGCAATTTCCAAAAATCTATTATTCTATTTGGCATGTTTTTTGTCCAGTTATGATGCTGATAAATGGCCCTCGTATGGTTATTAAAAAATTAAAGAAAAATGCCATAGTTCTTGATGTTGGTTCTGGTCCAGAAAGGTTGGGTAAGGAGTTTATAAATGTAGATGTTTTTCCTTTTCCAGAAGTCGATATAGTCGCAAATGCTACTGAACTTCCATTTAAAGATAACTCTATTGATGGAGCTGTTTCAGAATCCCTTTTTGAGCATGTTTCAGATGCTTATAAAGTTGCAAAAGAGATGACTCGTGTAGTTAAACCTGGTGGTTATATTTATGTTAGTGCTCCCTTTATGCACCCTTATCATGCTTCTCCAGATGATTTTAATCGATGGACAATATCTGGACTGAAACATTTATTTCCAGATCTTGAAATCATTGAATCTGGGGTTCGTTCTGGGCCATGGAGTACACTTCTTTTATTTTTAGCTTATTGGTTGGGTGTTATTTTTTCTTTTGGTTCAACAAGAGTAGCTCCTTTTTTGGCTCATGTGTTTATGTTAATACTTGGACCTTTGAAATATTTTGATTATTTCTTTATAAAAATGCCTGGGTCAGAAGTTGTTGCAACACATTTGTATATTTTAGGTAAGAAGAAGTAGATACTAAATATGAATATTATAACTAAATTAGTAAGTGATTTTTGGACTGACAAATATAAATTTATTTTATTTATATTTTTAATATTTTTATCAATCTTTTCAATACAAGCACTAGCCCCTCAAATTGCGGGGGACAGTCTGCTTTATGTTACTAGTATCAAAGTTTTAGAAACTGGTGTGCAGTCAGCAGGTTTTGTCCCCATGATGATTCTCAGTACATTTTTAGGATTGAAATTGATCATGTTTTTTAATTTTTTTACTGGTAGTGTCGCTGTTTCCTGGCTTCTTTTAGACAGCATCTTCTATGTTTTAATGGGAATGTTCTTCTATTCTCTCGTCAAACGTATTACAAGAGATCATGTGGTGGCTTTTATTGCAACTATTTTTCTTGCTACAAATTATGCAGCTGTTTCTTTCGGCATGGCTTATATGATGGATATTGGCGGCTGGGCTTTTTATGTTGCTTCACTTTATTTTTCTTATCGTTATTTGGAGGGTGATACGGTTGAAAATAAATGGGCATATTTTTCAGGGATTGCTATCGGACTTGGTGGTTTGTATAAAGAGTATGCATTTGTTGCCTTCATTGTGCTTTTCAGTGTTATTGCTTGGAAAGATTGGAAAAACTGGAAGAATATTTTTGTAAAAGTTTTTGCGACTGGATGTTTGGCTTTCTTGCCGTTTTTAGTGATGAATGTTTACACTTTTTATTATTTTGATGGATATACATATCTAGATTGGTTTCTTCATAATCAAAACGCATATACATACCAGAATAGGATTGTAGAATTTATAAAATCATTTGGTTCTATCTATAATCTATTATGGTTTTTTATTTTAGGTGGATTTTATATTTTAATAAAAAATTATAAAAATATACCTAGAGATAAGAATTTACTATTTATGTGTTTTTTGATATTGCCTTGTTTTTCTGTTCTTCTTTGGCCTGTTGTGACGAGAGTTCTCTTTATAACTGCACCAACAGCTATTTTGATTTCTAGTCTTTTTATCAGCAAAATAGAGAAAAAACTCTATGTCTTTCTGCCTGTTCTTATGGTTTACGCTTTACTTAGTTATTATATGGATGCTTATATATTAGATTTTATTAATCTTCCTTTCTAAATCTTTCTTTAATCAAGATAAATATAGCGAATATTCCGTGATGGTATCTGATTTTTTTGCCTTCAGCTTTTGTTCGGGGATTATTGTAAGAAATCGGAGTTTCTATGATTTTGTACCCATTTTTTACAAGGCTAGCTGAAAAAGATAATTCTGATTCAAAACCTCCACCTTTGAAATAAATAGAAGCTTCTCTGGGGAATAGCTTGTAGCAAGTCCAGAGATCTGTAAGATTTGTCCCAAATAATAAGTTAAATTCTTTGGTCAAAAACCAAACACCTATTCTGGCTAAAATACCACCTTTTCTTTCTGGTGACATGTTACGTGATCCATATACTGCAGTTTTGTTGGAGTCCACTAGTTTTATTAGCTTTGGAATATCACTGGGGTTATATTCCAAGTCTGCGTCTTGGATGATCATAAAATCACCACTAGATTCCATGATTCCTTTTTTTACTGCTGATCCTTTGCCTTTTTCTTTTTCACTAAAAATCTTTATTCCATCGACAGATTTAAGTATTTCTAAAGTTGCATCTTTTGAATTGTTATCAACTACTATTATTTCCTTTTCTAGGGGTGATATATCTATGAGTTTTATTTGTCTGATAATCTCAGATATAGTTTTTTCTTCGTTATATGCTGGGATAACAATGGAAATTTTAGTCATTGTCTAACTATATAT
>CAZKFS010000020.1:0-12828 GCA_964552275.1 uncultured Candidatus Saccharibacteria bacterium | reverse complement strand
AGTATGGATACCAAATTTCAAACTTCTTTTATACCGAAAAAACCAATTCTAGATTCATCTGGATCTTCTTCCAAAAATGTTTCTGTGAATATGTTTTCTTTGGCTGCAAACCTCATCTTTGCTATTACCCTGATTGCTACAGGTGGTGCATTTTTTTATAAAAATATACTCATAAATCAGGTTAAAAGTGCAGGAGTTGAATTAGAAGCTGCTAGAGCAGCTTTCGAGACAGAAAAGATCAAAGAACTAATAGACGCTAGTAATCGTTTCAAATCTATAAAAGAAATACTAGATAATCATGTGGTTGTTTCTGAGTTATTGCTTTTACTCCAAGATACAACAGTAAAGTCTATACGTTTTACTGATTTCTCTTACCAAAACAAAGGAAGCGAAATCAGTCTGGTCATGAATGGTGAAGCACAAAGCTTTAACTCACTAGCCACTCAATCAGAAATTTTTGCAAAAACAGGTTTTATACTCAATCAAAGTTTTTCAGATTTTCTTTTGTCTGATAATGGCACGATCAAGATGAAATTCACATCGAGTATAAGCAAAGACCTGATTTCCTACAAGAAATCATTAGAATCACTTTCTTTAAACCAATAAAATGAAATCCTTTATTCCATTTATAATAATAGCTATATGTGCAGGTATGTATTTTATGTATATAAGTCCCATACTAGCCGATATTTCTGTTGAAAAAGCAAAGAAAGCAGAATACGCAAATGTTCTGCTTAGAACAAAAGAATTGAAAGAAAAAAGAGATATTTTAAATGATTCATACAACTCCATCAGTCCAGACAACCTAGCCCTTCTCGATAAAGTTATGCCAAGTAAGTTTGAATCTACAGTTTTTGCAAACGACATAACAGGAATAGCTTATAGAAACGGCTTACTAGTAAATGATTTGAGAACTGACGCCTTAAGGACTCAGGAACGTAATTCAGAGGTTGAGCCTGGAGCAGTAGATGTTTATAGGACAGTCAAAACGAGTATGAGAGTCACGGGATCATATGAGAATTTTATAAGATTCTTGAGAGATGTAGAAAAAAGTCTTCAGTTGATAGATGTTTCCAATTTATCAATAACAACAGTTTCAGGTACCAGACCCACAGAAATAATTTTCAATTATTCTCTAGAAATTAACACATATTCTTTGCAATAAAATGTCTTCAAAAATTAAAAATATAATAATGGGGGTTGTGTTGCTGGTTGTTATAGCTGGTGCTGGTTATTATTATATGAATTCTGGTTACGAAGTTATATCTGTAGATATTATAAATCCTGGAGAGAGTGGGGTCATAGGACAAGACATAATTATTTTGGCAGAAAGATTGAATTCATTATCTATAGATACGACTATTTTTTCTGATCCGTTGCTAACTAACCTAGAGGATTTTTCTATGCCACTATTTTCAGAATCACAAGGCAGACCAAATCCTTTTGCTCCAATTGGTATAGATGTGGCATCTGCCGCTTTTCAAGCAATAAGAAGTACTAGGGTTTCAAATTTCTAATTTTAAAAGACCAATAAATTATGGATATACTAGAAGTTCTTATACTAAAAGGAATAGTAAAAAAGAAAGATGTTGAAGCTATAAAAAAAGAAGCTGCTTCTTCTGGTGCAACCACAGAGGAAGTTCTTATAAAAAGAGGTATTTCTCCAAATGATATTTTATCAGCAAAAGGGGAGTATTTTGATATACCAGTAAAGAGTTTAGATAGTATGGATATTCCTCATAAGATTTTAGATTATATTCCTCAAGATTCAGCAGTTCATTATCGTTTTGCCCCCCTTGCTGTTGAGGACGGCGTTTTAGAGGTCGGCATGGTTAATCCAGACGATATAGAAGCAAATGATGCTTTGAATTTTATATCCTCGAAAATAGGAATGCCATTTAAGATTTTTCTCATAACAGAAGATGATTTTTCAAAAATCGTCAGAATGTATCAAGGACTTACGAGTGAAGTTTCTAAATCTCTTTCAGAGCTTGATACAGAAATAAAGGCGAAATCTCCATCTGGGGTAGAGGAAGAAGAGGATAATAAAGAAAATGATGAAACAGAAGAAATAAAAGAAGATGCTCCAGTTACAAAAATAGTTGCAACTATACTGAGATATGCAACAGATGGTAATGCATCAGATATACATATAGAACCTTGGAGACAAAATGTAAAAGTTAGGTTTCGTGTCGATGGAGTTATGAACACTAGTATCACCCTACCTTCAAAGGTTCATTCTGCTGTTATTGCTCGTATAAAAATCTTGGCTCAGATGAGACTTGATGAGAAACGTAAACCACAAGACGGACGCTTTAGTGCAAATATTGAAAATAGAAAAATAGATTTTCGTGTATCTACTTTTCCAACTTATTTTGGAGAGAAGGTTGTGATGAGAATTTTGGATCAAGAAAAAGGTGTCAAAAAACTTGATGATCTAGGAATGAGCAAGAGGAACCTAGAATTAATAAGAGCAGCAATAGTTAAACCTTATGGACTTATATTGATCTCTGGACCTACTGGTTCTGGTAAAACAACAACATTATATTCAATGTTAAATGAGTTAGATAAAGAACATCAAAACGTTTTGTCACTAGAAGACCCAATCGAGTACAACATAGAAGGACTTTCACAGTCGCAGGTTCAAGCAGAAATAGGTTATACGTTTGCTTCTGGTCTTAGGACTACTTTGCGTCAAGACCCAGACGTTATTATGGTGGGAGAGATCCGTGATAAAGAAACTGCTCAGCTGGCTATACAAGCTGCGCTTACTGGACACCTGGTTCTGTCAACTATCCACACCAACTCTGCAACTGGTGTTATACCTAGACTTATTGATATGGGTGTTGATCCTTATCTTATTGCTCCAACACTCATATTGGCGATGGCTCAAAGACTTACTCTTGGTTTGTGTCCTGGTGCCGGAGTACCAATGAAAGTCGAGGGAAGTTTAAAACTAATGATCGATAAACAGTTCAGTGATTTGCCTCAACAGTATATAGACGAACTAGATTTTACCGACAAAGTTTATAAAGCAGGTGAAACACCAGATTGTCCAAACGGTACAAGAGGTAGAATAGCTGTCATGGAAGTTATGGAAATGGACAAAGATATAGAAGCAGGAATACTTCGTAATGCTACTGAACTTGAAATCGCCAAGATATCAAGATCAAAAGGTATGCTCACGATGAAAGAAGATGCTATTATAAAAGCTATGCATCAGGTCATTCCATTTGAAGAAGTTAATACATTGTAGAATTTAAAAAATGCCAGATCAAAAAAATTTAAAAATATTGCTAATAGATGACGACAAGTTCTTGTTGGACATGTATTCTTTGAAATTCAAAAAAACTGGCTTAGAGATTGATGTTTCTTCAAATACCCAAGTGGCTATTGATAAAGTGAGGGCAAATGATAACTATGACATCATACTGCTCGATATAATAATGCCAGGTATGGATGGTTTGGAACTATTAAAAAAGATAAGAGATGAAAAGATTGCTAAAAATTCTGTTATTATAATGCTTACGAACCAAGCAGATGATTTTGAAAAAGCAAAAGCCTTGGGTGTTGATGGTTATATAATAAAAGCTACAACTATTCCTTCAGAAGTTGTTGATCAGGTTCTGTCGATTTATCAAAATAAGAAAAAATAAAACACTATGGTATCCGAATATAAAAAAGATTTCGACAACCTTATATCTATGATGATCAGAGAGGACGCTTCTGATTTACATTTGGCTGAAGGTCGTCAACCTATAATGCGTGTTGCCGGATCTTTGATACCCATATCTAGTCACCCTATAGTGACTAGGCAAGACATAAAAGGTGTTTTAGATGAAGTCCTGGACGATTCAAAGAAAGATATTTTTTTGAATAAAAAACAGGTTGATTTTGCCTACAGCCATGGAGAGGTCAGTAGATTTAGAGGAAATGCTTTTTTTCAACTCGGCAAAATAAGTATAGCTCTTCGTATGATACCAAAATACGTTAGATCTTTTGATGAGCTAAATCTACCTTCAATTCTGGAGACATTTGTAAATAAACAACAAGGTTTCTTTCTTGTGGTGGGTCCAACTGGACAAGGTAAAAGTACAACTTTAGCTACAATGATTGATTCCATAAACTCTCAACGCCTAGAGCATATTATCACCATAGAAGATCCTATAGAATATATTTTTGAATCAAAGAAATCTATCATAGATCAGAGAGAAGTCCTGCAAGATACCGAAGATTTTCACTCTGGTCTTAAAGGTATGTTTCGTCAGGATGTTGATGTTATTATGATAGGGGAAATGAGAACACCAGAAGATATTGCCACGGCTGTAACTGCCGCAGAAACTGGACACTTGGTTCTTTCTACTCTACATACAAACACTGCTGCCCAAACCATAGATCGTATTGTCGATTCCTTTGAGCAGGGTCAACAAGATCAGATTAGTTACCAACTTTCAGCAAGCTTGCTCGGGATACTTTCGCAAAGATTGATACCTCGTATATCTGGCGGCTTGATACCTGCATGTGAGCTTCTTATAAACAACAATGCAGTAGCGAACCTTATTAGAGAACATCGTACTCATGAGTTGAACTCAGTAATCGAGACTAGTTCAGAACTCGGAATGATAGATCTAAATAGAAGTCTTGCTGCTTTGGTTAGAGCTGGAGAAATAACAATAGAAAATGCTTATCTTCACTCTCAGAATTCTAAAGGTCTAGATAGGATGCTATAATTATTTACACAATATGATATTTAAATACGAAGCTTTAAATAGTAGTGGAATAAAAACAGATGGCACTATCGAGGCTATCAATGTTGATATAGCGATCAGCCAACTCCAAAAGAAAGGTCTTATTTTATCCAAAATATCTTCACCCGAAGAAAAGAAAGCTTCTTATTCTTTTTCTATACTTAACAAAGTCTCGAGTAAAGACATTGTTATTTTGTCTAGGCAGATGGCAACTTTGTTCCAAGCCCAAGTTTCTGCACTGCGAATCTTTACACTGATCGGTTCTCAGGTTGATAACCCAACCCTAAAAAAGTATCTAGTTCAAATAGCAGAGGATCTTCAAGGAGGAAGTTCTATATCAAAGGCTCTTTCTCGTCACCCAGATGCTTTTTCTGCTTTCTATGTAAACATGGTCAGGTCTGGTGAAGAGTCTGGAAAGCTAGACGAAACTTTCAATTATCTTGCCGACTATCTAGATAGAACTTATGAAGTGACCTCAAAAGCAAGAAATGCACTCATATATCCAGGTTTCGTTATCTTCACATTTATCAGTGTTATGGTTCTGATGTTTACGGTGATTATTCCAAAGATAGCTTTGATGATAACTGAGTCTGGACAAGAAATTCCAATATACACAAAAATAGTTTTGTTTGTTAGTGATGCACTTATTAATTATGGAATACTTATTGCAGCTGCCATAGTTGCTGGACTATTTGCTCTTTGGAAGTACTACCAAACAGAGCAGGGAGCAATGAATATAGACGCTATAAAACTAAACGTGCCTTACCTAGGGGATTTGTATAGAAAGCTATATCTGTCTCGTATATCTGACAACCTAAACACGATGATAACAAGTGGAATTCCGATCTTGAGAGCACTTGAAATAACAGCCGATGTTATAGACAACAGGGTATACAAGGCCATAGTGGAGCAGACTTTGGTAGAAGTTAAAGGAGGTTCTTCTCTCTCGGCTTCTTTTGGTCAGTACAAAGAGATACCAGGTATTATGACTCAAATGATAAAAATAGGAGAAGAAACTGGGGAACTGGGAAGTATATTGAAAACCATGTCAAAGTTCTATCAACGCGAAGTTACTACTGCGGTAGATACGCTGGTTAGTTTGATAGAACCTATTATGATCGTATCACTAGGTCTTGGTGTTGGGGTGTTACTTGCTGCTGTTCTTATGCCGATTTACAACATCGCTTCAGCGGCGTAGTTAAATAACTTAACAATTATGACAAAGAATTTTAGCAATAATTTTTCTTCTGGTTTTACACTTATCGAATTGTTGGTAGTTATTGCTATTATCGGTATTCTTTCATCTGTTGTATTATCATCATTAAATGAATCAAGGATTAAAGCAGCAGCAGCAGCTACAAAGAACAATTTAGCAAATGCTCGTGTTCAAGCAGAGCTGTTTTATGACTCAAATGGTGACAGTTACTCATCGCCACTAAGTGTTTGTGGCTCAGTAGCTACCGCCAATGGTATAAAAACAGTACGGGCGCACGTGATTGCTGCAGCTCAAGCATATGGTATTACACCTGTCGCTGCAGATTTTCTTTCTGCTAAAGTGGGGAATACAACTTCTGCGACTTGTCATGCAACTTCTGCTGGCTGGGCAGCAGAAGTTCCATTAAAAGATGCTCCTGGTAGTATGTGGTGTGTGGATGCCAATGGGGCTTCAAGAGCCGTAGTTGGCTCTAGTTTACCTAGTTCTGACGTCACCTGTAACTAACATTATCCACAGGTGGTCTTTTCATGAAAGTTATATGGTCGTATAATGTATTTATTCGTTTAGATAAAACGGGACGCTCTGAAAAGAGAGAAAGTGGTCGAATAACGATATATTATAGTTTATAAGAATTTAGTTAATAATTTAAAATAATTTAACAATTATGACAAAAAAGTTTAATCAAGGTTTTACACTTATCGAATTGTTGGTGGTTATCGCTATTATCGGTATTCTTTCATCTGTTGTGCTTGCTTCTCTAAACACAGCTAGAAATAAAGGTTCTGATGCTGCTATAAAATCAAACTTGGCTAACATAAGAGCTCAGGCAGAGATTATTTATGATGGTCAGAGTTGTTATGGTGATGGAGCAGGTGCCTGTGTAGCTTTTGCGGAAGCAACATGTTCTAATGCTACAGCAGATAGTCTTTTTGCCAATTCAGTTGTATGGGGACAGATCCAAGCTGCAGCAACAGCAAGTGGTGCCGCAGCCAATGCTGTATGTTCAGCAGAAGCCGCAGGATCAGCTTGGGGTGTGGCAGTTGCATTGAAGACAGCAGGTCAGTCTTGGTGTGTAGATAGTACTGGTGCCTCAAGACAAGTTGCGGCTGCTCCAGCTGCTGCATTGGCTGCTAGTGTTTGTCAATAATACTTTTAGATTTGCCTATATAACAAAAAACCACCTTCTGGTGGTTTTTTGTTATATTGAGTTATCACCACTTTCTATTTTATTCATTCTTTTTTGTTGTATAATTAACTTATGGATATTACATCATTATTATTTATTTTTGTTTTAGGAACTCTTATTGGAAGTTTTATAAATGTGGTTAGTCTGCGGTATAACAGTGGACAGTCTATAGTTTCAGGTGGCTCAAAATGTTTTTCATGCGATACACCCTTGAAGTGGTATGAACTAGTACCTATTTTTAGTTTCATTTTTCTCCGTGGTAAGTGTAGTGGTTGCCAGAGTTCTATTTCGAAACAATACCCAATAGTCGAGTTTTTGACTGGAGTGATTTTTGTTCTGGTCGCACTGAGACAGTACAGTCTATGGCCTCTTTATTCTAGTTTTCAGAACGGATTACTTTATTCAGTTTTGTTTTTCTGTTTCTATGCGTTCGTCTTCTCTCTTTTGGTGGTTATAGCTATATACGATATTCGTCACAAGATAATACCAAACGGTCTAGTCTACACCTTTATAGTGCTAAGTTTTGCCAAAATGACTTTGTTCTTTTATTTAAATGACTTTGTATTTAATACCAAAGATATTTTTGATCTAGCTTCACCATTCTTTCTATTTTTGGTTTTTGCTTCTTTCTGGTACTTTTCTAAAGGTACTTGGATGGGTTTTGGGGACGCAAAGCTTGTTCTTGGTATAGGAGCTCTTCTCGGTTTTATTTCAGGAATATCTGCTGTGATTTTGGCTTTTTGGATAGGTGCTGTATGGGGTATATATCTGATTATTCATTCAAAGATTAATCCTGGTTTGTATTCGAGTTCTGGATTGAGAACAGAGGTTCCTTTTGCGCCGTTTCTTATTGCTGGAACAATAATAATATTTTTTACAAGGATAGATTTATTAAATTTGAAGACATTTTTAGGATTTTTATAAAAATATGAAAACAACAAAACAAAAATTATCATTAGGGTTTACATTAGTCGAGCTTCTTATAACTATATCAATAGCAACGATGATCATATCGGCTGTGCTTTTTGACTACTCATCTTCTTATGATAGGTTGGCTTTGTCCGCAACAGCTCAGGAAGTAGCACTTTCCATAAGAGAGGTTCAGGTTCAAAATATTTCAGCAAAAGAGTTTTCTGTGGGTAGTGGTAATTTTACAAACGTATATGGATTAGTTTTTGATTCTGCTCCTTATCATGAGTCAAGTTACTTCATATTCTCAGATGTAAATAATGACAATATTGCACAAACTTTTACTGCTTGTCATATGGAGTGTGTTAAAGAAATTCCATTAAATAACGGCATTGTTGTTAGTTGTGTGGGTCGATTTGTTGGTGAAACTGGTGTGAATGATTGTGCATCAGGCACCAATAACACTTCTAATAAAGTAAGTATTAGTTTTATTAGACCAAATCCAGATTCAATAATATATTTTGGGGAGCCTTGGCAACAAGACCCCTTGGTTAGTGGTCTACCATTAAGCTACATCGGACGAGCAGCAGATACTATTGTTCAACTGAGATCACCAAAGGGAAACACTACTGATATTATAATAAGAAGCACTGGTCAATTGTTGGTAAAATAAAATGTTTAAAATAAATAAATTCAATAACAAATCTAAGGGTTTTACTTTGCCAGAACTACTTGTTGTATCTGCGATAGCTGTTCTTTTGATCTCTGTAGTGATTTGGGACTATAGTTCCTTTAACGATAATCTAGCTGTATCTTCAGCTGCCCAGGAGGTTTCCTTGGCAATCAGAGAGGCTCAAGCCTATGCGGTAAATGTTAGAGAGACGTCACAAACAGGAGGAGATTTTGCTTCGTCCTACGGAATATATCTCAGTTCTTCTAATGGTCAAAATGATAGCTACTTTGTTTTTGTAGATAATAATCCCAAAAACGGACAATATGACGTGGGAGAACAAAAAACCAACACATATGTGATTCGTGATGGAGTAAAAGTAGATAGTTTTAATGGTATAACAGACAATTGTCCGGTGAATCTTTTTGCAAAATCTGTACATATTACTTTTAATAGGCCAAGTACTATTGCAAATATAAAATATTTAAATGCTGGAGGTGCTCAGGTGTGTGCAGGAATTAGAGATGTTCAAATAGTTCTAATGTCTCCAAGATCTAACGATGCAAGAGTAGTAACAAACTTTAACGGTCAGGTCTCAGTAAAATAAATGATAAATAAACAAAGAACAAAAAAATCTGGGTTTACACTGATAGAAATTATGGTGGCGATGTCTATTTTTATTGTTATTATGCTAATGAGTTCTGGATCTATCTTGACTGTTTTTGATTCGAACCAAAAATCAAAAAACTTAAGGTCAGTTATGGATAACCTAAATGTTACACTGGAATCCATGACAAGAAATATTCGTTTCGGTGCTAACTATCACTGTGGGGATGACAACCCTCCACCACTTGCAGATCCTCGTGATTGTTTTGGCTCTGGTTCTAGCACATTACATTTTGAGGACTATAATCTTCAACAAATAAAATACTCATTGGTCGCGGGTCAAATAATGCGAGCTGTTGATTTTGGTGCAAATTATCCACTGACCTCTGATGATATCACAGTAACAAGTTTAGCTTTTAGGGTTAAAGGTTCGTATCCCTATGTAAACGGTAATGGAGCTTGTCCAGTAAATGATTGTTATCAACCAAAAGTTATTATTTTGATAAGTGGTTATGTTGGTGCAAAGGAAACAACAAGATCAACTTTTACATTGCAAACAACAGTTTCTCAAAGAAAATTTGATTTCGAATAATATGAATAATAAAAATATAAAATTAAAAATAAATTCAAAAGGTTTCACTTTGGTTGAGACTCTTGTTGCTGTGTCTATTTTGTCAGTTTCTATTCTCGCAACTTTCACGGCTGTTCAAAGTAGTTTGCAATCATCTACAACAGCAAAGGATCAAACTACCGCTTTCTATATGGCTCAGGAGGCGATGGAATTTATCAAAAATATACGGGATGAAAACGCTTTAAATTCTATAGACAATCCAGGAAGTACTCATTGGTTACAAGGCCTATCAGAAGTTACTACTGATCCATGTTGGTATGGTGGTAATGGTGAGGCTCAAAAAATTTGTAGGATTGATTCTGTTGCTGAGAGTGTTTTTACCTGTGGAGTTGCAGTTGGTTCTTGTGAAAATCTAAGACAGAATTTAGATTCAGCTTCCCCAGATTATAAACTTTTTGGTCACAATGGGGCTTGGAACCTGACCAATTTTAAAAGAGAAATTCAGTTCACAAGAAATTCTGATGATGACGTTCTGGTGACTATTCGAATGAGTTGGGTTAGTCGAAACATACCAAAGTCGTTTCAGGTTACTCAGCTTTTGATGAACAGACAATAAATATGAAAAATAATAAAAATAAAAAAAGAGGAGTTGCTTTGCTTATTGCCATAGTTACAACATCAATGTTCTTGATTGTTAGTTTTGTTGTTAGTAACATAGCTTTTAAACAGGTTGCTTTGGCTCATGCGGCCCAAGAATCCCAATATGCTTTTTATAATGCAGATAGTGGAACAGAATGTGCGATTTATTGGGATTTGAAAGATCCTGATCTTGATAATCTGAGTTCTTTTGAGGTTTTGGCACCTCACAGTATAACTTGTAACGGTCAAACTCTGCCTGCTGATAGTCCGACAGTAAAAACTACAGGAACTCCACCAACAGTGATTGGTGGTGCTGCAACCAGTAGATTTAGTATCGATTTTCCAAGAGGTTGTGCTGTGGTTACCGTAACTCGTGCTGGAGGAGTTACTACTATAGAATCCAAAGGTTATAATACGTGTGATTTGAACGCTAGTCGTCGCTACGAACGAGCCATAAAGATAAACTACGCTAACTAATTATAGGCTTATAAATACAGTTTCCAGATGCTATAATGGGCCAAATGAGTGAAAATATTCCCAAGGAAACAATACTAAGACTAAATAAGTTAAAGAAACTGGTTAGTCACCATAGTTATCTATATCACGGTCTAGATAGTCCAGAAATTTCTGACGAAGCTTACGACTCTCTCGTTCTTGAACTTGAAAAAATAGAAGAAAAATATCCACAGTTAAAAAGTGCTGATAGTCCAACAGAAAGAGTGGGCGGGGAACCACTAAAGGAATTTGTGAAAGTGAAACACAAAGTTCGCCAGTGGTCTTATGATGATGTCTTTGATTTTGATGGTTTGAAAAAATGGGAGGATAAAATAAAAAATTTTATAAAAAAAGAAGGGTTAGTGGGTGAGGTCTTAGAATATTGTTGTGAATTAAAAATAGATGGTTTGAAAATAGTTTTAACATATGAAAATGGCAAGTTAATTCAAGGTGCAACAAGGGGAGATGGTAGTGTTGGTGAAGATGTTACCCATAACGTTAAGACCATAAAAAATATTCCACTTTCTTTGAAAAAAGAAGTGTCGCTTATAGTTGCTGGAGAAGCTTGGATAGGGAAGAAAGATTTAGAAAAAATAAATAAAGAAAGAATAAAAAACAACGAACCTGTGTTTGCAAACACCAGAAACCTTGCAGCTGGATCTATGAGACAACTGGATCCAAAACTTACCGCAGAAAGAAAAATCAATTATTTTGGTTATGATATAGATGAAGCTACTGGTATTGAGCTGAAGACTCAGAAAGAGGAAATAAGTGTCTTAAAAAGTCTAGGTTTTGATGTAAATCCCAATTTTTCTGTGTTTAAAACTTTGGAGGAAATAGAGAGATATTATAAAGAATGGTCCAACAAAAAGAACAAACTGGATTACGGACTAGATGGAATTGTAATAAAAATCAACTCAAATAAAATACAAAAAGCTCTTGGTTATACAGCTAAATCTCCTAGATGGGGTGTTGCCTATAAGTTTCCAGCTGAACAGGTGACTACTGTAGTAGAGGATATTGTTCTTCAAGTTGGACGTACTGGCGTTCTAACTCCAGTTGCTCATCTGAAACCGGTTTTGGTTGCGGGTTCAACTGTGTCTAGAGCTACTCTACATAATGAAGATGAAATAAGAAGGTTGGATGTTAGAATCGGTGATACAGTGATACTCCAAAAGGCGGGGGATGTTATTCCAGATATAGTGTCTGTTGTAAAAGAACTTCGACCTAAATCTTCAAAAGAATTTAAATGGCCAACAAAAGTTTCTAGTTGTGGAGGAGATGGAAGTATAGAGAGAATACCAGGACAGGCGGCTTGGAGATGTGTAAACAAAAATTCTTTTGAGCAACAAAAAAGAAAATTTTATCATTTTGTTTCAAAGAAGTGTTTTGATATTGTGGATTGTGGCCCAAAGATAATAGACGTGCTTCTGTCAGAGAGTCTTATTTCTGAGTACGCAGATTTGTTTACTTTAAAAAGGGGAGACTTACTTGTACTACCGAGATTTGCAGAAAAGTCTGTTGATAATTTGTTGCAATCAATTCACAAAGCATCAACAGTTTCACTTCATAGGTTCCTGGCTTCTTTGTCTATTCCTCAAGTTGGTGAAGAAACCGCTTATGATCTGAGTAAGAATTTTAAAACTCTAGATAATATAAGAGGATCCTCTTTTGAAAGTTTGGAGAAAATATCTGGTATAGGTCCGACCATAGCAGAATCGGTAGTAGAGTTTTTTAAATCAAAAGAAAACAAAAAAATAGTAGATAATTTACTCAAATATATAAAAA
>CAZKFS010000019.1:0-13016 GCA_964552275.1 uncultured Candidatus Saccharibacteria bacterium | reverse complement strand
CAGTGCTCCAGTCTTCTTCTCGTTCGTCGTTGTTTTCTAATTTCCTGTGCAATGTCTTGGAAACTTGTAGTGAGGGGAGACTAAAATCTCGTTGAATCATGATTTTTTCTAGTGTCTGCGGAACCTGTGAAAAGGTGAGCAGAAAGAAAATTTCGAGCACGAAATTATTCTGGTACTAGAAAAAAATATGATGAGAAAGAGATTTTATAAACACTAAAGACAGATCAAACTAGCGATTGAGTCACCGTCACGAAGTTTCATAATACGAACTCCTTGAGTTTGGCGACCCAGAACTGGGATTTCTTTTGCATCAACACGGATGACTTGAGATTTTTTGGAAATAGCCACTATTTCCCCCTCCCCTTCAGCAAAAACTTTGGCGGAAATAATATTGCCTGTTTTTGGTGTCACTTTTGCTGTTTTTATACCACTTCCACCTCTGTTTTGAACTTTGTATTCATCTATATCTGTACACTTACCATAACCGTTTGCGGAGATGACCATGATAGAAGCATTGTTTAAAGTATTTGAAACTGATTCGGCAGAAATAACTTCATCGCCTTTGCCTAGTTTTATAGCTCTCACACCCATAGCTGTTCTTCCCATTTCACGGATGTCGGATTCTTTGAAATGTATTGACTGACCTTTGGAAGTGACAACCATGACTGTATCTTTCTTTTGTGCAAAAGAAGCTGACACTAGAGCATCTCCTGCGTCTAGTTTTATAGCAATAATTCCTGAAATACGTACGTCATGGAAACTAGCTGTGGCAACTTTCTTTGCTACACCTTGTTTTGTAACCATCATGAGAGAACTCTCGGCCTCTTTGACTTTCTTTGGCATCGGCAAAATAGAAGTTATCTTTTCCCCTTCAGAAAGTGGTAGGAAATTCATAACTGATTTACCTTTTGTGGCACGACGACCTTCTGGAATATCGTACATTTTTGTTTGATAGACTTTACCTTTGTCTGTGAAAAACAGTAGGTCAGAATGAGTAGAAGTAATAAGAAGCATAGTCACAAAATCTTCTTCTTTGGTGTCTAGATCTACAACTCCAACACCACCACGTTTTTGTTTTCGGAATTCATCTGGATTTGTACGTTTTATATAACCACCTGCTGTTAGAACGAGAGCGTTTTCTTCATCTGGGATGAGGTCTTCGACAGACAGAACTTGTACACCACCTTTTATGATGCGAGTTCTTCTTTCATCTCCATACTTTTCTTTTATTTCTTTACACTCATCTTTTATTATTCCCAAAATCTTCTTAGGTGAGCCTAGGATTACTTTGCACTCTTCTATAAAAAGTTGAACTGCTTTTAACTCATCTTCTACTTTCTTTCTTTCGAGTCCAGCAAGTCGAGAAAGTTTCATTTCCAAAATAGCTGTAGCCTGAATAGCGGAGAATTTGAACTCTGACATCAGTTTCTTGTGTGCTTCTGGAGTGTCTTTTGATCCACGGATCAGTTTTATGATCGCATCTATGTGATCTAGAGCTTTTTTCAAACCAAGCAAAATATGTTCTCGCTCAAGAGCCTTCTTCAAATCATATTCTGTGCGACGTTTTATAACAGTCACTCTGTGAGCAACAAATTCCTCTAGTATTCCCTTTAGAGAAAGTGTTTCTGGAACACCGTTAACCAAAGCCACCATGTTGTAGTGAAAGGCCTCCTCTAGTTGTGTGTGTTTGTAAATATAGTTCAAAACGTTTTGAGGATGACTTGTGCCTTTTAGTTCAATAACAATACGAATATCTTTTGCAGATTCATCTCGCATTGCTTTTACACCTTCTAGTTTTTTATCTCGAACAAGTTCGGCTATCTTTGTTATTAGGTTGGCTTTGTTTACTCTATAAGGTATTGAGGTGATGATGATTTGTGATTGACCCGCTTTGTTTTCCACCACCTCTGCGACACCACGAACAACAACACCTCCCTTGCCGTTTGCATAAGCATGGTTTATGTCTTTTTGACCGAAAGCCACACCACCGATAGGAAAGTCTGGACCCTTTATAAACTGGAGAAGATCTTCTGTTGTTGCCTCTTTGTTATCCACCAAATGTGACACAGCATCCATCACTTCTCCTAGGTTGTGAGGTGGAATGTTTGTGGCCATACCAACTGCAATACCCAAAGTTCCATTTAGAAGAAGGTTTGGCACTCGAGTTGGTAAAACGGATGGTTCTTTCTTTGTTCCATCATAGTTGGGATGAAAATCTACAGTTTCTTTTTCTATATCTTTCAAAAGCTCTCCTGTGATACGAGCCATTTTTGCTTCGGTATATCTGTAAGCCGCAGCGTTATCTCCATCTATGGAACCAAAGTTACCTTGTCCAACGATAAGCGGATAACGCATGGTGAAATCTTGGGCCATCTTTACCATAGAATCATAAACAGCAACGTCACCATGTGGGTGATAATCTCCGATCACGGCACCCACAACTGTCGCTGATTTACGAGTCTTGCCAGAAACAGTGAGTCCGTTTTCATTCATCGCATACAAAATACGTCGATGTACTGGTTTCAAACCATCACGAACGTCAGGAAGAGCACGGTCTGTAATAACAGACATGGCATAGTCAATAAAAGAAGACTTCATTTCTGACGTAATTTCTTGGGATATTACGTTAACGTGAGCAGGCAATTTAGGCTCGTCTTTTTCTGTAATGTCGGATTTTTTGGGCATAAATTTTGGTCTATTATATCATATTTACCTTTGAAAAACCACTCTACTCACCTGTTAAATCTTGTGATAAATCCTGAGGATACACAGGCTCAGTACTAGTTGATACATAATATGTTTCGTTGGAGGAAAGATTTGATACAAAATCTCTTATTTTACCGAACTGTCCGTCTATAGATTCTCTCGCTACAGAGAAAATGTTGGCTAGACTTGAAGTTGGACCTTGTTCTGTTCTTGAGATTTCATCGGCTTCAGTTTGTTTTTTTCTAAAATCGGGAAATATAACGGTTAGCCAAACTACAAATATAATCCCCGCCAGAAAAAACGATACCAAAAAGGCGATCTGCTTCTTTTTTTTGTCTGGCTTATCTCTTAGTCTCTCTATTAAGTTAAGCATATTTTAAATTGCGTCTAAAACCATTACTTCCCCTTCCATTCCATCCAAGTCTTTTCTTTTTATAGTTAGTTTATCTACAGGTTTTACATTTTCTGCTCCAGATTCTTTTAGAAAAGTTTTCAAAGCGTTTTTGTCACCAACTTCGGCAAAATGACTAGGTATTATGAGTTTAGGCTCAAACTGAACGGCAACTTTGTGAGCAGTAGCTGGGTCGAGAACTCCGTCTCCACCAACAGGCACAAACAATATATCCACACCATCTATAGCCTCTTTTGTTTCCGAAGAAAGATCCTTCTCACCCAAAGCCCCCAAAAAACAAAGGTTTATTCCCTCTAGTGACACAGTATATATAGTGTTGAACCTATCCTCTCCACCGTAGTTTGATTTTGAGATAAAGCCTTTTATAAAAACTCCAGAAACTTCGTATTCTCCAGGACCTTTGATCAAAAAAGATTCTTTGTCTCCACGAGAAGTAACATCAACACCGTTGTGTTCTGGACTGTTTAGAGAAACTAGAGTTATGTCACTGCCGAAACGCGCACCTTTGATCTTTGAATCTTTGGATATAGGATTGACTGCAATAGTTGTATCTCCGAAGGAAACTTTGAAGAAATCTGCGTTGTGGTATGTGATAATCATGTGAGTTAGTATAGCAGAAATTTTTTTTTAGACAAAAAGAAAAGGGCTCGACGGTGGATCGTGCGTCGAGCACTTTCCACTACTGTCGAGACCTTGCGGGTCGAGCCTACTTGTTGCGAGAATCGCTCCTATCTCCGGGTCGCGGTACCCTGTTAGCCAGGGCGAACGCCACGATGATCACGACCACCACCACAACCATCTCAGGCATCGTGGGGGGACTTGAGACAGGCAAACTACTCATACCCATGTGTACACCTCTCTTCCTATAATTATACACCTTTGTGGCAATAAAGTCAAGTGGATAAATCCCTCATTTTATGTATACTTATCCTCGTATATTAATAACCGTAACAAGTCTTAACCTTGTCTCTTCCGGATCCACTTGATCGAGACAAAAAACTTGTTACACATATACTAAATGGCAAAAGAAAAAAACTTGGTTGAAGAAGAAGTTCTAGAAAGTAAGAAGGATGGTGCGATGTCAAAGATATTGAATGCGTCTCTTACTCCCCCATCAGTTGATGATGTTGTTGAAGGTAAAGTTATTGGTATAGAAAAATCTGGTGTTTACATAGACATACCACCTTTTGGTACTGGTATTATTTTTGGTCGTGAGTATATAAATGCTCGTGACATCATAAAGAAAATAAATGTAGGTGACAGTGTAGCTGGTAAAGTAGTCAGCCTAAACAACAAAGATGGCTATATCGAAATATCTCTAAAAGAAGCTAGACAAGCCCTAATCTGGTCTGAAGCAGAAGACGCAATAAGAGACAAGAAAATATTTGAGCTACCTGTTTCAGAAGCAAACAAAGGAGGTCTTATACTTTCATGGCAAGGAATCGTTGGTTTCCTACCAGCATCACAGCTTAAAACAGAACACTATCCTCGTGTTTCAGATGGAGACAAAGACAGAATTCTTGAAGAATTAAAGAAACTTGTTGGTCAAAAAATATCTGTTGCAATAATTGGAGCAAATCCAAAGGAAGGTAAACTAATATTCTCTGAGAAAAACCCTGAACAGAAAAACAAAGACTACATAATCGGAAGATATGCTCTAGGTGATGAAGTTACAGGTGAAGTTACAGGAATAGTAGACTTTGGTGTGTTTATCAAACTAGAAGAAGGACTAGAAGGTCTAGTGCACATCTCTGAAATCGACTGGGCTCTTGTTGAAAATCCAAAACTTCTATTCCATATCGGTGAGAAAGTAAAAGTAAAAATAATAGAAATCAAAGACGGTAAGATCTCACTATCTATCAAAGCTTTGAAAGAAAACCCTTGGAAAGAAGCTGAAAAGAAATACAAGAAAGACGATGTTGTCGAAGGTGTTGTTATCAAATTCAACAAACACGGTGCCTTGGCTTCTATTGAAGAAGGTATTGCTGGTTTGGTTCACATATCAGAGTTTGGTTCAGATCAAATTCTTCACGACAAACTAGAGCTTGGTAAAAACTACAAGTTCAAAATAACAATGTTTGATGCTTCGGCACAAAAAATGACTCTGTCATTCGTTGATACAAACAAGAAAGCGGAATAAATTTATCTTATTGTTAGTTTTATGAGACACGCATAAACCCCTGTTGGGGTTTTGCTTTGCTCGGAAATCAAGAAAACAATCTTCCTCACTCCAGAGCCTTCCCGCAAACTCGCTTTGCACCACACGGACACTAATGTGTCTCTAGAGTACTCCCAATTTCTAAAAGCGAAGCTTAAGAAATTTAGGTCGCTCAAACAGTGCTCCAGTCTTCTTCTCGTTCGTCGTTGTTTTCTAATTTCCTGTGCAGGTCTCAAAAAACTAACAATTTCGATCAGTGGATCTTTTAGTTAAACCCTGTCATTGCTTTTTCTAAACCATCTGATACAAAAATCTCCAGAGCTTCGTTTATTTTCTTGGACAGTTTTTTGAGTTCTTTCATTTCATCTTCCTTGAACTTGCCCATTATCACTTTTGTAACAGCTTCTTCACCTTTTGGTTTCTTTATTTTACCACTAGGAGTTACAGGTGAGATACCGACTCGAACACGAGCAAATTTTTCAGTTTTAATTGATTTTATAATAGATTCCAGACCTTTGTGACCACCGGAAGACTTATTCCAAGATATTTTGTTTGTACCAAAAGGAAGATCGAGATCGTCATATATGACCAAAAGTTTCTCGGCTGACTTTATACTTGTGACAAGAGGTTTAACAGACTTACCTGAGTTGTTCATAAAAGTTTCTGGCATAACCAAAGTCACTGGAGTTTTACCAACTTTAACTTTTCCGACTCGGGCATTTAACTTTTTGTCACTTTTCCACTCAACTCCGAGTGAATCCCCGAACATCTCGACTAAAATACGCCCTGTATTGTGACGGGTCTCTTCGTATTCAGCTCCTGGGTTACCTAGTCCAACAAATATGTATGACATAACAAACATGATATCACAGAGTAAAATCTCGTCGAACCATGATGAGAAAGAGATTTCACCAACCAACGCGTTTTCCCATTGTGTCAAACATAACTTGGCTGTATAATGCACGTCATGAATCCTGAAAAAAACACTCCTTTCACAAAACAAGAAACTGTTGAACCATCAAAAACTCAGGAAAATTCTAAAAAGAATAGATTCAAGGAAATAGTTAAAGAAGTTATCATATTTGGCCTTATCGCTTTTGGTGTAGTTCTACCCTTTCGTATGTATATAGCAGAACCGTATCTAGTTGATGGTAGATCTATGGATCCCACATTTAAAACAAATGACTACCTTATCGTAGACAAATTTTCTTATATCCGAGGCACTCCAGAAAGAGGCTCCGTTATTGTTTTCAAGTATCCAGGAAACCCTAAAAAAAGCTTTATCAAGAGAGTTATCGGACTCCCTGGAGAAACAGTGATCGTCAAAGATGACACTGTAACAATAAAAAACTCTGAGGTACCAGACGGCTTTCAGTTGGATCAATCATATATAACCCACCCTTCAAAAAATGAGCAGGTAACAAGAACTTTGTCCCAAGATGAGTATTTTGTTATGGGAGATAACAGGGCAGAAAGTTTTGATTCTAGAAGTTGGGGGGCATTGAACAAGAAATACATATTGGGCAAACCCATAATACGTCTATGGCCAGTAAATCAAATAGGCCTCATGCCCGGTGAAAATGAATAATCAGATTTTATAAGTAACTCACCCTCATGGCAAAAAAAGCAAAAAACCAAGAAAACAAGAAAGAGAAAACTCACTTAGAGAGTGTTACAGACAAGATTGGAGAGATAGCCGTACATTATGGTTTTACGATAGTAAAATCTCCCGAAGTAACAAGCGATGATATTCACAAGTCTAAACAATTTAAAGAATTTGATTACTATTCTGATGTTGAGGAAAAAATAGCGCTTACTAGATGGTACACTGAGGAAAAACATGATCTGGAAGCACAGCCTTTGTCTATACACTATAAAAAACCTTTGCCTGGAAGTTCATCTAGAAAGAAACCTTCTACCGAAAGTTACGGTTTTGAAATAATAGGAAGTAACCGTTCTACATCTGAAGCTCTACTCATAAAATGCGCGATATCGATACTAGAAGAACTAGACTACAAAGATCTGTGCATTGATATCAACAGTATTGGGGACAAGGAATCTATAAGTAAATTTGATAGAGAGTTGGGTAATTATTTTAAAAAAAATGCACACATAATCCCAACTAAAATACGTCAGGAACTGAAGAAAAATCCATATTCTATACTTAGTACACAAATTGAGACCACAGAATTGAAACAATCAGTACCAGAACCAATATCAGCCCTTTCTGACATAAGCAGGTTGCATTTCAAGGAAGTTTTGGAAAGTTTGGAAACCTTTAATGTAAGCTACAAAATAAAGCCAAATATGTTATCCAACAAACTGTATGCCTCTTATACCATTTTTGAAATAAGAAATTTATCTGAAAAAACAAAAGATGATGATGAGGGTGAATTACTTGCTTATGGATACAGATATAACCATCTTGCAAAAAAACTGGGTAATAAGAAAGACATACCAACCATAGGTTTAACACTGCTAGTGAAAAAACACCCGAAATTGGCTAAAAAAATAATAATTAAGAACATTAAAAAACCAAGGTTTTATCTAATACAACTCGGGCCATCTGCAAAAATAAAGGCTCTCAATGTTGTAGAGACTCTCCGAAAAAACAAGATCCCTGTCTACCATTCCATAACAAAAGATAAGATAACTGGACAACTAACTGGTGCAGAATACATGAAAGCTACACATGTTTTAATAATGGGTCAAAAAGAAGCCATAGAAAATAGTATTGTTGTCAGAAACATAATATCTAGAGAACAAGAAACAGTCCAAATAAAGGATTTGGCAGATTTCTTGAAAAACCTGGAAGAACCAAAGAAGGTCAAAAAAGTGGCCATAAATTAGCTTGAAACATAAACCGAGATGTGATATACTCTGCTCCATATGATAAACGTAGAAGTATCAAAGACAGGCAACGAAAACAGCCTAAATCTAATAAGAAGATTCACTAAAAGGGTTCAGGGCTCTGGGATTTTGTCACGAGTGAGAAGTATAAGATACGCTTCTAGAAAGCAATCAGAGTACGTAAAACAAAAGAAAACACTAAAAACACTAAAAAGAAAGGAGGAAATAATGGATTTGATCAAAATGGGTAAAATGAGTGAATACACAAAAGGTGGAAGAAAGTAGAATGTCAGAAAATTTCTCTATAACAAATAAGACAAAAAGCACGCTCCCTCGCGTGCCTTTTGATAACATAAAGAAAGCCGCTCTGGGAGAAGAATACTCTCTATCTCTTGTTTTTATTGGTGATAAGAAATCAAAAGAGCTCAACTTTTCTTATAGAAATAAAAACAAACCGACTAATGTTCTTAGTTTTCCTTTGGACAAAAAAAGCGGAGAAATTTTTATAACTTTGAGTGTAGCCAAAAAAGAAGCTAAATCTTTTGAAAGAAAATTTGAAAATTTTGTAGCTTTTTTGTTTATCCACGGTTTAATGCATTTGAAAGGAATGGACCATGGTAGTACAATGGAGAAAGCCGAGAAGAAACTTCGACTGAAGTTTGGTATTTAGTTTGTTCCAAATTTTGAAGATTTTTCAAAGCATCCAACTAATGATGCGCAATATTACAGTAGGAATAGATATCGGAACATACCAAGTAAAAGTGGTAGTTGCAGAACTCGTAAAAGAAAACGGAAAACAAATAACAAAAATAATAGGAACTGGTTTTACAGAATCAAAAGGTTTGAGGCATGGTTATATAATAAACAACGGAGATGTTGTAGAAAGTATAAAAACAGCCGTAAATCTAGCCGAGAAATCAAGTGGTGTAAAAATAAATAGGGCTTTTGTGGCGATAGGTGGTATTGGACTGTCTGGGATGTCTTCTAGTGCCAGCACAATAATAGGCAGAGCTGACTTACAGATAACTGAACTTGATATAGAAAAAATCAATGAAATCTGTGAGAAAAACTTACCGACAAACATAATCCAAAATCACAGAATTCTACATAGTATTCCTGTTTCTTATAAAATAGATGGTAAATCTATCCTAACCAAAAGCCCTTTGGATCTAAAGGGTACCAAACTCGAAGTTAAAATGCTTTTTATCACCTGCCTTGAACCCCATCTAAACGATCTACTAGAAGCAGTCGATGAGGTTGGTATTGAGGTGGTAGACGTCATAGCATCCCCTATAGCTGCCTCTTTTGTTACCCTATCAAAAGCTCAGAAAATGGCTGGTTGTATTCTTACAAATATTGGTGCAGAAACAATATCTATAGTTGTATTTGAAAATAACATCCCGATTTCCCTCGAAGTTTTCCCTATCGGATCAACAGATATAACAAATGATATAGCTTTGGGACTAAAAATTCCTTTGGAAGAAGCTGAGAACATAAAAGTTGGAGCTGTCGGATCAAACTCTTTTCCAAAGAAAAAACTAGAGGAAATTATCTCAGCGAGACTTTCTGACATGTTCGAGCTAATAGAAAACCATTTAAAGAAAATCGGTAGAAATGGATTGTTACCAGCTGGAATATTTATAACCGGTGGTGGAGGCGGTATCGGAACTATAGAAGATTTTGCAAAAGCTTCACTAAAACTTCCTTCAAGGATTGCTACACTAAACTTAGTCGACCAAAAAAATAGAATCAAAGACTCTACATGGGCTGTTGCATATGGCCTCTGTATGTTGGGATTGTCAAAAGAAGAAAAAGTTAACCTTGGACTAAAAAATAAGATAAATAAATCTGGTGAAAAAATATTTGGCTGGTTAAAACAATTCTTGCCATAAAATAGCTATTTTTCGACTAAATATCCAACATAAAACTCTAACTGGGTCAATTGTTTTTATTTTCCGACCTTTCTGCTATGATAACCCCAGCAGACAAAATTAAACACATTACTTATGCCACAAATCAAACCAGAAGTAGAAGCATTCGCAAGGATAAAAGTCCTAGGAATAGGTGGTTCAGGTAAAAATGCCCTAAACCACATGATAAACTCCAAAGTCAGAGGGGTGGATTTTATAGCTGTAAATACTGATTCTCAGGACCTACACCACTCCCTAACAAAGAGAAAGATACACATAGGTAAAAACCTCACTAGAGGCCTGGGAGCAGGTATGAACCCAGAACTGGGTAAAAGAGCCGTAGAAGAGACCAAGGAAGAGATCCAGGAGGCAATAAAGGGTGCCGACATGGTCTTTATTACTTGTGGTCTAGGCGGAGGAACTGGTACAGGAGCGGCTCCTATAGTAGCCAGAATATCCAAGGAAATGGGCGCTCTTACGGTAGCCGTAGTTACTAAGCCATTTTTCTTTGAAGGACAACAGAGAATGAGACTAGCAGAAGCTGGCCTAGAGGAGCTCCGAGCCGCAGTGGACGCCATTATTGTTATACCTAACGACAGACTCCTTTCAACCATAAGCAAGGAAACGACAGCCAAAAATGCCTTCGCTATATGTGATGATGTTTTGAAATCAGCAGTAGAAGGAATCTCTGACCTAATAACCACACCTGGTATTATCAACATAGACTTTGCTGATATAAAAGCTGTTATGGCTGATGCTGGACCAGCACTTATGGGAATCGGTATTGCAACAGGTGAAAAAAGAGCTGAAGAGGCCGCAAAAATGGCAATCAATTCCCCTCTTCTTGAAGTATCAATAAATGGAGCTAAGGGGGTTCTATTCTCTATTGCTGGAGGAACAGATCTTGGTATGTTTGAAATACAGGATGCCGCTAAAATAATAACTGAATCCGTTGATCCAAATGCAAGAATTATCTTTGGTACAGTACAAGACGAAAAACTAAAGAAGGGTGAAGTGAAAATTACAGTTATAGCTTCAAACTTTCCAGAAAATTTCACAAAGAAGACACTTTTCCAAACAACACCAACAACTACACCAACTAGAGAAAAAACTGTAGAAAATGATGAGGAAAAAGGAAAAATATATAATTCTATACCAACACAAGCGAACGAACCTAAAAAAGTCGACGATATAGATGATGATGATGAGTGGGGTGCTGTGCCAGCATTTCTCCGAAGAAGTAAACTTAAATAATTTCAAAATCTCTTTCTCCTCATATTCCTCAGAGAGACACGGATAAATTTTTGCTAAAATTTTCCTTGAGTTCGCGCCGTCGCGCTCACTAGTCTCTCTTCGAAACATGAGTCGACGAGATTTTGAAATTTCTGTATAATTCTTAGCACTATGACTTACGACCTAATAATAATCGGGGGTGGACCAGCGGGGGTTTCTGCAGGAGTTTACGCTGCGAGGAAAAAATTAAAAACTCTACTTATAACACCAGAATTTGGAGGCCAGTCTGTGGTATCAGAAGGAATAGAAAACTGGATAGGAACAATAAAAATATCTGGGGCGGATCTAGCAAAAAGCCTCAGAGAACACCTCCTAGCCTATGCTGGAGATTCTGTGGAAGTAAAAGAGGGAGAACATGTTGAAGATATACAAAAAATAGATGGTGGTTTTAAAGTTTTAACTTCAGCTGGAATTTTTGAATCAAAAACGGTTCTTGTTGCAACAGGTAGCACAAGAAGGAAACTGGAAATACCTGGAGCAAAGGAGTTTGATAACAAAGGACTTACCTATTGTGCATCATGTGATGGCCCACTTTTTGCTGACCAAGATGTGGTTGTTATAGGAGGTGGAAACGCCGCCTTAGAAACTTCTGCTCAACTACTCGCCTACTGCAAAAGTGTTACTTTGTTAAACAGAAGTGATAGTTTGAGAGGAGACGAGATAACAGTAGACAAACTGAAACAAAACCCAAAATTTAAAATAATACTAAATGCTGCGCCAAAAGAAATTCGAGGAGAAAGTTTTGTAAAAAGTATAATCTACACTGACCTAAAAACAAATGAAGACCATGAAATAGAGACTCCTGGAATTTTTGTGGAAATAGGCCTAATACCTACAACATATTTTGCTAAAAATATTGTTGAATTAAATGCAATCGGGCAAATACCAGTGGATCCAAGAAACCAGAAAACAAAAGTGGTGGGTCTATGGGCTGCTGGAGACTGTACAGATGGACTATATCATCAGAACAATATTGCTTCAGGTGATGCTGTAAAAGCTTTAGAGGATATTTACGTAGAATTACACACTAAATAAAAAGACATACGAAAAGGCCCTACCGTGATGGAGGGCCTCGGAAAGAACAGGTGCTCAACGGATAACCGGAGCGAAAAACTTGTGTGCGTCATCTAGGCCTAGGCTTTGATGACTGTTGAACTTTGTGGGAAGAGGAAGGATGGGATTGGAGGAGCGTATACCGCAACTCCGTACCATGTAACCCCACCTCAACTCACAACTACATAATACTCCCCTCAAAAACAATGTCAACTGACAGGTTGTGGATAACCACCGACACAGTGAAAATTAATTTTTGCTTTTTTAGTAAAAAATGCTATAGTTTCGAAGTTAGTTTCCGCCTCATCGGCGGATCTGCCGAAGAGGCAGATTTCGGCCTCATCGTCTAACGGTTATGGATACGGACTTTGGGGCTGCAGAGGGGTGAGGTTGGGCTGGGACCCAACCGTAAAACCTTTGATAGTTTTTTATGAGCATAGCGAAATAAAAAACAGAAAAGGTGTACAGATTCTGTAAGAATCGATTCCTCTTGTTTATTTTGGCCTCATCGTCTAACGGTTAGGACGCGGCCTTTTCAAGGCTGCAATCGGGGTTCGATTCCCCGTGAGGTCACAATTCTGCGGGATTAGCTCATTTGGCTAGAGCGAGTCATTGACGTTGACTAGGTGGCAGG
>CAZKFS010000018.1:0-13377 GCA_964552275.1 uncultured Candidatus Saccharibacteria bacterium | reverse complement strand
TCATGGATGATTTGGCCGCAGAAGTCAGAGATGATCCAGACAAACCAGCTAACGATGGTTCTGAAGGTGGAGAAATGACATGCAACGAGGATCAGACTCAGTGCGAAATCAGAATTACACAACCAGGAGAAATAGTGTTCCAAACCCCAGAAGAAATAATAGCTGAAGAAATAGCTAGTCTTGAAGCAAGACTTCGAAGAGAGGAGGAGGAGCTAAGAAGGTTGCTGATTATTGGTTGTCCAAACGAGGGAATATTTGGTAATCCTTGCGGAGATAAAATAAACGATAAAAGAAAAGACGTCCAAGAAACAAGAGACGAACTAGATAGACTAAGACGTAGATAATAATGAAAAGAACACTAACTAAAATACTAATATTGGTACTACTTGTTGGACTTTTTGTTCCAGTAGTTAGTGTGTATGCACAAGAAGCTGGAGGAGGTGTAGCAAACACTGCTGCCACCAGTCTTACAAACCTATTTTTTTCTGGCTTAAAAACCGCAGCTGGTTGGACCATAGTTCCCTTATTGAGCACCGTAGCCTACTTTATATTTCAAATAATCAGTATCATTCTCTGGCTTTCTGGAACACTGTTAAATTATGTTTTGGAATTCACTGTTTTAGATATGCGAGAACATATCGATAAACTGGGTGGAATAAACACTGCTTGGAAAGTCATCCGAGACCTGATGAATATAAGCTTTATATTTCTCCTAGTTTACGAGGGTATAATGCTCATAATAAGCAAGGGGAGTCTGGAGGGAGCAAAAAAGTTTATTGGTGGCATAGTTCTAGCATCACTTCTTATAAACTTTAGTTTATTTTTCACTAAAATTCTTATCGATGCTTCTAACATAGTAACCATAGGAATATACCAAAGCATCATATCTGACGCTGGAGTAGAGGGAACTATAGGTGGACTATCGAACGCTTACCAAACGGCACTTGGAACTCAAGGATTCTTGGCTGGAACGAATATAATAAACAAAGACAATTCTTGGACAACAGATGATAACTACAACAAGCTGATAATCCTATCGATGGCATCTATCCTGATCCTCATAACCTCATTTGTATTTTTTGCTATCAGTATAATGTTTATTACTAGGTACATAGTCCTTGTATTTTTGCTTATGCTTTCACCTATTGCATATATGGGTCTCGCTGGAATACCGGGAGTCTCCAAACATTCCAAAGAGTGGTGGGATAGTTTGTGGGGACAACTCCTGTTTGGTCCGGTTTTTATGCTAATGACCTGGGTCATACTTACCCTCATCACAAGTCCAGGTTTTACAGGATTAGAGCTTTCACCAGAAAAATGGGCTCAATTTAAAACTCTCGAAGTTGGTCCGGATGGAGTAGTAAAACAGCCAGGAATGATAGAACTTTTGTTCAACTTTACTCTTGTTATAGGCCTGGCAATAACTTCTATAGTTACAGCCAAAAAAACAGCAACTCAAGGATCTAAACAAATAAGCTCATTGGTTAGTGGGGCAACAGGTTATGCTGGAACAGCGATGTTTGGAAGTTCTGCTTGGTTGGGAAGAAGAACTGCCGGAAGACTGGGTAAAAATATTGCGGATGATGCAACACTTCAAGGAGACGCCAAGACTAAAACTGGACTTGGTGGCGCCTGGGCAAGAACAAAACTCTACACTGCACGTACGGCCAGAGATGCAACGTTTGACGCTCGAAACGCTACCGTTCCAACCAGTGCTATTGGAGATCTGATCGAGGGTACAGTCGGAAGAACTGAGCGTGGCAAAAAAATGGGTCTTAATAATGTAAATATATCGAACATTGCAGCCGGGGCTCCGTTATCAGGCTTGACTGGATTTGGCAAAGGTGGAACTAGCGGTTACCGAGATGAACAAAAAGCACACGATGAAGCTGTTAGAAAAAATACTACGGCAAATGCAAGCGAATTGAGTCTTGCTGAAGCAAAAAGAGATATTATTGCCGGAGCAAATGCTCCTGTCCCAGCACCAGGCACACATGATCCACTGGTAGATGCTATGGAAACATCTTTATCTAAGCAATCAGAAAAACAAACTGAAGCACTTGTTACAAGCAATAGAGACTTGCTCAAGAGTCAGAACTTTGCAAATGCAATAAGTGTAAAACAATTAGAATTCCTAATGAAAAGCGAGCAACTTTCTGATGCAGAAAAAGATCTTCTCAAAGATACTCGCTTTAGTGATATTAATTCTGCAATGACAACCGGAACACCCACATCAATAGCATCAGTTAGAAATGGAATCAGGGGTCTATCTGATTCTGAAATTGAAATGCTCGATACAAGCTATCTTGGAAATGAAGATTTTGTTTCTCATCTCAAATCTGGTCAGATGGAGTCGATTAATAAAAGCCCTAGATTTTCTTCAAGCAAAAAGGCTGCCCTCAGAAACTCCAGACAAGCTCCTCTTAACAGAACGTTGTCTGCTGGTGATGCAGCATTGGCCGCAGGAAATACAGCCTTGTTCAATGGTGAAGTTGTAAAAGCTAAAGCCGTTGTTAAGGGTCTTGGACACAAAGAAGTTGCTGCCCTCGCCATGACAAACCTTACTCGCCCAACCATGCTTAAAGTATATAATTCGGCCCTACTTAAACGTCTGGCTGACGAAATGAGTCCTTCAGATATACCAATATTGAGAGACGCTATACTTGGAGTAACAACTCCTGGTGTTACTGGAGACACTGCGACCATGACATGGCTAGGGACACCAGATGGTGCAAAATTCTCATAAAAAATATGATCTACACAAAAACACAAACCCGAGAAGCCTACAAAAAACTTTCACCAGAAGTGCAGAGTTTTATTATGGACAACGAGACAACAGATCTTATATCTAATTATATAAATCAATCTGGTTTGGTTGGGGATCAAGCAAACTTGGCAGACAGTGAAATCTTGTACGCAATGTACGGTCTACAAACTCTTGCCATCGCCATAGAAAACATATCAAAAATTAGTGGAAAAAGCATGAGTGATCTTTCTAAATTAAAAACAAATTTGGAAAATAATATTTTTAGCAAAATCCCACAAACTACAAACCCTCAAGCTAAAAATATAACAATCGACAAAAATCTAGAAAATAAAATCAGAGAAGTTGCTAAAAAATATTTACTTAACGAAATTCAGACATCAAAACTATTGAGTATGGTTTCAGCAAACAGTGGTAAGATGGGGGATAATAAGGTTTTTCTAGAAACTATTGTTTCAGATCTTGGTATTTCCAAACTTCTTGCTGAACAAATACTAGAAGACTTGGATAAGAGAGTTTTTTCATACGCTATTAGTTCCACAGAAGACAAAAAAGCTCCTTCTAGTGAATCAAAACCAATACTTTCATTTGCTCCAAAAAACAATCCTCAGATTCCAGAGATAAGACCACAAAATCTGCCGTCACAAAACGCACAGGTGAACATACTTGCACAGCAAGTAAATGCACAAAAAGTATCAATGTCCACTCCACCTACTACCCAAACACCAACAATAAAAACATCCTCTTATAAACCCACATATGCTATACCAGTAATAAACACTGTTACACCAACAAAAACAGATGTGGGCGTGGGTGAAATCAAAAAAGATGATGATTGGATGGCCAACCTAGCAGAGAAACCTTTTATTGGTAAAGACTTTGGCGCATCCAAAATAACTTATAAATCAACCGACGGAGGGGAGACAGTACAAAGACCAACAAATGTACCCCGATTTGGATCAGAGTCAAATAAAAATGACCCATTGGAACAACTCATAAAAGAAGTTGAGAAACCCGCTCCACAAAAAAACATAATGGACACAAAACTAAACAACGTAACAAGCACAACAACACAAACACCTAGAGCACAACCAAAAATGACAAATGAAGACGTAGACGCTCCCAAAAAATACGGGGTTGATCCTTATAGAGAACCACTAGAATAATAATGCGATACCAAGTACCACAATTTATAGAAGTAGAAGACAAAATAATCGGCCCACTTACCGTAAGACAATTCATATACCTGGTCGGTGGGGCAGGGATGTCTTTTATATTTTATAGATTTCTACCAATATACATATCTGTTCTAGTTATCGCCATAATAGCACCATTATCTCTAGCTTTGGCGTTTTACAAAATAAACAACAAACCGTTTATTGATTTTCTGGAGTCAGCTTTTGTTTTCTACACAAAAGAAAACTTGTACATTTGGAAAAAACAAGAAAAGAAAATCACTTCTGCAGAAGAAGCAGCTTCCTCTGCTAGACAAGTATTTGTCCCAAAGTTGTCAGACAGTAAACTAAAAGAACTTTCTTGGTCACTCGATATAAATGAAAACTTGAACCCACTTACTGGAAGAGATGGTAAAAGCACAAAGTAATAAAAATATCTGTTATAATAAAAAATATGGCTGTAGCATCTAAAGCATCACAAGATTTTGTTCCTATAAAAGAAGTGCGCGACGGCATCGTTGTTTTAAAAGATGGATCTTTGCGTGGAATAGTTTTGGCATCAAGTCTCAACTTTAGTCTAAAATCAGATGATGAAAGAAATGCAATTATTATGCAGTTCCAAGACTTTTTGAACTCACTAGACTTTACTGTTCAGATATCAATACAATCACGCAGACTAGATATAAGACCATACATAGCCCTTCTAGAGGATAGGTACAAAGAGCAGGTGAACGACTTGATGAAAATTCAAACTCAAGAATATATAGAATTTATCAAAAAATTCACAGAGTCTACAAACATAATGACAAAAAGTTTCTTTATTGTTGTTCCATACGACCCAGCGATCATAAACGTGAAGGGTGGAATTTCTGGTAGGTTATTCCAGAAAAAATCTGCGGCCGAGTTGAGTGCAGAAAGTGAATCAAGTTTTGAAGAAAACAGAACTCAGCTAGAGCAGAGAGTTTCTGTTGTGGAGCAAGGTTTATCGAGATGTGGAATACGTGTTGTGAGACTAGGATCAGAAGAGGTGATAGAATTATTTTATAAAATATTTAATCCTGGGGACACGGAGAAGCCGATTAAAACAAGTTAGCAAAACATATGGGCATATTTGATTTTTTAAAAAACAAAAAAGAAGATTCTCAGATCTCAACGATTCTCCCTCAAGAGATATATGATTCTGGTAGTCTAGAGTTAAAAGACATCATAGCTCCTAGCGCCCTTAAAATAACAGCAAAAGAAATCAATCTTGGAGAAAAAACTACTAGAAGTTTTTTTGTCATATCTTATCCTAGATTTTTGGCTGAGAGTTGGTTTGCTCCAATAATCAACCTAGATAAAGTTTTTGATGTATCTATTTTTATACAACCCATAGAAACAGCTCAGGTTCTCAGAACTTTTCAAAAAAAAGTAGCTGAAGTTCAAAGCCAGATAAACAGCCGTGAAGCCAAGGGGTTAGTGAGAAATCCGATGCTCGATACAGCATACCAAGATCTGGAAAACCTTCGAGACCAGCTCCAACAAGCACAAGAAAGACTGTTTGATGTTGGTTTGTATATAACAATATACGGAGAATCAGATAGTGAGTTGGACAAACTTGAATCAGAGGTTAAATCTATACTCGAAGCAAAACTAGTTTATGTAAAACCAGCGCTATTTCAACAGGAACAAGGTTTCAAAACAACAATACCTATAGGCACAGATGATCTAAAAGTATATAGCAAACTAAACTCTTCTCCTTTATCTAGTCTTTTTCCCTTTGTTTCTTTCGACCTTACTTCAGATAAGGGAATTTTGTATGGAATAAACCGACACAACTCTTCTCTGGTTCTTTTTGATAGGTTTTCTTTGGAAAACTACAACTCTATCACCTTTGCAAAATCTGGTTCTGGTAAATCCTACGGCACAAAACTAGAGATACTTAGAACGCTAATGTTCGATACAGACGTTATTGTGATCGACCCAGAAAAAGAGTATGAGTATTTGGCCGAAACAGTTGGTGGTAGATACTTTAACATCTCGCTTAACTCTGAACACCATATAAACCCTTTTGAACTGCCAACACCAGGAGAAGGGGAGTCTTTTGCAGACATGCTTAGATCAAACATCATAAACCTAGTTGGACTTTTCAGAATCATGATGGGAGGACTCACTCCAGAAGAAGATTCCATAATAGACCGAGCCATAACAGAAACATATGCCTTAAAAGACATAACTGCTGACACAAACTTTGAAAACATAGAACCACCTCTTATGTCTGACTTCGAACTAGTTCTTTCAGGAATGGAGGGTGGTGATTCTTTGGCTCAGAGACTAACAAAATACACTCGAGGAACTTGGGCTGGATTTATAAACAGACCAAGCAACATAGATATCAACAAAAAACTTATAGTGTTCTCTTTGAGAGACATGGAAGATGAGTTGAAACCTATTGCTATGTATATCATCATGCACTACATATGGAACACCATAAGAAAGAAACTGAAAAAGAGACTGCTTGTTATAGATGAGGCGTGGTGGATGATGAAATCAGAAGATACAGCATCTTTCCTTCTTTCTCTAGCAAAAAGAGGTAGAAAATACTTCCTTGGGCTAGCAACAATCACACAAGACGTGGATGACTTTATGAAATCACCGTACGGAATGCCGATCATAACTAACTCTTCGATACAGATACTTCTGAAACAGTCTCCAACATCTATAGATAAACTTCAACAAACTTTTAACCTAACAGACGAAGAAAAGTATCTACTTTTGGAGTCCGATGTGGGAGAGGGAATATTCTTTGCTGGACTGAAACATGTTGCCATAAAAATCATTGCTTCCTATACAGAAGACCAAATCATCACATCTGATCCATCCCAAATACTGTCAATAAAACAAGCCAAAGACGAACTAGAAAAAAATTCCTAATATAATGTAGTATAATAGAGACATGGAGAAAGCACCTATAGGTAGTGGAACAGCCTTTTTAATGATTTTTACTGCTCTTTGTTTTGATGGTGCGCAGGCACTAATTGGTTGGATTCCTGTTGTAGGGAACATACTTGCTGCTTTATTTAGTATTTTTATTTTTTTAACATTTTTCCTTTGGTTTTGGATGAATGGAGTACGGATGATCACACCAAAAAGACTAACCTCTATGATTGGTGGAGGGCTTATTGAGATGATTCCTTATGTAAATCTACTACCAGCATGGACGTGTGTGGTTATTTACTTAATAAGCACAACCAAAATAAAAGAGTTGGCCACTAACCACCCAACATTAGCTAGTGGAGCCGTTCTTGTCGGTGGTAAAATAAAAAAGATGAATAAAACCGGAAAAGACCCTCGTGTTCCTTTTGTGGACGAGTGAAAACCGGCACATTATTGTGCATAAATATCTAGTGAAAAAAGACTTATATGTTACAATTAAATAAATGAGATACTTTATCTTCACACTTTTTATACTATTTTTCTCTTCTTTTGGTTTTTTGGCTCATGGACAAGCAATAAACTACACGTCTGAAGATATAACAGTAAACCTTAGCCCTGCGAATCCTGGACCAAACCAAAACGTAAACGTTTCTATAGTTAGTTATATAACCAACCTCGACAAAGCAAACATAGTATGGAGAGTTGATGGTGTTGTAAAAAAATCTGGTAGGGGAGAAAAAAACCTATCTTTCCAAACAAAAGAAAGTGCCCAAACCACAATAGACATATCCATACAGACAGCAGAAGGGGCTTCGTTGCAAAAAAGTGTTTCAGTGAGACCCGTTGCCGTTGATCTCATCTGGCAGAGTGATGGGTTTGTTCCACCCTTTTACAAAGGCAAGGCTTTATTTACTCATCAAAACAAGGTCACTTTTGTCGCAATCCCTCACATAACTTCTGGTTCCGGAGAAATACCTGCTAAAAACTTGGTTTATAAATGGAAAAATAACGGATCTGTGATAGAAAGCGCCTCCGGTTATGGTAAAAACACCTACACTATGACTGGATCTCTGATTTCAAGAGATATAAATGTGAGTGTAGAAGTAACTTCTGTATCAACAAATACAGTTGGGGTTGGGAAAATAACCCTATCACCAGCTGAGCCATCAGTAATTCTTTATAAAAAAGACCCTCTTTATGGAATTCAGTACCAAAAAGCACTATCAAACACCGTGGAAATAAAAGGTGACAAAGAAATAGCTGTGGTTGGGGCACCGTTCTTTTTTGGAGTAACCAGTCCATACATGGAAGACTTGCTTTTTGATTGGAGAATAAACAACCAACCTATAGATAGCGACCCTTCACAAACAACCAGAGTTTTCAGGCCAAAAGAGGGAACTAGTGGAAGTTCAAACATCTCCCTACAGATAGAACACTCTGACAAAGTCCTTCAGTCAGCAAAAACTAGTTTTAGTTTAAAATTTGGAAATTAAAAACATGAAAAATTTTTATAAAAAAGCATTTGTACTCACCCTTCTGGTCACAACACTCGTCCCAGTGGGTTTTGCTATGGCTCAAGAAAATACGGGTGAGTATGTGCTACTTGTGTCAGATTTACCAGGAATAGAAGAAACGACAACATTATCTGAGTACCTTCCAGCGGTCTTTAATCTTTCGATAGGAATAGCTGCGGCACTTGCTTTTGTTATGATCACTTTTGGTGGAATAATGTATGCAACAACAGATGCGATAAGTGGAAAAGAAACTGGAAAAAAATACATTACTGACGCCATATGGGGACTACTACTAGTTATAGGCGCATACGCTATATTGTGGACCATAAATCCAAGAATCCTAGAATTTGACCTCAGAATAAACAGGCCTGTCCAAACAGCGGGCGGTAGCGCAGGGGGTACGGTTGTTGGTGGTGGAGCCGGTAGTGGAGGAGGTGTGGGTATAGATGGTTGTCCAACATGTACTTTAATTCCTCGTTTGTCAGCAAACATAACAGCAACTGGAAAAGAGGTTGGTCCCGTTCTTGTTCCCAAACTAATATCTCTTGATCAACAACTAGTAAATGCTGGTGTTGGATGGAGAATTACAGAAGCACATCCACCATCCCGAACACACCAAAACGAATGCCATGGCCAGGGAACTTGTATTGATGCAAACGTAAGCTCAGCAACACCAGCAAACATCAACACCTTCTCTATAGCCGCGGGTAGGGCGGGTCTAACTGCTGTGTATGAAGTTGGAAGTGAAGAGGCAAAAAAAGCTCTTGTGGATAGAGGTGTAACCGTAAGAATCGATGTCGTTCCTCCAAAAAATGGAGTTCCTCAGATTAGTGCTCCACATTTTTCTGTATATAATAAATAAACATGTCAAAAAAAATCATCGTAACATTGTCCATAACACTGAGTATCCTACTTTTAGTTCTTGTTGGTTATTATTTTATGACAAGAGGAAATTCGGATGGGGGAGGGGGTATAGTCTCAGGGTTCAAAAATTTCTTCCCGTTTGGTGGAGATGGCAGTACATCATCTACAACAACACCAACCCCTACTCCAGATCCTGAGAATGAACAGGAGCAAATAATAGATTTTACAAAAAAACTTAGAAAACTCAGTATAGAGCCCGTATCTGGAGCTGGATCTTTAGATGTTAGTGCAGGAAGCTTGGTTAGATACATAGAAAAAGCTACTGGACACATATATGAAGTAGAACTTTTCTCTCCAAACAAAAGTCGAATATCCAATACAACAATACCTGTTGTATATGATGCCGTATGGGGAAACAAAAACACTAGTTTGATCACAAGGTACCTAAGAGATGACAATATGACAGTAGATACTTACTCCATAACACTAAAAAACGTTTCTTCTACCACCGACAACACAATAACAGGCATACCTTTTCCAGCCCAAATAAGTGATGTTTCTGCTTTTGGGGCAACCATGTTTTATTTGGAGCAAAATGAAGCATTTTCAGCTGGATACACTTCTAATTTTGATGGAAGTAAAAGGAAACAGGTTTGGAGTTCTCCAATAAAAGAACTGAACTCTCAGTTTGTAAACGAAAGAACCGTGGCACTAACAACAAAGCCCTACCCGAATGTAAACGGATATTTATATTTAGTAGATACAACAAGCGGAAATGTAAAAAATGTCCTGCGAGACATACCCGGACTTTCTGCTTTGGTTAGTCCTGACCTTAACCAGATCTTATACTTGAGACAAAATTCTTCTGCTTTTCTCTCTATTTTTAATCAAAAAGATAAACTAGATCAGGAAATTGATTTCTCTACTTTTCCAGAGAAATGTGTTTGGAGTAAGAAAGATACAAACACAATCTTCTGTGCAGTTCCGGGTGGGTTTATAGGACAAAATGGAATGACAAACTGGTATAAGGGTTTAGTTTCTTATGTTGATAGTATATACAAATACAATATAAAAGATCGTACTTCTACTCTACTTTCTAACCTAGAAGATGATTCTAGTGAAGAAATTGATGTTGTTAAACCTCTACTTACAGAAAACGAGCAATTCCTAATATTCATAAACAAGAAAGACAACACTCTTTGGAGTCTTGACCTAACAAAATAAACTAAACAACTAGTGTAGATTTGTGGTATTTGTTCTTAATATAGTATTCCTGGCCTATAGCAAAGATATTGCTTGTAATAAGGTATAGGGCCACAGCAGAGGATATGGTATAGGCAATAAAAGCCATTAGTATAGGAAAGAAATATTTCATTTGCATTTGCATAACTCTAGCTATTTCATTTTGAGATACACCCTGGGAATCCGGGGCTTGGGTAGGGTTTGCGAGACTGATTTGGAAATAAGTTGTTATTCCGGCGATAATAGCCAAAAGTATGCTTTTTTGGGATATATCCACAAAACCAATAAAGGTCATGTCTATGACACTAGGAATACCCACAAAAGAGTATAGCTTGGTCATATCAATCTCTGGTAGGCCGGATTTAAGAAAAACACCATAAAGACCGATAAGTATAGGCAGTTGAACTATAAGAATAAGAAACCCCGCGAAAGGGTTTATACCTTTTTCCTTGTAGTATTCCATTGTCTTTCTAGCTTGCTCTTCTTTGTCTTTGAACTTTTCCTTGATCAATTGAAGATCCTTTTCTGTGCTCTTTAGTTGAAGTTGGGCTTTTGATGCCTTTATGGAGAGCGGGAGGAGTATTATTTTGATAATGATAGTAAAAATAATAATAATAACTCCTGCATCAAAAAATGGCAGTAATTTCATTAGGAATATGAATCCATTATAAAATGGTGTAGAAATCAAAGTGTGGTACAAATAAGTCATTTGACTATATTAACACACCAGACAAAGAAAGTAATCCCAATATTTCTTGTTCTAGTCTTTCAAAACCATAAACGGAAGAACCTTTTTTAAAAACAAAAATAAATAAATTCTCTTCTTTTATCTCTTTAATATGTTTACTTATAATAGAATAACCTTGTCTCCTCAGTCTGTTCCGGTCTACAGCGCTTTTACAGACCTTTTTGGAAACAGAAAAAGAAAATTTGCTTTTATTTTTGTTATTTTTAGCCAAATACATCAAAAAAGCAGGGGAGTTGTATTTTTTACTAGAACTAAAAACACTCCCGAATTCGGCCCTAGAAATTCTCCTATTTTTAGGGAGCATAGGTTTATTATTTAGAAACAGTTGTAATAGCTTTTCTTCCTTTTCTTCTTCTTCTCAAAAGAGTGTTCCTACCTGTCTTTGATTTACTTCGGACCAAGAAACCGTGAGCTTTGGCTCTTTTTCTTTTTTTAGGTTGATATGTTTGAGACATGTGTTTTTATTTGAGTTTACTATTAACAGCTTGTACACATATTGTTAACATATTCTGTGTTTTTTAACAAGTGTTATCTTTTTTTCTTTTCTATATAATTAGTGTCTATGGATAGCAAAAAACTTTGGGACAGTGTTTTAGTAGAAATGGAGTTAACTCTATCCAAACCAAACTTTAACACTTGGTTTAAGGACACTTCTATAGTTAGACAGGAGGATGGGGCTGTTTATCTCGGTGTTCCCAATACTTTCGTTCAGGATTGGTTAGGAAGCAAATTCCACAATAGCATCCTTAAGGCCTTAAGGAACCAGTCTGGTAACATACAATCTCTCCACTATGTAATATCAAAGGATGATGGCAAAGAAAAGCATGATATCCATAAAAACATACAACCAACGAAGGAACTTCCTATTGCTGATGTTTATATAAACAAAGAAGACAACTTAAATCCTAGATATACCTTTGATACATTTGTTGTTGGACCATTTAATGAGTTTGCTCATGCAGCAAGCCAAGCAATAATCAAAAAACCTGGAATTGTCTACAATCCTTTGTTTATTTATGGAGGAACAGGTCACGGAAAGACTCATCTAATACAAGCTGTTGGAAATCATATTAAAAACACCAGCAACAAGAAGGTTTTTTATACAACCTCAGAAAAGTTTAGTCAGGAGCTTGTAAACGCCCTCCAACTAAACAAACCTAATTTCTTTAAAGAAAAATATAGAAAATATGATGTTTTGATTATGGATGATATTCAGTTTTTTTCTGGAAAAATGAAGACTCAGGAGGAACTTTTTCACTTATTTAACCATCTATATGAAAACAATAAACAAATTATCTTTTCTTCAGATAAACACCCTGGATTAATACAAGACTTGGAAGAACGTCTTAAATCTCGTTTTAGTGCAGGTATGATTGTTGATATACCTACTCCAGATAACGAGTCTAGAGCTGCCATAATAAGGAATAAGTCCAATACTAGCCGTTATCCTCTATCTAAAGAGGTTATAGACTACCTAGCATACTCTGTAACTGGAAACATAAGGGAGTTGGAGGGTATTATAAACTCTATTACATGCCAATCCGATCTAAAAGGTAGAGAACTATCTATTTCCGAGGTAAAGAATTTTGTAAAAAACAATACAAAACCGAAAAAACTAGTATCTACCAAAGAAGTAGTTAAGACTGTAGCAGAATTTTATAACATAGAAGAGCAACTAATATATGATAAAACAAGAAAAAAAGAAGTTATAAAACCTCGACAGATAATAATGTATATACTACGAGAAGATTTCAATATATCTTACCCAGCAATAGGGGAGAAATTAGGTGGAAGAGATCACACTACAGTGATGCATTCCTGTGAGAAAATTAAAAACGATATGAAAGCGGATGAGATATTAATCCAGGAAATAAATCAGTTGAGGTCTATATTTGTTTGATGTTGGTATCCTGTAGATAACTTATTTATAAGTTATGGATAAATAAACAATAGACTATTTATAACTTGTTTATTTATAAAAAAAGTATTAAGTTATACACAATATAGACATATTTATTAACACCTATAAATAACAAAAAATGGCTTATATTATGGATAAAAGTCACTTATTAACACAAATAACGTCCCTAATAGTAGTAGATTCTTTAAAAAATAAAAAAATACTATGAACATAGAATGTATAAAAGATAAGTT
>CAZKFS010000017.1:0-13584 GCA_964552275.1 uncultured Candidatus Saccharibacteria bacterium | reverse complement strand
AGAGCCCCTCGAATCTTTTTTGTAAGTTGGTAGGATTTTTCCATTTGTAGACCCACGTTCTGAAGAGCTGAAGACAGATTACCTGATTCTTCACCAGCACGGACCATAGATACAAAAAGCGTTGAGAAAACTTTTGGATAGGCTTTCATGGAATCACTGAGAGTATTTCCTTTTGCGATAGATTCATTCAAACTAACTAATATCTTTTTGAATAAACCTTTTGATTGGCGTTCCATTATAGACAATCCCCTAGTCACCGGTAGCCCAGCTTCAAGCATTTTTGATAAGTTTTTTGCAAAAAGAATTTTATCGTGAGTTTTTACGTTATCAAAAAATGAAACTGACTTGAGTAGATCAAATCCAGTTTTGGGTTTTACCTCTTCTGCTGCAACAACAGTACTGCCTTCTTGTTTTATCGCGTGATACAGAGCAAATTTATCTTTTGCTTCTAAAGTTCCTTGTCTTGGTTTACCATCAGCATCTAATACTTTGTATTTAAATAGTGGCATATATATTTTACTATATACATTGTATCAAAATATTTTTTACTTCACATAAAAAATGTGAATAAGCTCAGCGCAACCTAGTGGACGATGTTAGAACTGGATTAATCCTATTTCAGCTAAATAAGATTTAAGATTGTAATAAAGGAATTCTTTCGCCTCATCAATTGAAAACCACTTACTTTGAGTTTTTTCTTCTTTAATTCCAGTTTCTTCTAATGGTTTAGCCTGGAACATTGCGACTCTAATATTCTCTCCAGTTTGTCCGTGCTTATAAGTTAAATCTGATAATCTCTTTATTATCTCTACCTTATAACCCGTTTCTTCTTCAGTTTCTCGAAGAGCAACTTGTTCTAAAGTTTCTCCATTTTCTGAGTGGCCTTTTGGAAAAGTCCATATTTTTCCTTCTTTATCACTAATGAGTAAAACTTTATTTTCATCTACAACTACGCACCCAGCTTTTATAGTTTCGTTATTTTCGTTTTTTATTTTAATATTTTCATCCATACCAAAATTATACCAGTTCTGCATCCAGTAGACCCGTAAACTTTTCATGGCTTATTTATTGAGCGAAAACTGATGCGCGACCTGGTGGACCATGTTAGAACTCAGATTCATTTAGGAGTGGGTATACATCATATACCACCTCTTCATATGGATGGACTTCTTTCATGGCTTTTATAACATCTTGTAATTTACTCTTCTCAACGATTGTTTCTATTCTTTCTTCGACAACTTCTTGTAATTTACCGACTTCTCCAATATGAGGGTTCGCTCCTGATTCTGGTCTAAATCTACCGACGCCCTTAGAAGAAAAAGTGCAATGTGTATAATTTCCAATTTTCCCTGCTCCTGACTTTCCCAAAGCTTCCCGAACAATGGCGGTATGAGTTTCAGGAACAAAAATGACGAGTTTTACTTTTTCCATATTATTATGAAATCCTACCTAATGTATATATAGTGCGCATAGAGTTAGAAGGGTCAGATTGAACATGTAGTATTGTATATTTCCCAGTTTTGAGCAAATCGTTTATTTTATCTTTTCCATTATTATCTTTCTCAGTAATTATTTCATAGATAACCCTACTCTTTCGCCAAGCTAATACAGAAATAACAATTGCGCCCCCACTAAATAATAACGGTAAGTAATCAATTAAAGTCATGCCAAAATCTTACCACAGTTATTCAATCCCGTCGGTATAAAAAATAGAACCATATTTATGGCTTTATTTTTTTCACTGCGCAACCTAGTGGACGATGTTAGAACTACTATTTGCTCCAAATACTACTTTCAACAAAAAATAATAAGCAAATATAAATATGATAAGTCCGATAGGATAATAAATCACGGCTTCACCACCAAAGGAGTCTCCATTTTTTGGAATCATATATTCCGTTAATTTCCAAGAGGTAAAATGACCAAGAACTAAAGATGTAATAATAAAAATAAATTTTTTGAATGATTGACTCATAATAAGTATAAGGTGACTAGGATTTTTAATTTAGGAACGAGGAGTTCGCCAGATTTGGAAGTTGTATGACTACTCACTGATAACTCGGAGGACCTCTTCGATCGTCGTCATACCCGCCACTGCCTTGAAAATCCCATCTTCGAACATAGTGAGCATTCCCTCATCCTCTGCTACTTTTTGTATTGCGTCTGCTGTTCCTGATTTTAAAATAATTTCCTTGATTGCTGGACTAACTTTCATTATCTCGTGTATACCAACGCGTCCAGAAAAACCTTGTTCTGGATCAACACCCTTCTTTAGTCTCCAAAAAGGAACTTCCTCCCACTTGTCTCCCTTGCTTATAACTTTTTCTTCTTTTAGAACGGATAGGACTTTATCTAGATTTACTGACTTACCCAAAGTCTCTATTTCAGCTTTTGTTAAAAAGTATTTTTCTTTTTGTTCAGTTAACCTCCTAACCAATCTCTGTCCTATAACTATATTGATAGTAGAAGCAATAAGAAAAGGCTCTACTTTCATATCAATAAGTCTAGGTATGGCTCCCGCTGCTGAGTTGGTGTGAAGAGTCGAGAGCACAACGTGACCAGTAAGAGACGCGTTCACGGCGAGGGCGGCTGTTTCGTTATCTCGAATTTCTCCCACCATAATAATGTCTGGGTCCTGACGAACAAGCGTTCTGAGTCCAGAAGAGAAAGTAAAACCTATTTCTGGTCTAACCTGTGTCTGGTTTATTCTTTTCATCTGGTATTCGATAGGATCCTCTATAGTTGAGATGTTCACATCTGGTGTATTTAAAATATCTAGCACTGTATATAGTGTAGTTGTTTTACCGGAACCAGTTGGCCCTGTTGTAAGGATCATCCCAGTAGTTGATTTAACTGCTGTGTGAATTCTCTCCAAACCATCACCATGGAAACTCAAGTGTTCTAGGGTAAAACCAGACACATTTTCCCGGAGCAAACGCATAACGATCTTCTCTCCATAGTAAGTAGGCAGTGTTGATACACGAAAAGATACCTTTTCTCCATCTGCATCTATCTTAAATCTGCCGTCCTGTGGAAGTCTTTTTTCATCTAGTTTCAGGTTAGAAAGAACTTTTATACGAGCTGCGATGCTGGCTACCATGTTTTTCGGCAAAATCATGGCATCATGCAAAAGACCATCTATACGGTAACGCACTAGAAGTTCGTTTTCTTGTGGCTCAATATGAATATCAGAAGCGTTTTGCAAAATAGCGTGTTTCAAAAGAGTGTCCACGATACGAATCATCGGAATATCGTCAGCTAGCTTTTTCAAATCTTTTTCTCCAAGCTCTTGGCCCTCTCCTGCCTCGGGAATATTCCTTAGGGCTCCCACATCTTCGGCGATCAGATCACCAAACTCTGCCTTCAAACTTTTTTGGTACTGCAAAATAGCGCTCTTCATGGACTCAGCATCAGTCAAACGAGGAAGTATCTTCAAACCAACTTTTTTCTTTATGAAATCAATAGCTGTCAGATCTTCTGTATCCAACATGGCAACCTCTAGGGATGTCTCTGTTTTTTTGAAAGCCACAATGTTGTGGTTACGAGCAATAGGCTCTGGTATCAAAGATAGAACTTCAAATGGTAATTTTTCTCCTTTTAAATCCACAAAAGGAATACCTAGAATATAAGCCTGCATTCGACGAACATCGTCTTCTGTTAACTTGCCCTGGTTAATCAGGATTCGGCTCATGTTCCCCCCAGTTTCCTCTGCTTCCTTTTCTGCCTTTTCAATATCACCACGACTAACAAGTCCTGAATCTAGGATAAAGTTTTTTAATTGTTCCGGTTCAATGTGCATAAGTGTTGTATTTACAAAATTATACCACATGGACACTTTCAATTTCTAATCCAATGTGTTTATAAGAAATTAAAAGTGTCCAGTACTTCCAAAAACATAGTCGCTTCACTCCTTGTTTTTTAGGTCGCAAAATAATTTCTTTGTTGTTATAAAAATGTGTATAAAATAGTTTACTTTTCAACAATTAAACCGCATTTGACAAAAATGTAACGTCTGTGATATTATTGTGGTATTGAAGTTCGCCCTCGGGCGGGCTAATTTTTTACTCAAATTGGGTAAAATTTAAAATAAATTATAATTTAATTAAAAGAACTTTCAGATTTGAGACAAGGTCGCGTATAAAATTTAAAAATAGATTGGAGGCGTACAAAAGTACGGTGACAATCATTTTTAAATTTTAGACGATGAGATTGGCCAAATTTGGAAGTTCTCACAAATAATATGATGGACTTAAAGGTGATCAATAGTGTTCTAACTCAGCTAGAAGAAGAGCGTGGTATTCCTCAAGAAAAAATAATTGAGGCTATTGAACTTGCTCTAGCAACTGCTTATAAAAAAGAGTACGGAAAGAAAGGTCAGATAGTTCGAGCGAAATTTGATCTAAACTCAGGAAAAACTGAAATGTTTCAGGTAAAAATCGTTGTGGACGAATCCAGTGTTGTCATGGACGAAGATGAACTACTAACATCTGAGGGTGAAGCTACAACAGATGAAAATCAAAAAGAACTATACAACCCTGAACATCACATGATGATAAACGATGCCAGAAGAATCAAAAAAGACATTTCTCTGGGAGATGAGATGGTATTCCCTCTAGAAGGCCAAGAAGACTATAGTAGAATCGCAGCTCAGACAGCAAAACAAGTTATCATGCAAAAAATCAGAGAAGCAGAAAAAACTTCTGTAATGAGTGAGTACGGTAAACGTGAAGGAGAAATAGTTACTGGTACTGTACAAAGAATCGAGAGAGGAAATATATTTATTGATATGGGTCGTGCTACAGGACTTTTGCCTTACGAAGAGCAAATGCCGGGAGAAAGATTTGGTCAAGGAGAGAGAGTCAGAGCTTATCTATATAAAGTAGAAGAGTCTGGTAAAGGAGTATTCCTAAGACTTTCTAGGTCACATCCAAAGTTTTTGGAAAAACTATTTGAACTAGAAGCTCCAGAAATAGCTAACGGATCTGTAATAATTAAATCTGTTGCTAGAGAAGCTGGATCAAGAACAAAAATTGCAGTTAGCTCAAAAGACTCACACATTGACCCTGTTGGTTCAATGGTTGGTCAGCGTGGAGTTCGTGTTTCTACTGTTATGTCAGAACTTGGTGGAGAAAAAATCGATATCATAGAATGGTCTGAAGATCCAAAGAAGTTTATAGAAGATGCTTTATCTCCAGCGAAAACTATATCTGTAACTATAAACGAGACAGAGAAGCAAGCTACTGTACTAGTGTCCGAAGATCAACAATCACTAGCTATCGGTAAAGGAGGACAAAACGTTCGCCTTGCTGCAAAACTAACTGGATGGAAGATAGATATCCAATCTACACAAAAAGAAGTTGCTGAGAAAAAGGAAGAGGTTGGTGAATAAAAAAGTTTTTTTCTCCTCATACCTTTTTTAGAGCACGGATAAATCGTTGGTACGATTTTCCTCAAGTCTCGGCTGCCCGCCTGCGAAGTCTCTAAAAAAGTTATGAGTCAACAAAACTTTTTGTGCTACAATTTATAAAAAATAATCATAAAAATATGAATTTGATCAAAGAAATAGCTCCGGGAACAGCAGAAGAGATGAATGTGATAGTTGAAATAAATAAAGGTTCAAAAAACAAATACGAAATCGACAAAGAAACTGGACTCATAGCTCTAGACAGGGCTATGCATACATCACAAGACTATCCTTATGATTACGGTTTTGTCCCACAAACTCTTTGGGATGACGGTGACCCTTTGGATGTTGTTATCCTTACAACATACCCCCTATTTCCTGGAGTGTTGGTTAAAGTTAGACCTGTTGGAATGATGGATATGGTTGATGGCGGAGAAAGTGATGTTAAAATCATAGCCGTACCGACTTCGGACCCAAGATGGTCAGATATAAAAGATTTGGCTGATATCAACAAACACACACTGAAAGAAATGGAACATTTCTTTGTAACATACAAAAATCTTCAAAAAAAGGAGGTTGTAATAAACGGGTTTGAAGGCAAAGACGGAGCAATAAAAGCCTTTAACAAAGCAATAGACCAATATAAGAATAAATAGTGCTGGACTAAAAAACACAGGTCTGATTGCTAGACCTGTGTTTTTTAGTATAATTAACCGTGTTATAAGGAATAAAACTTTTTTAAATAATGAAAAAAAATACATCATATATATTGATAGCCCTGACTTTGCTTTTTGTTGGAACTGTCGCGAATGCAGAGGACAATGTTTCAGTTTCTGCTTCCGCAAAAGCAAGCACGTCTGTTAAAGTTCAACCAATAAAAGCTAACCTTATTCAGAGAGCTGAAGTCAGAAATGAAGCAAAGGCAGAGATAAAAACCATGAAAATGGAAGATCGAGATGAGGTAAAAAACAAAATGGAAGAAAATAGAGAAGAAATGAAAGATTTGCGAGAGAAAATGGCTAGTTCAACAAAAGAAAATAGAGAAAACAGAGTAGAACAAGCAAAAACTCGGTTCAAAAACCTTTTTAGTAAAATGATCGAGAGATTTGGAGCAACCATATCAAGACAAGAATCCATAACTGTAAAAATAGAGGCTAGAATAGCCAAGATAAAAGCAAATGGTGGAAATACTACAGAAGCAGAAGTTTTGGTAACAGAAGCAAAACACCACACAGAAACAGCAAAAACAGCACTAGAAGCATTGAAACTTTCTGTAAATACAGCTATTGATCAAGCTGCCAACTCATCTTCAACAGCAATAACAAAAGAAGGCACAGCTAGTATGAAAAAAGCATCTAACGAAGTAGCAAAACACTTGCGAGAAGCCCACCAAGCTCTAATGAAAACAGTTGGAAAACTAAGAGGTTTATCTCAACTAAGACCAACAGCGACTACTACAGCGAGCACAACTATCACAAACTAACAAATAATTAAAAACATATGGAAGAAAAAAACAAATCTGGTATAGGCTCTATAATAGGCACAATAATAATTATTGCTATTATAATACTCGGCGGACTTTACTTTTGGGGCAAGAGAATAGAAGAATCAAAAGCAAAAGAAAAACTTATACAAGAGGCTCAGGAACAGATGCAACAAATACCTGAACAAGATGAGACTTCGAGTATAGAGACAGTTAGTGAGGGAGACGACCTAAATTCTATTGAAGCTGACCTAAACAGCACCAACCTAGACGGGTTGGACTCTGAACTAGACATCCAGTTGCAATAAAACCTTATTTTAAGCAAGTAAAAACCACTTGATTCATATCAAGTGGTTTTTACTTGCCAAAATATAGAGGACAATATAGAGTAAAACAATCATGACAAAAAACTATAAAAACATTGTGCTTAATTCCCTTCCAGACAGAGAGGTGGAAATTATTGGTGCTATTACAGCTGAAAAAATGGCAGTTATGAGAGTGAAAGCTCTAAATAAATTTAAAGAATCAGTAGAACTACCCGGATTTAGAAAAGGTAACGCTCCAGATGCGCTAGTTGCTCAAAAAGTTGGCGAAATAAACCTACTAGAAGAAGCTGCTGAAATGGCTTTGAACGAGGAATACCCGAATATCCTAGAGGAACACAAGGTGGATGCCATAGGTAGGCCGGAAATAAATATAACAAAAATAGGTGTGGGTAGTGATCTAGAATTCAAAGTAAAAACTGCTCTTTTGCCAGAAGTAAAGCTAGCTGACTATAAGGGAGCGGCAGCGAACACTTATGCATCAGGTAATCCTGAGGCGAAGAAAATTGAAGTAACTGAAGAAGAAATAAACGCAGTTATAAACAACATAAGAGAAAACCTTGCTCACGAGAAAGTGCACAACGAAGCAGGTGGAGGACCAGAACACAACCACAGAAAGATCGAGGACTCTGACCTACCTGTAGTTGATCTCGAGTTTGTAAAAATGCTTGGAGATTTTAAAGATGTAGAAGATTTTAAATCAAAAATCAAAGAAAATATTTCGAAAGAAAAGGAGATAAAAGAAAAAGATAAGAAAAGAACAGAAATCCTGGAAAAAATCATGACTGAATCCACAATAGATCTACCTAAAATAATTATCGATGGAGAATCCGACAAAATGCTGGCTCAATTTAAAGATGACATAGCAAGATCTGGAATATCTTATGAGGACTATCTAAAACACATAAAGAAAGCTGAGGAAGATTTGAGACTAGAATGGAAAGACACTGCTGTGAAACGAGCAAAGTCCCAAGTTATATTGAACACAATAGCAAAAGATGAGGGAATATCTCCAAAAGAGGAAGACGTGAAGAGAGAGATGGATCATATCCTAAGGGCCCACAAGGATGCAGATCGTTTCCGAGTGAGAATGTATGTTGAAACTTTCCTTACTAACGAACTAGTGTTTCAGTTTTTGGAAAAACAACAAGCATAATACAAAAAAGACCCCAGCTGGGGTCTTTTTTGTATTATGCTTGTTCCCCTGTTTCAGGAGAAGTAGCTTCTGGCGCTACAGGAGTAGCATTGTTTTCAATTTTCATCCCACATTGAGGACAAGTCGCATCGACTAGATCAACGTTACAATTTGGGCATTTTTGAGAATTTGTTGGTTCCATTTAATTTAAAAGGTTAAAAAAACTAATAATACCTCGACTTACCCATAGTAAACCATATTCAAAAAAATGGCTAGCCTATTGATAGCAAACTCGATATAGCTATACCAGCCGTCTCGGCACGGAGAATTTGAGAACCCAAGGAAACAACTTGAACATTGTAGGATTTGAATAAAGTCATTTCTTTGGGACTAAACCCACCTTCGGGACCAACAAAAACAGCAACTGATACTTGGGTTGTGTTTTCTTTGTATTTTTTCCAAGTTATTCCATTTTCTGTATGTAAAACTATTTTCTCTTGCGGAAGAACTCCTGAAGTAAAAAGGTCTTCTATTTTTATAGCTGTATGTATTTTAGGAATATCTCCCCTACCAGACTGTTCTGATGCCTCGACTGCAATCTTGTTCAACCTATCCATATTTAACTTTCTCTTCTCACTATGCTCACAAAGTATTGGAATGATATAGTTTACACCCAACTCTGTGGCCTTTTGAGTAATAAGTTCAAAATTATCTTTCTTCACTAGAGCCATACATAGATAAATATTTTTTCTTGGCTCTGTATCTTTTTTAATCTCTCGAATAACTGCCAAGGTTGCTCCTAGATTGCGCAAAGAAGAAATCATGCAAAGATAGTCCGTACCGCTTCCGTCAAAAACTATGACCTGACTACCTACATTGTATCGAAAAACCTTCTTCCATTGGTGGACCAGATCTCGATCGGAAATATCAAAAGTCTTGGAGAATATGGGGGTAGTTATGTAAAACCTGTGTAACCTCATAAATTTGGTTATCTAAAATATACCACAATTTTACAATTTTGTACTTTGTGGTAGACTCTACCCTATGTTAATACCAACCGTTATTGAGAAGTCGCAATTTGGTGAGAGAGCATACGACATATTCTCTCGTCTTTTGCGCGACAATATTATATTCCTAGATGGCCCTATAGATGACCATGTAGCCAACCTTATTATTGCCCAAATGTTGTTTTTGCAATCAGAAGACCCTAAAAAAGATATTTCTTTCTATGTAAACTCTCCTGGAGGTTCAGTTACTGCTGGTTTGGCCATAATAGATACCATGAACCACATAAAGAACGATGTTTCTACTGTTTGTGTGGGAATAGCTGCTTCTATGGGTTCACACATACTGGCTTCTGGAACAAAAGGCAAAAGATTTGCTCTGCCAAATGCAGAAGTTATGATCCACCAACCACTAGGAGGTACAGAGGGGCAGGCTTCTGACATAGAAATCTCAGCAAAACACATAATAAAAACTAGGGAAAGCCTGAACAAGATCCTAGCTAAAAACACTGGTCAATCAATCTCAAAAATAGAGAAAGACATGGATAGAAACTTTTGGATGTCAGCTGAGGAGGCAAAAAAATACGGAATAATAGACAAAGTGTTATAAAAATTCTCCCAGTAGACAAAGTCTCCTAAATCATATATAGTACAGTTATTATTGATTTAAATTAATAAACGGTTGTTTTTGTTTTTTCTGTTGATTTTTCTGAAATTTACCGACACTCTAACATTAAAATACATTTAAAATGATTTCTTTCAGACTACATTTCACAAGATTCCACATTTAGAAGAGGCAGAGGCGAACGTTCCCGAACAATATGTCATTAAAATTAGTAGCACTTTTGTTAGGTGCTGGATCACTTATATCACTCGGACTGGGTTACTACCTTCGTCTGATTATTTCGCTTGGAAAAAAAGGTTCAATGGAACTCGACATCAAGCAAATGATGCTCGAAGCAAAAAGCAAAGAGAAAAACATAATAGATGAGGCTGAAAACAAAGCTGAGGAAATACTAAAGGTAGCCAGACTAGAAATAAAACAAAAAGAGGAAGCCAACAAAAAAACCGAAGAAAGACTCATCAAAAAAGATGAACTTTTGGATAACCGTCAAACAGATATAGAAAAAGAAGTTGAGGAAGTTAAAAAAAGAATTGAGGAGGTTAAATCCGTAAAAGAAAATATAGAGAAACTAGAGAATCAAAAAAAAGAAGACCTCCAAAAAATAGCTAGACTTTCTGTAGAGCAAGCTCGTGAAGAGATAATGCAGAACGTTTTAAAGGAATCCGAGGAAGATGTGCTGGCTAGAATGAAGAAACTAGACGGTGAGGGTCGTGAGAGGCTAGAACAAAAAGCCAAAGATATCCTAGCTACATCTATACAAAGGCTGTCTAGTGCTGTTTCTGTAGACATGCTAACAACAAACGTTTCCATACCAAGTGATGAAATAAAAGGGAAAATCATAGGTAAAGAGGGGCGAAACATAAAAGCGTTTGAGAGGTGTACTGGTGTAGAAGTTATAGTGGATGATACTCCAGGTTCTATAACCATATCTTCTTTTGATCCGGTTCGTCGCCAAATAGCTAAAACTGCTTTGGAAAAACTGATCAGTGATGGAAGAATTCAACCTGCAAAAATAGAAGAGATGGTAAAACAAGCCGAAGACGAAATCGGTAAAACAATAAAAGAAAAAGGCGAGGAGGCAGTTTATGAAACCGGAGTGATCGGCTTGGACCCGAGAGTTGTTTCCATACTAGGAAGATTGCACTATAGAACTAGCTACGGACAGAACGTACTAGCCCACTCTGTGGAGATGACACACATAGCAGGAATGATTGCTGAAGAAATCGGCGCAAATGTCGCTGTCGCCAAAGCTGGTGCTCTAGTTCATGACATAGGAAAAGCTCTCGATCATGAAGTTGTGGGTACACATGTAGAGATCGGCCGAAGAATTCTCCAGAAGTTCGGTACTGATGAAAATATCATAAAAGCGATGCAGGCACACCACGAAGAATATCCTTATGAAACTATAGAGTCCATGATAGTAAAAACTGCAGACTCTATATCTGGAGGACGTCCTGGTGCCAGAAGAGATAGCGTTGAGAACTATTTGAAGAGACTGAAAGATCTCGAAGCCGTAGCAACTTCATTTAAAGGAGTTGAGAAATCCTACGCCCTACAAGCTGGTAGAGAGATACGCGTATTCGTCACTCCAGCTGAAGTTACAGATCTAGAAGCAAAGAAAATGGCTAGAGATATAGCTCTACGTATAGAATCAGAACTAAAATACCCTGGTGAGATCAAAGTGGCAGTAATCCGCGAATCTAGAACTATCGAGTTTGCAAGATAGATCCCATTTGATAACCAATCTCTTACTCATCCACAACTTTTTTCATTACCAGAATATTTTGCTGGTGCAAAATTTCTTTCTACTCACCTCTTCACGGGTTCCGTAGACAATGAAAAAAGTTATGGATTCGACGAGTTTGGTGATTTACAAATATTTTACAAAATTTTTACGTGTTTTTGTCAATGTATTGCGGTAAAAAAGCCTTAGTATATAATACGGATATAGTAGATAGGAGGGTGGTCGTAGGTTTTATTAAATAATTGTAATGATTATTTTAAGAACAAAAATATGAACAAAGCATCAATCGTGGACGCAGTACATGAAAAATTAGGAGGTACTAAAGTCCAAGCAGAAGAAGTAGTGGACATAATGATAGATTCTATCGTTGGAACACTAAAGAAAGGTGGTGAGGTTTCTATAGCAGGTCTAGGTATCTTCTCTACAAAGACAAGAGCTGCAAGACAAGCTAGAAACCCTAGAACAGGAGAATCAATCTCTGTTCCATCAATGAAAGTTCCAAAATTTAGAGCAGCAAAGGCTCTAAAGGAGGCTGTTAAATAGTCTTTCTCTCGAGAGAATACCAAAAAAGCACCCTGTGGGTGCTTTTTGGTTATTTAACAAACTCTCTCTGTTTTGTTAGCCAATCCAAACCTTCATCACCGCCCCTTTTCATGACTATCTTCTTCCACTCGTTGTAGAAAGGAAAATCCGACTCGATCAATATTGATTCTTTTGTATGAGGTTTGTTCAAATGTGTGTATCGCCTGGTTTCAACATACAAAGGAGAGATAACGTCGGTTAGGTATGTGAGTGGAGATTCTTTGGAAGCAAGCAGGTCGTACAAACCAGGATATTTCTTGTAAAACAGCGCGAGGGCATTTACATAAAAGAAAACGGCTCGCAAACTACTGGCGTTACCGGCAAACAAATCATGTAGACTCTCACAGTGACCGTCTATTTTGTCCACGTATGAAACCAGTCTCGCTTCTATACAATCTTTCTTTGAACCATGTAACAGTAGTTGTTTATATGAATATCCGTTCACCTCTTTTGGGTAAATCTTTGATAAATCGTCTATGGCTTTTTCTTCTTCGATCTGAAGTTGGTCCAGTTGGGCTTGGGTCATGTTGGCTTTCTCTCTAGCTGATATATCCCCTGTTATCATTTCTGGATCATCGTGAACCAAAGAGAGTGCCCGAGCTTTTTCTGGATCAAGTGCAAAGTATTTTTGAGCAAGAGGAAGGATCTCTTCGAGTAGCCATAAAACTCTCTGGGAATGTTCCCACAAATTTGATCTGTAAAAAAATGTTTCGAAACCTCCGTATCTATAAATAGATTTTAGTTTTTCTTCTCGCTCTTTTGGAAAATTACTTAAATCAATGTCTTTGTACATCTATATATTTTAACACAATAGAGAACGCCGGATCCCCCATGAGGGAATCCGGCGTTGGGCGCCGAGAGGCAGAACCGAGCCTGTAGCTCGTGGGTGGTTATTATCTTGTCGATATGACCAAGGGCATAGATGGACGAGAGCAACCCCTCTCGTCATCGTCTGGGTTGGCTGGTTTCGACTAGTTTTTGCCACTAGGTTTGAGCGTAGAAGGCCCAAGAAGTCCCCTCGCCTCCGAACAGAAGGAGCACCTAAAAAATATATTACACCTGTGTGTATTTTTTGCAAGAGGAGGGGTGCGCGGGCTGGGAAACCCACGGTTTTCCCAATCCTTCCTCCACGGGAGAGTATCCTCTCCCGACCCCTCTCCTCCGCTATCCCGCACAAATGAAAAGAACGCCTCATGGCGTCTTTCATTTGTGCGGGATAGCGGAGTCGGACCGCTCTCCACAGTTTGGAAAACTGTTGTTTTACCGATAAACTAATCCCGCAAT
>CAZKFS010000016.1:0-13960 GCA_964552275.1 uncultured Candidatus Saccharibacteria bacterium | reverse complement strand
TATCATTGTATATTGATGATGAGGAAAAAATTAATAATTCAGATATTTACAATAAATATAGACAAGAAGTTGAAACTATTGAAAAACTCCTCTCCACTTTTAAATTCATAGATAAAACTGAAAATGATTTTCTATACCCATCTCTTGATTGGAAAAAAGACATTTTAGACAAAGAAGACTATTTCAAAGTAATTTCTGATAACGGAACTTATCGAGGTAATGCAGAATATAGCAGTAACGAATATCAACCAGCGGGTGTAGTGTATGTTACAAAAGTTAAATTGGCCAAAGATGAAAGAATAGATTTTTATGGTTTTTATCAAAAGTATTTTGAGAAAAATAACTGGGTTTCTTTTAGGGAAGATGTTTCATCTTTAAAAATATCACTCACTCCAGCTTCAGCTGACGGGGTAACTGGGGGAGTGTGGGGTGCTTTTAAAATAGACGGCGACAAGGTCAAGTACATTGGCCTAAGTAGCAACTATTTGAAATACAACAATATGTCACAAGATGGTCCTATGGAAATATCTTGCCCTTGCGAGGTGGAGCTCAAGGTTTTTATAAGTGACGAGTTTAGTCTGGATAAATTAAAAATATAACAAAAAACCGGACTTGAGTCCGGTTTTTTGTTAGTTTACCATTGCTGCTACTTTTTTGAAAGTCTCAGGGTTTTCCTTTACAATAGTTGCTAGGATTTTTCGATCCAGCAGGATTCCTTTCTTTTTTAGTCCTCCCATAAGTTTAGAATATGAAGTTCCAAGGTCTTTTGCTGCGTAGGAAATGTTTACGTTCCATAGTTTTCTAGCATCACCCTTCTTGTCTCTTCTGTGAGCGAAAGCACTTGCTCCAGCATGAAAGATAGCTTCTTGAGCCTGTCGTTCCTTTGTAGATCGGCCATGTCGAAAACCTTTTGTTCTTCGTAGGATATTTTTTCTTGATTTTAGTGCGTTGACACCCTTTTTTACTCTTGTCATGTTTGTTTGTTAATTTTTTATATAATGAGCTATATCCTTGTTACTCATAGGGAAGTTAACATCTCGGTTGCCCGCCTGTTGTGATCTGCGAGACTCTTTTGCACGAAAATGATTACGTCCAGTTGCTCGGGCTTTGATTTTGCCGTTTTTACTGACTTTCAGTCTCTTTGTAAATGATTTGTTTGTTTTTGTTGACATGTTGTTTTTCTTAAAAATCTCCAATATCTAGGCTTTTTCTATGATCACACTGAGTCCCTTGGGAGACTTCTTGGCTGGATCAGCCACCTTGTATTCCTCTGTTATGAGCTTTAGGACGCGTTCCATACGTTCCTGTAGGAACTTCATATCCATGTACTTTGTCCTCCCTGGAAGGAAAAGGTCTATTTTTATACGGTTTCCTTCTTTGAGCCAGCTAGAGGCTTTTCTGGCCTTTAGCTCAAGATCGTGGTCTCCAGTGCCTACTTTTACCTGTATATTCTTGATTTCTACAGTATGAGCCTTGGTTTTAGCCACCTTTAGCTTCTTGTTTTCAGCATATTGAAATTTACCATAATCCATGATTTTTGCAACTGGCGGGACGGCTTTAGGGGATATTTCAATAAGATCTAGCCCGGCATCGCGAGCATGGTCCAAAGCTTCTTTAAGAGAGATAACCCCTAGATTTTCACCATCTTCTCTTATAACACGGAGCTCAGGGGCTTGTATTTGGTTGTTTATGCGTACAAAAGTAGACAAATATTGTGATTTAATTGATAAATAAACTCGAAAATGTAAGGAAAATATAGCACGTATCTCGTCTATACACAAACGATTTTGGAGTTAGCTAAACTTTAGAGTTTCTAGTATGGAATTAAATATTTCCTCGGCTTTTTCTCCGTTTATAACTCCAGGGACGGCCTCGGCTTTATTTTTGTTCTCAACATCAATAGATCCACTAAACACTGTGATGAAATCGTTTGTTATTACTAGAGTTTTTTTATCGGACATTTTTATATAGTAAACTGTGCGTCCGCAACCTTCTGCACCTTCAAATATTTGAAAACCCACAAGACCTGTTATATTTATTTTATCTATAAAACCTGGTGAGGGAATCACTTCATTATTTACAAAATTTTCTTCTGGTATATAAGGACTTTCAGCTTTCATTGTGTCTATCAGGTTTTTATTTACTACATGAAAGGTGACATGGAAGTCCGTAAGGGTGTCTATTGTTACGTCTAACTCACTCTTGAAGTCACAGTAATCATGGTGCGTAAAAGGTACTTCATGATGGATTGAAACTAGATTGGGTGTGGTACTCGCTTTTAGAATTTTGGGATAAGAAAAGGATATGCCCAGGTTTGAGTTTGTGTATGTCGCTATAGTTTGATCAACAGATGGACTTTTGTCTGTTTCCATATACCAAAATACACAACCGATGATAATAGCTATAAAAAATAGTAGAGTCTTTTTCATGGGAGAATTATAACACAAAACACAAATCATGTTGTATTTTCCAGCCATAAGTCTATAATTAGACTATTAAAAATTATCTTTTTAAATATGAAAAATAAACAGTGGATTTGGGGAGGTGTCATAGCTCTGGTGGCTATTCTAGTTATCTTTCTGTTTGATTCAAAAATAGAACCAATAGAGAATATGGGGGATAACAAAGATATTGTTTTGGGAGGTTCTTTGTCAGAAAAAAACGCAGTAAATGATTTAAAACCTACAACACCAACTGCCGTGGTTAAAAATGTTGCAGTTTCAGGAATGAAAACATCTCTGGGTGGCATCTTTTCTGAGAAAGGTAATTATCAGTGTGATTATGAACAAGTAACAAATGAGCTAAGAAGTTCAAATGTGGTTTATGTTTCTGATGGTAAAATGAGAGGGGAGTTTAGAACTAGCCAAACAGGTGGTGGTACGTCTACTATAGTGGTCTATGATGGATCTTATTTGTACACTTGGACTGAAGGTCAGTCCAAAGGCACAGTCAGTCAGCCTAAAACTTTGGCGGATCTGCCTAGTATAATCCCTGAAGATGTTTCAAGTGGTAGAATACTAGGATCTGGAACAAACAGTGTTAGTTGGAACTGTCATGCGTGGAGCAAGGATGCAAGCAAGTTGGTTAAACCATCTTACGTTAACTTTTATTAGAATATTTAAAATTATTTTATGCCTAAGTATGAAGGATTTGAAGGGTTCAAGCCAGTTGTAGTTCCTCATAATGAAGTCCCTAAAGAAAGTGAGGGTACGGAAAACATGATGTCTGGAATTAATGGTCCACTTGCTGAAAAAATAAGAAGTCTTAGTCCAGAAGAGCTAGGTGCTATAGACAGATTACTTTTTAACCCCCACAATCTTAACGCAAAGCATTTCCAATATGTACCCGATAGTGATGCAGAGGCTGTTTTTGATCAGATTAGGGATCTAATAAAAATGGAGCCAGGTGACGATAGAAAAAATGAAGCTAAAAAAATAGCAGATTATTTTCAAAGGTTATAAAAGAAAAACCACTCATATGAGTGGTTTTTCTTTTATTTTTTTGTGGCGCCGTATGATTACATTCGGCATCCTACAAAAATATAGTCACTAAGTTCCTTATTTTTGTGGAGAAGGCGGCATTGAAGCCGCGTGCAAATAAGTTTTGATAATGTTTCTACACGACGTAGTAAGTTTTGTTTTTCTTAACTTTTATTCTCGAAACTTACAAAATAAATAAAAGTCCAGTTTTCTTTGGTTCAGAGTTTGTTCGAAACAAAACAGCTCCTAGCCCGAAGATATGTCAACTAGTTCCCTTAACAGACTTGGGGGAGTAGCCGCCGCTTAGGATAGTCTCGAAAGATTATGCGTAAGCGAGAGCGAAATCGTTTGCCATAAATGGTGAACGAATTGCTTTTGCAAAGGTGTTTTTAGCATCTATGCTTTCTAGTAGTTTAAAGAGTTGCTAGAGCTCTGTCGTGCACATTGTCAAAGAATTTACTTGTCTATACCTGTCATCCCCCTGAAGCATACTTTTTTACGATTTTCTTTTTCATCGCATTTTTTTCTAGTACCAGAATAATTTCGTGCTCGAAATTTTCTTTCTGCTCACCTTTTCACAGGTTCCGCAGACACTAGAAAAAATTATGATTCAACGAAAACCGTAAAAATATACTTTAGGCGAATTCTTGGTTATTTGTCTACAAACTCTCGTCTCACATCTCTCTCTGTATTTTGTTTTTTGATCGATTCTCGTTTGTCGTACTTTTTCTTACCTTTTCCGATACCAAGATCGACCTTCAAAACCCTACCCTTATTATACACCGAAATAGGCACTATTGTCAATCCTTTGGTTTTCTCTATATTTGCCAGTTCCAGGATCTCCTTTTTTGTGAGAAGTAGCTTGCGGGTCCTTCGCGGGTCATAGTCGGTGGGTGTATTTTTCTCTTGGAACGGGGGTATAAAACTCCCAATAATAAAGGCTTCGTTTCCACGAACAGTTATATGAGCCCCCTCCAAAGAACCCTGTCCTTTGCGTAGTGATTTTACTTCAAATCCAAAAAGTTCAATACCAGCTACATAAGTATCGGTAATCTCGTAGTTGAAACTGGCTTTTCTGTTTGTAATAAGACTCATATTTTAGGATTATAGCATATTAGTTTTTCCGTTGACTTAATTTAGCAAAGGTATACTCTTGATATAAAGCTTTGGCCAAGGAGGGCCAATTTGCATGGACAGAAAGACTCTTTCCATTATGAAGGCGTGCGAGGTGACTGGTGTGTCTCGTCGCACCATGTACAACTGGATTTCGGCGAACAAGGTGGAGTACATCCGCACCGCCGGTGGGGCGATCCGAATCTTCGCCGACTCGCTCTTCCGCAATCCGGATGGTAGCCCGATGACGTCAACCCTGGCTACCGAACCGGTGGCACCTCAGGTTCAGTAAGTCCATTTCTCAGAATGAGGGCTCCATGAAGGGGCCCTCATCATCGTCTTTGTCAAAATTTAAAATAACTGTATACTGGGGCTACTTATGGCTATGATGGAATCACCTGAAAAGAAAAAAATAATCATAAAGAAAGGAAATAACAAAGATCCAAAAGACGGTTCAGTACTGAGCTATGTGGTTTCAGTAGTTATCATTTTCATAATCCTTTCTACTGTCTACTCAGTTATTTCAAATACTAGATCAAAAAAGGTTGAGACAATTCCAATTTCACAACTTGGTGCAGATATAAAATCAAACCTTGTCAGTAGTATAACTGTTGAAGGGGAGTCTTTGGATATTGAATATCTGTCAGGAACAACAACTATTTCAAAAAAAGAAGAAGGTGAGTCTTTGTCACAAACACTAAATAACTTGGGTGTTACTGACGAAGATATAAGTAAAATAAAAATAGAAATAAAAAACGAAAATGGTTTGGGATACTGGTTACTTAACCTATCACCGATTATTTTTCCGATACTGTTTATCTTGATTTTTATCTGGTTTATTACGAGACAGGTGAAAGGGGCTGGAATGCAAGCTCTTACTTTCGGCCAATCCAAAGCTCGCATGATAGATCCAAACGATAAGTCTCAGAGAGTGACTTTCAAAGATGTTGCAGGGGCCAAAGAGGCAAAAGAAGAACTTGCTGAAATAGTTGATTTTCTACGTAATCCTAAAAAGTTTTTGGATATTGGAGCTAGAATTCCAAAGGGTATTCTGCTTATGGGTGCTCCGGGCACAGGTAAGACACTACTTGCTCGTGCTGTAGCGGGTGAGGCTGGAGTGGCTTTCTTTTCTATATCTGGTTCTGAGTTTGTGGAAATGTTTGTTGGTGTTGGAGCGTCTCGTGTAAGAGATCTGTTCCTGATGGCCAAGAAAAATTCTCCAGCTATTATTTTCGTAGATGAGATAGATGCTGTCGGACGAGTTCGTGGTGTGGGTGCTGGTGGTGGTAATGATGAAAGAGAGCAAACACTAAACCAGATTCTTGTTGAAATGGATGGCTTTGAGCCTAACGAGAAGGTGATAGTTATGGCGGCAACCAACAGACCAGATGTTTTGGATCCAGCACTTCTACGTCCAGGACGTTTTGATCGTCGAGTTACATTGGATTTACCTGATCGTCGTGATCGAGAAGAAATATTGACAGTTCACAGTATGAAAAAACCCTTTGCTGAAGATGTTAACCTGAAAGTTATTGCAGAGAGAACGCCAGGTTTTTCTGGAGCAGATCTCTACTCTCTCATGAACGAAGGGGCTATACTTGCTGCTCGTGAAAACAGAACAAAAGTTTCTCAATATGACCTCATACGTTCAATAGAAAAAGTAATAATAGGTCCAGAAAGAAGAAGTCATCTTTTGTCTAAAAAGGAAAAAGAAATAACCGCTTATCACGAGGCGGGACATGCTGTTTTGGCTTCAATACTTCCTTACGCAGACCCTGTTCACAAGATAACTATAATCTCTAGAGGTCGTGCTTTGGGTTATGTTTTCAAACTACCACTTGAAGAAAGCAAACTTCAATCAAAGAAAGAGTTTCTGGATGATATCGCAGTTTCTCTGGGTGGATACGTTACTGAAAAGATGCTTTTTGATGATCTAACTACTGGTCCATCAAACGATCTTCAGGTATCTACTGCTCTTGCTAGAGACATGGTCACAAAATATGGCATGTCAGATATGGTTGGACCTGTGGCTCTCGAGGGTCAGGGTGGCAAAGTACTTTTCGGTAGAGGAGTAGAAGAAAAAGAATATTCAGAAAAAGTTTCTGCTGATATAGATTCAGAAGTTAGTCGAATAATGAAAGAGGCATTTCAAAAGGCAGATAGTGTGATAAGGGAAAACAGAGGGCTTCTTGATGCTATTGCCAAGAGACTTATAGAAGTTGAAACTATCGAGCGTGCAGAGTTCGAGACCATCCTTGTTTCAAATGGCATTACTCCAAAAAAGAAACTAGATATAGAGCATCAGGTATAAATAAAATTCTGAGAAGTTGGTTTGGACTGGTTGAATTATTTGTCTCCCCAGCGCCATTTTGCAGGTTCTCCTTTTGCGTAAGAAATTATGATGAGAAATGCAGTGTTTATAAGAAAGGGGATCATAAAGTTTATCAAAACATCACTTGCTCCAGTTGCAAACTTGTCTACGTTTTTAAGATGAAATACTAACGAGATTGTATACAACAAAATGACACCCCATCCTTCCCAAGAGCAGGGGTACCAGCCATAACCATATTTCTTAGCTTTGAACCAGAGCTTTTTGTTTTCCATGGGTTGATTTTAGCATAGTTAGGGTGGTCAGGAATAGTGCACTTCGGATAATTTCAATTCCGTCGAATTGAAATTTCCTACGGCCCACGACTTGGCCGTTTTGCTTGGTAGCAAAACATGCCTCCGTCGCGCACAAGTACGAAAAAATCTGGAGCAGTCCAGATTTTTTGTCTTGTGCGCCCGCCAGGATTCGAACCTGGGACCCCAGAGGTATAAGCTCTGTGCTCTAACCAACTGAGCTACGAGCGCATCTGTCGGATAGCAGTATACTATCACAAATTTGAAAAAATGATAAAATTTGAGTATTTAAAACTTTCTAACCTGGTAGTCTATTCAAAGTGGATTTTTTCATTTTGATTCTTGAGGTATTCTTGGATAAGTGGATATTTTTTAAATTCAAAGTCTTCATCTACCAACTTGACTGCTTCTGTTCGACTGGCTTCTACCATTTTTATATTCTTGATTCCTTCCATAGCTAGATCAGAAATGCCCCATTGTTTTCTACCATAAAGTTCTCCTGCTCCACGTTGGGCGAGATCAAACTCAGAGAGTTCAAAGCCGTTTTTTGCTGTGGTCAGAGCCTTCATACGGTCTCTAGTTTTTGGGCCATTGCTTTCAGTGAACACATAACAATACGCTTGATGATTTGAGCGTATCACACGTCCACGTAGTTGGTGTAGTTGGGAGAGCCCAAAGCGTTCCGCTCCCTCAATAATTATCATTGTCGCATTTGGAACATTGACACCAACTTCAACAACAGAAGTTGCTACGAGTATTTTTGTCTTGTCTTTAGAAAAATCTTCCATTATATTTTCTTTCTCTGTCGGGGTCATTTTGGAGTGAAGTATTTCTATTGTGAATCCTTGGAACACTTCTCTTCGAAGTCTTTCTGCTTCCAGGGTAACTGATTTTGCTATAACCGCCATTTCTTTGGTTGGGTCAGGCTCGTCTATTCTGGGACATATCACATACAACTGTCTTCCTAGTTTCATTTCTTTTTTTATTTCTTCATAGGTCTGATCTCGTTCTGTCGGCGGGACTATCTTTGTTATTATAGGTTTTCTTCCTGTTGGCATTTGGTCGAGTAGTGTCAGGTCTAGGTCGCCATATATTGTCAGGGCTAGTGTTCGGGGTATAGGTGTTGCGGTCATAGAAAGCAGATGTGGAACAGTGTGATTTTTATCTGTATTTTTTGAGGTTAGTTTCTGTCTTTGAAATGTTCCAAATCTATGTTGTTCATCTATAACAACGTAGGCCAAATGTTTAAATGTTACAGATTTTTGTATGAGAGCATGAGTTCCGATAAGGATTGGTACTTCACCGTTTGCTACCCATTTTAAAAGTTGAGATCGAGAAATCTTGGTCGGTTTTGCTGGGTTACTTTTAGAAGGGAATATTTGGCATCCACTGCCGGTTATTAAGCCAATTTTTATAGGCAAATGCTCAAAGTATTTTATAAAGTTTTCATAATGCTGTTTTGCTAGTATCTCAGTTGGGCACATATAGGCAGTCTGTAAGTTGCCAAAATCTTTGCCGTCAGGTCGAGCTTTTGTTACTGCATATATAGTTGTTGCTGCAACAGCTGTCTTTCCAGAACCCACATCTCCTTCGAGAAGGCGAGACATGGGGTAGCCTCGACTAAAGTCAGTCGATATTGATCGTATGGCGTTTAGTTGGGACTCTGTTGGTTTAAATGGAAATCTTTTTATAAATCCCGCTATGTCTTTTTGACTTGTTTGTATGTTGAAACTATTTTTCTGACTCCATAGTTTTCTTTCTTTTTGTTTTTGCAATTGAATAAAAAATATCTCTTGAAAAGCAAATCTTTTTCTTGCCGATAGTCCGTCAGATTCATTTTTGGGCGCATGGATCCAAATAAAAGCAGTTTTTATTGTCGGTAGATTATATTTTTTTAAAATATAATCCGGTATCGGGTCTACCAATTCATCTAGGATGCCAGCACTAAATATTTTTTGTATTGTGTGGTAAATCCAATACGAAGTTATACCCTTACTTTCTGGATAAACAGGGTAGAGGATGTTACTGTCGTCCTTTTCTTTTGTAGTAGAAAAAAGTGATTCTCCAACCGCATTTGGTAGTTCTCGTACGACCTCTATTTTAGGGTTGCTCATATAAAGTTCTTCACGACGTAGAGACGTTTTACCTTCCACTCTAACCAACTGGCCCTCGTGTAGCATTTTTGCTATGTATGGCTGGTTAAACCAAACTATCTTGATTCTCCCAGTTTCATCTTCTACCACCGCTTCCGACATTGGGATTTTTTTGACAAAAGCTTTGCTGGTTTTAAGTCCAGATATTTTCCCAAAAATTGTAACTTCTTCACCTTTGGTTACTGAATCAACATTTCTTATTTGTTTTGTATCTCCATAACGAACAGGGAAGTAATAAAGGATGTCTTCTATTGTTAAAATACCCATTTTAGCCAGAGCTTTTTTTTGAGCTTCTACTAAACGAAATTCAGTTGATATTGGAGAGTTTAATTTCACGTTATACACATTGTATACTCTAGTATTTTTAAATGCACATTGACACTTTTTATTAAAATAGGTATTTTGTGAACGTTCACGTAGTAAAAACTATTGCGTAGCCCTTCGTCTATTTAGTAACTTATCGATTTTATTTTTTTAGCTATTTCTAGCAAGTTTACATTGATAGCTTTTGGTTTTTTCATTTTTGATATTGGTGTTTTTGCCAAACGATCCAAGACTTTGTGTTTTTGAGAACTAGGAACTTTTACATGAGCTTCTTTTAGAGCAGTAGGGAATTTGTCTGGATGAGCTGTTTCCATGACTACAACGAAATCTTTTAATGTTACAGCTTGTTTTGCTCTGGCTCGTATGTTGGCTATTACTCCCGTAACTCCATGAGGCTCTAGGGTTATCTTGTTTATTCTATAAATTCTTTCCATCATGCTGTACACCTCATCATCTGTTTCTACGTCTTCTGCCCAAATAATATTTTTCAAATATGAAATCATGTTTTTTGTGACTCCATATTTTTCCAAGGTGATAGTACTTTCGTTAGTCGCCATTTTTATATCTTGTTTCATTTGAACGAAATCTATTTTTGTTTTGCTTTTACTTTTTTCTCCGGAAAAATCCAAAAGTCTCTCCAGATTACTAGGATCTAGAATATCCATAGATGGTGAAGATGTTTTTGAAAAAGCGTGATGTTTTATGTTTCCACTACCTATAACGTTAGCTAAAATATTGTTTGCATTTGTAGCAACAATAAATTTTTTAACTGGTAGCCCTATTGATTTTGCATACAGGCCAGCCATGAGGTGTCCTACGTTTCCGCTTGGAACTGAAAATATTATTTCCTCACCAACTTTTATTCTTTTTTCCTGCACCATTTTACTGTAGGCTACAAAATATTGAGTCATCTGGGGTATTAGTCTCCATATGTTTATGGAGTTCGCACTAGATAGATGTAGATCTTTTATTATATTTACCAGCTCTCTAACTTCTTTCGGAGAGATTTTTATTCCAAGTTTATATCTTATTTCTTCTATAAATTTTTTGATTGTTTTTTCATCTGCACCTGTCAGCTCACGGGCAACTTGTAGGATTTTGGCTACATCTTGACAAACGTCAAAGTTTCCTTTTGTTGGTATCGCTTGAACATTTTTATACTTTTCACCAACATCAATCATTTGTTTTTCTTGGATCTCACTTACTCCTCCGTCAGGGTATAGAATACTCACAGTTATTTTTGAAGATCCACCAAATGCGTCTGCGATAGCTACCCCCTGTGTCTCCAGAAGTCGCCACTATTATGTTTATAGTAGTGTTGTTTTTCACACAGTACTTTTCGAGTAGTCCAGCGAGAGATCTCGCGGCCACGTCTTTGAAACTTGTAGTAGGGCCTCTGTCTATTCTCAAAACAAAAGTGTTTGAATCCAATTTTTCTAGTGGCATATCAAAGTTGTGAGCTTTTACCATCATAGCCAAAACATCTTTGTCAGATATTTCTGATTGGGGAATAAAGAGTCTGTGTATTGCCGACGAAATATCGCTTATTTTTGAATTTTTCCAAAATGACTCACTTTTTATTACTGAGTCTGGAATTTTGGGTATTGTGGTGGGAACTAGGAGGCCTCCGTCTGGAGCTATACCTTGGGCTATACTTTGCCAAAAGTCTATCTTTATCTTTTTGTCTCGAGTGCTGGTGAAGCTGATTTTGTTGTTCATATAGCTAAGATACTACCGGTCTCTCATGGGGTCAAGGAAACATGAAGTGAGGTTTTGTTGTTTTGTATTTTTGAGAAACACCCGCAGACCTGAAGCATGGTTCTGTCAACGACCTGAGTGAAACGAAGGCTCATTGACAGATTCAGGTCGAGGACCAGAATGAGGTCTCCCGCTGGAGAGACCGAATGCTTTCGAAAAAATATAAAATAATAAAACCTAATTGCCGTACTTCTTCACAGCATTTGCGACGGCTTTTGCTACACGTTTATCAAAAGGGTTTGGGATTATAAATAAAGGAGAGAGTTCTTTTTTGGAAACTAGGCTAGCTATGGCTTTTGCGGAAGCGATTTTCATTTCTTCTGTTATTTGTTTTGCTCCAGAGTCCAAAACTCCTCGAAATATTCCTGGAAAAACTAAAACGTTGTTGATTTGGTTTGGATAGTCACTTCTTCCTGTACCAAAGACTTTGATTTTTGTTTTTTTGCTGTCCTCTAGACTTATTTCTGGATTTGGATTGGCCATAGCAAAAACTATAGGATCTTTTGCCATGTCTTCTACCCATTCTTTTTTCAAAGCATTTGCAACAGATACTCCAATAAACACATCTGCGAAAACTAAAGCTTCTTTCAGTCCACCAGCAATTTTTTCCTTATTTGTTTTATTTGCAATTTTTTGTTTATAAGGATTTAGGTCAGTTCTATTTTTGTGCAAAGTTCCTTTGCTATCTACCATTATTATATTTCCAGCATTAACCCCGTATTGTATTAGTAGGTTTGTTATAGCTATAGCTGCACTTCCGGCTCCGTTTATTACAATTTTTATATCTTTTTCATTTTTCTTAACAACTTTCAGAGCATTTATCAAAGCTGACAGTACAACTATCGCTGTTCCGTGCTGGTCATCATGCATTACTGGAATATCTAATTCTTTTTTTAATCTTTCTTCTATCTCGAAACATTTTGGTGCAGATATATCTTCAAGATTTATTCCACCAAATCCAACGGAAATATTTTTTATTGTTTTTATTATTTCTTCGGTGTCTTGGGTATCTAGACAAATAGGGTAGGCATCTATGTTTGCAAACTCTTTAAATAAAATTGCTTTACCTTCCATGACTGGCAGGGCTCCATAAGGACCTATGTTTCCCAGACCCAAAACTGCTGATCCGTCGGATACCACTGCAACAGAATTGGATTTCAGCGTGTATGTTTTTGCTAGGTTTTTATTTTTTGCAATAACTCTGGAAACCTCAGCTACTCCGGGAGTATAGAGTATAGACAGATCGTTTTTGTTTTTGATTGGTGTTTTACTTCTTATTCCTAACTTTCCTTTCAGTTTTTTGTGCAGATCTAGCGATTTTTTGAAATAGTTCATAGGTAGATAATTTTAGCACCTATATAAATGAAAGTGTAATGGAAATGGCGTCGCTAAGCTCCAGCGACGCCATTTCGTGATTGTATGTCACAACACTTTTTTTTGTTTTCTTTTGTACACCTCCAGTGCGTGTGCATAAGGAAGGAACGTTCCATTGATGTACTCACCACGGATTCCAAGGTTCAATAGCCGACGAATCGGTACACCGAGGAAATCTGCTGCAGATTCTGGCGTGACCAGTTTTCTGCTTCCGATGATTCCAGATTCATCGGTATTTGCTGGTACATACAAAACAAGTAGGCGATCAATTTGTTCTTGCTGTCTCTGCTTTCCTCTCTGAACCGCCTTCATTCTGGCTGCATTACTGGCAGTTTCCGCGTTAAACTTGTGACCCCAAGAAAGACCTCGGTTTCGGTTGTGTATTCTTCGCATCCTTTCTTCTGTTTCGGCAACGTACCTTTTTGCCTGTGGTATTGATGATAGAGCAACCCTCCCTTGTCCAATTAGAGTTTTGTCTCCAAACGGAAAAACTCTTACCAGGACATTGTTTTTTATCAGGTTATTTATACCACCACCTCTCTCTTTGATACCAAGTTCACGGGCTGCCTCAGAAGGGGTGCAGCTTTCTTTCCACAGTTTTGTGATTTCATCAGCCAAATCTTTTCTTACTGACTTTACCCCGTTCACAATGTGGACATCAAGGCACCCAAGTTTTTCCCAGTAGTAAACGCGATCGAGCCTGACGTGCATCGCGTTTGCTAAGGCCTTGAATGTTACGTATTCACTCAATTCACATCACCTACCTCTCTGGAATAAACACTACACTATTTATGCATAAGGTAAAGTATCTGCGGGTCACTCGGGTTAAGTACCAACGGAGTGAGACGTTGTAAGGGTATTTTAGCATGTTTTAAGGAGCTGTCTTGAGGCACTCGGGTCACTCCGATACTAAATTGTGTTGGCGGAGAGAGCGAGATTCGAACTCGCGATCCCAGTTAAGGGATGACGGTTTAGTAAACCGTTGATTTAAGCCACTCATCCATCTCTCCTTATCGAAAAATTAATATACCACATTATTCTATAAAATGCTTTTTTGTGTTAATCTTGGTTTTATCTGGAGCCGTGTCAGAGTGGTCTAACGTGCCTCTTTGCTAAAGAGGTGTACCCTTTAAACGG
>CAZKFS010000015.1:0-14716 GCA_964552275.1 uncultured Candidatus Saccharibacteria bacterium | reverse complement strand
AGAGGCGGCCGGAGATTATCGGATAAAAGCTACCCTGGGGATAACAGGCTGGTTGTACCTAAGCGTCCATAGCGACGGTACAGTTCGGCACCTCGATGTCGGCTCAAGATATCCTGGGGGTGAAGAAGCTCCCAAGGGTATGGCTGTTCGCCATTTAAAATCTTACGCGAGCTGGGTTCAGACCGTGGAGGATTCATATCATGTCGCAAGACGTATCATGAATTCTCCACAATCTGAATCCTCAGAGGAATTTTCGTTTTGTAAATGAAAGAAGTGTGCCCTCATCGGCACATCCGCCGAAGAGGCGGAAGAGATCAATCAAATCACGGCGGTCAGCCTCATCGGCTGATTAAAGTTGATTTATATCGGTGGAGCCCGCCTCATCGGCGGGTAATACCGAGGGAAGTCGGCAGCTTGCGATTACGCAACTGCACTTGGATTTTCTAAAACTGATTACAGTTAAGAAAATCTCGGCGCCCGTAGAGACTAAACATCAACAGTGTGCCTCATCTCGGCACATGAAGTTATAGTCCAATGCACAGAGTAATCTGTGGAAACATGCGTGAGACAGGTTGGTCTCCTATCTACTGTAGGCGTTGATTTTTGAGAAGATTTGCCCCTAGTACGAGAGGACCGGGGTGAACTGACCTCTGGTGTGTCTGCTGTCCTGCCAAGGGCACCGCAGAGTAGCTAAGTCGGGAAGGGATAAACTCTGAAAGCATCTAAGAGTGAAACCCACTTCAAGATTAGAAATCGTTTGAGGCCCGTAAGAGATTATTACGTGATAGGCACTAGGTGGAAGCATGGCAACATGTGTAGCCAAGGTGTACTAATTAGCCGATTCTTATTAGGAAATTTAAGTGCCACGAACTTCATCCTGTTACATGGAATGAATCCGCCTCATCGGCGGACAAGTAACCATGAAATGTTTTACTTTTACAATTACATATTCAAATCACAAATCGATTTTTGTGTTTTGGTGTCTTGACGTTGGGGTCACACCGGTTCTCATTCCGAACACCGAAGTTAAGCCCAATAGTGCCGATGGTACTCGCAAGGGGAGAGTAGGTAGACGCCAGAACAGAGAAATCGATTTTTTGTATACAAAAAATCTGGTATTATATACCTATGGCACTTTGGTCTACAAAAAGAAGGTTTATATATGGAGGTAGTACGATTTTAGTACTAGCCATTATATTTACCGCAGTATTTTTTGGTCTAGTTTATAAAACTCCTACTTGTTTTGATGGTGCAAGAAATGGAGATGAGACTGGTGTGGATTGCGGAGGTTCGTGTGTTAACTTGTGTATAAACGAAAACTTGGCGCCAGTTGTCCTGTGGTCAAAAACATTTAATATCTCTGGAGACGTATACAGTGCAGTTGCGTATGTGGAAAATCCAAATATTAATTCAAAAAATAGCAGTGCTCAATACGAATTTAAAATATACGATTCAAACAATAATTTAATTTTAACCAAAGAAGGTCAGACAAGTATTCCTAAAAATAAAAAGTTTGCTATTTTTGAAACTGGTCTTGTTATTAAAAACAACAAACCTAGAACTGTAGATTTCAAGTTTACATCTTTCGAAAAGTGGGAAAAAGATTTGGAAAAAGATCTTGATATCGAACTGAGCTACGGGACTCTTTTATCAACTACTACCAGTCCACGTATTGTTGGAACTATAACTAACGATTCACTAAAGACAGTCCCACAGTCCGAGTTGTCTGTGTTTATTCTGGATGGAAAAGAAAATGTTGTAGCTGCCTCCAGGACCTTTGTGGACAACCTGACACCCCGCAGTTCTCAGGATTTTGTGTTCACATGGCCAAAAGCTTTTGATCTCGGTGTTGAGGTTTGTATAAACCCTGTTGATGTTGTTTTGGCTTTGGATAAGTCTGGAAGTATGAGATCGGAGTCATCTGATCCGCCAGAACCTTTTACTACTGTTCTGTCTACAGCAAAAGAATTTGTTAATAACTTGGCTCCAGAAGATCAGGTGGGAATAGTTTCTTTTGGTGACAACTCAAAACAAGAGAGTTCTCTTTCTCTAACTAAACAGGATGCTGTTTTGGGGATAGATGGCATATTCTTTAACAGAGCTATAAATGAACAGACCAATATTGCTGGAGGTTTGACTGATAGTTTAAATGAGCTACTGTCTGATAGGGCTAGACCAGAAAGCAAGAAAGTTATAATTCTGCTAACTGACGGTATACCAACTATGCCAAAAATGCCAAACACTCCGGATTTTCCAGCTTTCTCCGCAAGACAAGTTTCAAAAAATATTAACTCCAACAAAGTCGCGCTTTACACTATAGGTCTAGGCAAGGATGCTGATGGAAATTTCCTTAAATCAATAACCAACGAAGATGGACAGTATTTCTTTGCTCCAACAAAAGCAGATCTAGGTTCTATATATGAGAAAATAAGCTCCAGTCTTTGTGAGAGGAAGCCAAATGTAATAAATGTTATTCACAGAGCTATCTAAATAGTTTTATGCTGATAAATTTTGTAAAAAATATTTTCAAAAATATTGATTGGTTTTTATTTGTTAGTGTGTGTTTGGTGTCTTTGGCAGGCATAGTCACCATGAATTCTTTTTCTGGAAATAGTAGTTTTTTTGAGAGACAGACCATGTGGCTCTTGGTTTCTGTGGTGGCTTTTTTTATAACTAGTTTTATTGACTGGAGTTTTCTAAAGAACACCAGAATTATTATAATTTTATTTGCTGTCTCTGTTGGGTTACTGTTTTTACTTTTTGTTACGGGTAGTGTTTTCAAAGGGGCTCAAAGTTGGTTTGATCTAGGAGTTTTTTCTTTTCAACCCATTGATCCCATAAAGCTGGTTATTATACTCATATTGGCCAAATATTTTTCTCGTCGACATATAGAGATAGCAAACATAAGACACATACTCGTTTCTGGGTCTTATGTTTTTGTTATTTTTGTTTTGGTTTTCCTTCAACCAGACTTTGGATCAGCGATAATCATATTTTTCCTTTGGCTCGGCATGGTTCTAGTTTCTGGTATCTCCAAAAAACATTTACTCGCCGTATTTTTTATCGGCTTGGTTGCCTTTGGTGGGTTATGGTTTTTTGTTTTCAAACCATACCAAAAAGATCGTATAAAAACTTTTATTCATCCTCTCACTGATATCCGTGGTTCTGGATACAATGCATATCAGTCCACTATAGCTGTTGGATCCGGACAGTTTCTGGGTAAGGGTATAGGTTATGGCACCCAATCCAAACTTCAGTATTTGCCTGAATATCAGACAGATTTTATTTTTGCTGCTTTTGCCGAAGAGTGGGGATTTACAGGTGTTATGCTTCTATTTGTTTTGTATGGTGTTATTTTTGCTCGGATGCTCAGCATTTCTTTTAAAGGGGGAGGGAATTTCGAAGTGTTGTTCGGAACAGGACTCACAATTCTTTTTCTAGTACACAGTATTATTCATATAGGCATGAACATAGGTCTTTTGCCCGTCACCGGAAACACCTTGCCGTTTATGAGTTACGGAGGTAGTCATCTACTCTCTGAATTTATAGGATTGGGGATACTTATGAGCATGAGGAGATCTTCTCGGGTGGTTCACAAGGACGTTGTTTCAAACGAACTGGTCATATAACTTCCAAAACTGGCGCATTTCGTTGTTGGAAAGGCAAAAATTTTCGTTAACTATACAAAGCCAAAGTTTTTTCTACCATTTTATCTACTGAAAAATCTTTTCGTATTTTTTCTTCCAACCTTAGGCCAAAGTTTTTTCGTTGTTCTGGTTTTTCTATCATGTATTCTAGGGCTCTTACTATTTCTCCAGTTCTGGTGCTGGTTGTCAGTATTCCACTTATTCCGTTTTCTATTATGTCTGGTATTCCTCCAACCGAGCTAGCTATTATCGGTAGTTCTGCTAAACCAGCTTCCAAAACTACGTAAGGCAAACCTTCTTTTATTGAGGTCAGCATAAATATATCAAACGCTTTTAAATAGTCGCTTGCCTTATCCATAAAGCCCACCAAGAAAACTTTGTTTTCTAGACCTAGTCTCTCTATCAGTTTTTGTAGATTTTTTCTTTCTTCGCCTTCTCCTATTATGAAATATTTAAAAGGAGTTTGGATTCTGGAAACAGCGGTGATCGCATATTCTAGTCCTTTGTTTTTGTGTAGTTCAGCTATTGTGCCGATCCACAGAACGTTACCATCGTTATCACGGTCTATTTTTTTCAGCAGAGTTTTTTTTGCAGTTTCTCTATCTTTAAATTTTATATTTTCTACTCCGTTTCTAATAAGAATTATTTTTTTGTCGTTTATGAGTGGCATTTCTTTTGCCTGCTCTTCTTCTCTAGGAGCTATCACTATGGTTTTATGACATAGGAGTATTGTAATCCAGGAGAACAAAAGTATCAGGACGTTCTGATATAAAGGCCGTTCCTCGTTAAAAGTCCAACCGTGAGCTGTAAATATTATTTTCTTTCTAAACAAAAGCCTTCCAATAACACTACCTATTCCACCAGCTTTTGGGCTGTTTAAATGTAATACATCGGGTTTTTCCTTCCAAATTATTTTAAGTAGGGCAAAAAAGCTTTGTATTTCAGAAACAACAGACATGTTTCTTTTTAGATTTTTTAGGACATATGTTCTTATGCCTTTTTCCTCCAATTTTTCTTTCAGGACTTCACCTTCGCCAGTTATTACAAAGACATCATATTTATCTTTGGGTAGTTCTGTGGAAAGCAGGTAGACGTATTTTTGAGCTCCACCCCAGAGACCTTTGGTTATTATGTAGCAGACTTTTTTCTTTGGTTCTGAATTGCCACCTTCTTGCATATATAGCCACTTTATCATAATATGGTCTTATTATCTATGAGTAATCTAACTCGAAAAGAAGCCATAATTCTCTTTTTTGGCGACTTGTTTTTCTTTGTCTTTTCTCTTTGGCTGGCTTTGTATTTCAGGTTTCTAGAAATTCCAACTACCCAAACTTTTCTAAAACATCTAACACCTTTCTCTATACTTTTTTGTGTTTGGATTGTGACTTATTTTATCGCTGGTCTTTATGAGAAACACACCCTTATACTCAAAAGCAAATTACCCAATGTCATCTTCAATGCCCAAGTTGTAAACAGTATATTTGCTATAGTTTTCTTCTACACCATCTCAGTTTTTGGTATTACACCGAAAACTATCCTGTTTATATATCTAGTAATTTCATTCGGCGGTATCCTTTTTTGGAGGTTGTATGGCATTGCTTTGTTCGGTTCCAAAGAAAAACAGCCTGCTTTGCTTATTGGGTCCGGTAGTGAAATGAAAGAACTTTTTCATGAGGTGAACGGCAACAACAGATATGACTTGTTTTTTGTTTCCTCTGTGGACGTGCATGACATAGATTCTATCGATATACAGCAGGATATTGTGACTCAAGTTTACTCGAGCAATATAAAAATAATAGTTATTGATTTTTCACATGAAAACGTGACACCACTTTTGCCACATTTGTATAACCTTATTTTTTCTAAAGTGAGGTTTATTGATTCTCATAGAATATACGAAGACATATTTGATCGGATTCCTCTGTCACTCGTGAGTTACAGTTGGTTTTTGGAAAACATATCAACTTCGCCAAAATTTACATATGATTTTCTGAAAGTAATAATGGATTTTATTCTCAGTTTTGTTCTCGGTGTACTCTCTATCGTGTTTTATCCTTTTGTGTATGTTGCTATAAAACTAGATGATGGTGGCCCAATATTTATATCCCAAGAAAGAGTTGGTCGTGACGGAAAACATATTCAAATTCACAAATTTAGATCAATGAGTAGAAGAGAGTCTGACATAACTCCAACAAAAGAGAACAAAGTAACTCGTGTCGGCAATTTTCTGCGTAAAACTCGCATAGATGAACTTCCTCAACTTTGGAATGTCATAAGAGGGGACTTGTCTCTCATCGGTCCTCGACCAGAGCTTCCTACTGGAGTCGCTATATATGACAAAGAGATTCCTTACTACAATATTCGTCATCTCATAAAACCAGGCCTTTCTGGTTGGGCACAAATCCACCAAGAAATTCATCCTCACCATGGTGCAGAAATAAATCTCACAAAAGAGAAGTTGACTTACGATATTTATTACATAAAAAACAGATCTTTTTGGTTGGATATAAAAATAGCTTTGAAAACAGTAAAATCTCTCATATCGAGGCAGGGAATTTAGGTCTAAATTGTCCACAGGATATCCCCAATAGCAATATTGACAAATAGTCATAAATAGACTATATTTTGTGTTGGAATCTGTGGCTTTGTGCTACAGAAGAAAGAAGAAGGAGGGTTTCAATGCGTATCGGATTCGTCGTGGTAAATCGCGTCGTGATCGTGGCGTTGGGACTCTCCATGGGTCTCATTGCGTGTTCTGGTAGGGGGCCAACCGCCCCCTCGAATGTGGCCACTCATGTGACCATGATCCAGCCGGCGGTGGCGTCAGTTGTCAGCGGGACTGTTCTGGCCGAAGGTCAGAAGGTACAAGTGACTGTACCTTTCGACCTCGGTGTCGACCCTAGGGAAAGCGTGTCTGTCGCAGTCTGTTGGACTCAGACACCAGAGGACAACACCGGCTCGTCGGGATGTTCGCATGGTGGTGGCGAGGCGGCGGATTTTTTGAAGACCACAGGCGGGCAGTACTCGGCAGTATTTGAGCCACCCCGTCTGGGGAACACTCGAACGCTCAGGTTCATCGTCACTACGATCTTGAGGGGGAGTGTTCAGATCGTGAACTCCATTCCTCAAAAGGGTCAGGACCCGCGCGTTATCGAACAGCGCGTGGACCCTTGGGACCTGGTGATCCCCGGATGCCCCCCGAACTGCTAGTGTTCGGGAGAAGGAAGCAGGGCTGGTCGTCTACAGACGACCAGCCCTTTCTAGTTGTTAACATTTACATTTGTTTTTGTGTCATGTTACTATTTAGATAGTAATTATTTTAATCCATGAATAAGAAAGTACTATTTCCCATAATTTTAGTTATCATTGTTGTAGCATCATCTTTTTTATGGGTTTTTAATAAAAAATATTCGTCATCTATTTTTACGGTTGCTGGGGAAGTCTCTGAAGTTAAAGATTCTACTTTTGTTATACAGGATTCCTCGAGTGGAAATAAGCAATCTTTTGTAGTAACAGATAAAACAGTTTTTAAAAAAAGTGTTGTAGGTATCAGTATTGAACAGTTGAGAAGTGGTGGTAAATTTCAGCCAAGCACAATAGTAGTTTCTGGAAATATTTCAGATTTAAATAAAGAAGTTGGTGTTACCGTGAAGGCAAATAAAGGTCTTTTACCAATTATCAATAGTAGAGCTATAGAAGTTAGCTATTCAATATATGACTTTCCTGAAGAAATATAATATACACTTAATAGTCAGCATATTTTTGCTGTTTTTAAATTTCTTTTTATTTTTTGGAGAAGTTTTTGCTGCTGCAAATTTAAATGTTCCTTCTTTTGGTACAGGAGATACTTTTCAGTTCAGGAGAGCATCAGCGCCAGGTCTTGGAGGTGGGAGTTATTATAGCAGTGGAAGTGGAAGTTTTTCAGCAAGCTATCCTTTTCCACCAGATGGGGATTGGTATGCTGTCTTGTGTATATTGTCTCCAGATGGAGCTGGTAGTGAGTGTGAAGTTTCTCCTGTGAATGCTGGTGGTGGTAGCTTGTCTGTGTCTTGCAAAAATACAGAATGTACGGGCGCTGACCTTACTGTTTCATCTAGAAAAAACGCCCAAGTAAGTGCCAGTGCTTCTATAGATATTGTTGTTGGAGTGGCTATTCCAGGTTGTACTATTGTTGGAGCAAATAATTATAATACACCTCCTGGAGCCAACCAAGATAATGGTAGTTGTGTGTTTCCACCTGGTCCTATTTCTGGTTGTACTGATGGTGTAGCGACAAATCATAATCCTTATGCAAATGTAGATGATGGTAATTGTGTTTACGGAAATCCTGGTGGAGGTGGTGGCGGCGAAGGTAGTGGGGGAGGTCCGATTTGTGGAAACGGTTCTCTAGAAGGGGGAGAGGATTGTGATGGTGGATCAGGTTGTTCAGCAACATGTAATTGGCTACCGTCATCTTGTGCAGCTTTGCCATCAGACCCATACTATGCCCACAGTGATCCTTGGGATACTCATAACCAATGGAATAATTTGAAAGACTATGTTTCAGATAATGTTTGTTATTGGCTCAATGAGAGACCTGTACATCCATCTTGTATTTTTATGCCTCCCACTGCTGCTAACGAAGGTGCATGGAGATATAGGAGTGATGGTACTGGTGATGAATTGGGTGTTGGACAAAATTCTTGCAGAAGAGACAATCACCTTCCTGGAGAAATAGATATTATTGGACCTGGAAATCCTATTGTTCCTGACGGTAATGCTGATGATTGGTATCCAGAATCATGTAAGCGTAGGTATACATGTGCTTCTTATACTGGTCCAGCTCCAGCACTTCCGTCTTTTACTTTTTCTTGTGATGGATCTTGTATTATTCCGTATAACACTGCAGTAGATTTGGTCTGGTCTGTCGTGTCTGATGCTACTAGTTGTACAGCTACTGGTGGTTGGGCTGGAGCCAAAGCTCTTGGTGGCGGGACAGAGTCCACGGGCAACCTTATTACCACAAGAATATATAATCTAAGCTGTAGTAATGCTAACGGTACAACAAATAAAGGTGTTACGGTAACAGTTTTGCCAGCAGGAGTGACTCCAAAGTTCTCAGTGAATGCTATAAAAAATCCAATAATAGGTGGAACTATAACTAGTTCACCAGGAGGTATAAATTGTGGTGCAGATTGTATAGGTTCTTATGACATAAATACTTCTGTAGAGCTTTTTGCGAGACAGCTTTCTTCTTACTGGAAGTTTAACGGCTGGGCAGGTGATTGTGTTGGTTTGGGTGCATGTATTTTGTCTTCACCAGTAGTTACTACATTCAATGTAACAGCAATATTCGTTCCTCGCCCATTCATTTACGAAGAATTTTAAACTAATTTCTAACACTAAAAAGGGGAGAATAAAGAGTGTCTAGATGAGTCTGATCTAAAGAATTTTTGTTAAGACTAGTCTGCTTTTTTAAAGAGTTGTGTTTTTTGTTATCTGTGATATAATAGGATCAGAAACAGTGGGGGGTTCCCACACAACTTGAGGACAAGTCATGAATACACTAGTGCCGTTCATTCTCGTTGTGGTGGTGACCCTTTTCACTGTTGGTTGTGGTGACAAATCTCCGACGGGACCCACAGTGGTTCCAGTACCTCAGGCTCTTCCTCCAGTTTCGGACGTGGCGAAGGCTATGATCCTGGAGAACAACGTCACGTTCGCACCGGGTGGTGGGAACGGAAGAACCGTACGCTGGGGTACTCTCCCAGTTAAAGTCTGGGCGGATGAGAACTTCCCTGCAGCATCAGTGCAAAAGGCCGTGGATTTCTGGAACTCAGAATTTCCTGGTTTTGTGGTCCTTGTGGCCACAGAAAGGGAAGCGAATTTCTCTCTGTCTTCGGTTTGGCCGCCTCCGTATGAGGTGCTGCGGCCAGAATTGCTGGATGTAAGTTGTGGTGTCGCAGGCCCCCGAGATTTCCGTGGGAATACTGTGACCTCTGCACTGGGATCGTTCGCGTTTCTTACCAAGCCCCAGTGCACCCTTGGCGACAACCTTGCAGGAACCATAGCTCATGAAATGGGTCATGCTCTGATCCTCTACATGGGACACACTAACGAGCCTGGTGTGATTGGTAAACCGTTCAAATGGTCTATACCACCCGCTCTCAAGGAGGTCATCACCTGGCTCTATGCAGTTCCCCCAAACACCAAGCTTGAGTAGTCTCATGCTTGGGAAAAACAAAGCCGGTCCTCTTCGGAGGCCGGCTAAATTGTTGTATTTTTTATACACAGTTATATAATGTAAACAGTAATGATTTCATGTATAATTACATTAACTAAAAATGTTAAAAAATAATCCAACCAAAAGTATTTTTATAGTTATCGTTATTGTATTTGTGGTTACTGGAGTTTATTTTTATTTTTTTAAAGAAAAGAAATATTTACCTACAATGGGGGAGACTAGAAGCACTATAACTAGAGATGCAATTCTAAAGTTTACCGCGCCAGTAGGAGTTGTTTATTTGAATAAAGAAGATTTGCCAGCAGATCTACTTAAACTAATTCCAAATGAAGCTGGTATGGTCGCTGTGTCTCAACTCCAAGATAGTTCCGGTGATCTATCATATAAAATAAGGTTTGAGATCGATCAAAACATGCATGATTTTTTCTTGGACCTCAGGGCAGATTTGATCAAAGATTATTGGTCAATGTTGTTGGCCAACAGAAGTGATTTGCTAAACGTTCTTGATTTTGAAAATAACTTGTATCAATTGAGAGCCGAAATAGTTTTTGTTACAAACGAGGTTATCACCCCAGATAACCTGGAGAAAATTTCATCCGAAACTCAGAGAAGTGCTGTTACTATTTTAATTAAAAATAAATGAATAAATTAAAGATTTTTACAAAATTTTTTATTGTGCTCTCTATAGTTCTTGCGGGGCAATTTTTATTTAGTAGTAAAGTTCAGGCTCTATCATGTTGGACAACTCCTAGTTGTAACGGACCAGATGGTTGTCAAGTTTCAGCTGTTCCTGGATGTAATGCTCCTGCGTTTTGTAGTGGCGGATCAGTTTCTTGTGGGGTTACCGCTTGTCCAGATGAGGTTTGTGATGTTCCACCACCACTTCCACCACCCGATATTTATGGTTGTACCGATAACTCTGCTGATAACTATAATCCATCTGCTACTAGCGACGATGGTAGTTGTACTTATTCATCTCCTTCTCCGAGTCCATCTCCATCACCTAGCCCATCACCTAGCCCAAGCCCAAGTCCGTCACCATCACCTAGTCCTTCTCCTTCTCCAAGTCCGTCACCGAGCCCGTCACCTAGTCCTAGTCCATCACCAGCTCCACCAGTGAATGTGGTTGAGATATGTTTACCACCAGAACATCCTTCTACAGGTTGTAGTGCTGTCTATGCTGGTACTGTCGGTACTACATATACCTTCAGAGGTTATAGATCTCCAGGTCCTGGTATCTGGATTGACGAAACAAACACTGGTGTTTGGACACTATGTAACGATAACGAACCTCCGTTTGGATGTTTGAATGCTTTTGCTTCTTACGATGGACCTAGAAATTCTATAGTTTTGACAAATCCTATAGATTATTCACCTTCTGGTGTACCTATAAACTTTAACTACAGTGGTGATTCCGATGAGGTTGGTTTAAGAAATGGACTTCCACCTCCTCCACCTCCACCGCCACCAGGACCAAAGTTTCAAATTAATGTAACAAAATCTCCAGTCGTTGGGGGAGTAGTTAATAACCTACCTCTTGGAGTAACCCCATGTGGAGCAAATTGTATAGGTCTCTTTGATGTTGATACTGTAGTTACTCTCAGTGCAACACCGAGTTCTTCGTACTGGAAATTTAACGGCTGGGCTGGTGATTGTGCTGGTTTGGGTTCTTGCGTTCTGTCTTCACCAGTAGTTACTACGTTTAACGTTACAGCAACATTTGTACCTAGAGCATTTATTTATCAAGAATTTTAAAATTATTTTTACCTAAAAATAATCAAAAACCTCAGAGAATCTGAGGTTTTTGATTATTGCTTTTTTGAGTCAAATAAAGTAGTCTATACAACGTATTTGTTTATATTAAACTAATAATAATTTACTAAAAATATGCTGAAACACAGAGTTTTGTCCTTGATCCTAGTAGTTGTAGTTTCTCTTGTTGGTTTTTTTGTTTATAAATCAGACAGAGTTTCAGAAGAATCTTCTCCTCGTTTAGCAAAATACGCTTTTAAACTTGGTCTCGATCTAAATGGGGGAACAGAACTAACATATCGTGCAGATGTAACAAAAGTGAAGTCTGGTGACGTGAGTGGTGCCATGGATTCTCTCCGTGATGTTATAGAGCGACGAGTGAACATTTTTGGTGTTTCAGAACCAGTTGTGACTGTAGTAAAACCTGGGGTCATTTCTGGAGGTAATGAAAACCGTCTGCTAGTTGAACTACCGGGTGTTACTGATATACAACAAGCAGTGGCTCTTATTGGTAAAACTCCACAACTAGAATTTATGCTTGTACGTCCGGAAGCCAAGAATTTTACAGAGGAAGAATTAAAAACTAAACTTATTAATGAAATTTTTGTTTCTACTGGTTTAGATGGAAGTTATCTAGATAAAGCACAACTCCAGTTTACCGATAGTGGTTCTGGTCAACTAGCCGGTCAGCCTATTGTAGCTTTATCTTTGAATTCACAAGGTAAAGATCTTTTTGCAAAAATAACTCGAGAAAACAAAGGTGAAATCTTGGCTATTTTCCTAGATGGAGCGATGATTTCAAGTCCTGTAATACGTGATGAGATAAATGATGGCAAGGCTATTATATCTGGAGGATTTACTCGTGATGAAGCCAAATCTCTAGTTCGAGATTTGAATTATGGTGCTTTGCCTGTACCTATTGAACTTATTGGAACTCAGTCTATTGGAGCGTCTCTAGGAGAAAATGCAAAATCTGCAGGTGTCAAAGCTGGTATGTTGGGTTTTGTTTTGGTTGTTGCTTTTCTTGTTCTCTGGTATAGATTACCAGGATTTATTGCTAGTGTTTCTCTTGCTATATATATAATAATCTCATTTGCTATATTTAAACTTGTTCCAGTTACACTTACAGCTGCTGGTATTGCTGGGTTCATACTTTCCATAGGTATGGCGGTTGATGCGAATGTTTTGATTTTTGAAAGAATGAAAGAAGAGTTAAAAAAGGGTGGAAGTTTGTACAAGGCTCTACACGAAGGTTTTGCTAGAGCATGGCTTTCTATCCGAGACTCAAACATTTCTTCCATAATCACAGCTATTATTTTGTTCTGGCTTGGAACAAGTGCAGTGAAAGGTTTTGCTTTGACTTTCGGTATCGGAGTTTTGGTATCAATGTTCACTGCTATAACAGTATCTAGAACATTCCTTTTTGCTATTGCACCAAAGGACAGCAACGCTACACCAAAAAAGTTAACGAGGTTTTTATTTAGTAACGGCTTTCATTTAAATTAAAATATATGTTTATAGTAAATAATCGAAAATTCTTCTTCGTTCTGTCAGCCATTCTGTTTTTTGGTTCTATTTTTGCTATTTGGACATATGGTTTTAACTTGGGAATGGATTTTAAAGGGGGGTCTCTTCTAGAAGTTAGTTATTCTGAAACTCGTCCTGATTTGGAATTTACAAAGGGGGAACTTACAAAACTAGATTTAGGAGGTTTTGTTTTGACACCATCTGGAGATAAAAACTATATTCTAAAAACTCATGATCTTACTCCTGATGAGAAGGTGATAGTAATGAGCGCTTTTCAAAAAGATGCTACTAACCCAGCAAAAGAAGAGCGTTTTAACTCTATTGGTCCAACTGTGGGGAGTCAGTTAAAGAACAAAGCGATGGTGGCTATAGCCGTTGTTCTTGTCTGTATTGTTTTGTTTATAACTTTTGCTTTTAGAAAGGTTTCAAAACCAGTTGCTTCTTGGAAGTATGGTTTGGCTACTGTGATAGCTCTGGCTCACGACGTTGTGATTCCTACAGGATTCTTTGTTGTATGGATCAACTTTTTCGGAGGCGAGATAGATCTTTTGTTCATATCTGCACTACTTGCCATACTAGGCTACTCCGTTCACGATACTATAGTGGTTTTCGATCGTGTTAGAGAGAACCTAAGAACCACAAACAGCAACAAATCCTTTGTTGATATAGTGGGGGATTCTGTCAGACAGACAATGGCTCGTTCAATCAACACTTCAGTTACAACTTTCTTGTCTTTGATCGCTCTATATTTTATTGGAGGTGAGTCTACTCAAAACTTTGCCCTAGTTCTGCTTGTGGGTGTTGTGGTTGGAGCTTATTCTTCTATTTTCCTAGCGAGTCCACTGCTTGTTACTCTCGAACAGATTCAAAAAAAGGCCCAAAAATAAGGTGGAAAAAGGGGCTTGACTCCAGACTAAAAATGACTATACTGTACAAGTGCCTGAAATACGGCATTTTTAGTTAGTACTTTGACAATCAAATTGAATTATAGAATGTATTTATAAGTTCCGCCTCAACGGCGGACTCGCCGATGAGGCGAGGCAAGTTTTCGTCACCCCAACGATTCTGTCAGGAGTTGAAGGGGCGACAAATATTCTTTATAAATGATTCTGGATATGAAAATCTAAGCAACGATTTTCAACTTCAATAAACAAGTTTGCTTCGACAGCGTTCGGACATCATGAATGAGATTACTCATTCGCGATGCTCCTCACTTGTCGGAGTAAACACATAAAAGATACACACAACATTACAACAGCCAGATGCAAAGGCGCATCATGAGATAAAAAAGATTTATATTATTTTTTATTTTGTTCCGTTCATTATTAAGTTTTTGATTAAACTTTTATTAAGAGTTTGATCCTAGCTCAGGATGAACGCTGGCGGCGTGGATAAGGCATGCAAGTCAAACGGCTCGCAAGAGCAGTGGCGAACGAGGTAGTAACACGTGGGTACATCCCCTTTAGTCAGGAATAACCAGTCGAAAGATTGGATAATACTTGATAGTCTCTTCGGAGTAAAGATTTATCGCTAAAGGAATGGCCTGCGGAGTATCAGCTAGTTGGTA